>JABAYK010000022.1:0-43761 GCA_018609045.1 Flavobacteriales bacterium
GTAGTTTTCGTAAACGAAGTTGGTGGCTTCGACAAAGCCCGGGACGCTACCACAGTCAAAGCGCCTACCCTCGAATTTGTAGGCCATCACGCAACCTCTGCGCGCCTGGGTCTGCAGCGCATCAGTGAGCTGGATCTCGCCATTGGCACCGGGCTCTGTTTCGCGAATGATGTCGAAAATATCCGGCGTCAGGATATAGCGGCCAATGATGGCCAGGTTAGATGGCGCGTCAGCGGGATCGGGTTTTTCAACCATCTCGTCGACCCGATAAATACCATCCTTGAGACTTTCCCCGGCAATCACTCCGTATTTGTGTACCTCATCCATGGGTACCTCTTTATTTCCTTTTTCAGGAAGTTTAACTTTTAAAGATTTTCCTAAAAATTCTTTTGTTTCGCCTACATTGTTTTTCAGCAAATTTCCTTCTTGGTCTTTTACTGATATTAATTCTAAATCTTTCGTATCAAAAATGATATTCTTGGCATTTTCATTGGCTTTTATTGTCCATGTAGCTGTTGCGGATATTATTTTGTCTTCAAAATTTAAATCAGCATCCCAATCGAGGTGAGTTACAAAGGCTGATTCTGGCTCGCTAAATGAATGAACATCTTTGTTTGAAACTTGCTTAATGGGTTCACTTTTAGGTTCTTTCATTTCTTTTTGTTGACATGAAAATAGGGTGAGGATAGAGAAAATAAAAACTAAAAATCGCATAGAAAAAATTTGACCGAAAATAATGAATACAACTTACAATTAATAGTTGGTTAACAACAAGAAAATAAACGAAGGATTAAGATAATTACATTCGCAAAAAAAAGCTGATATGGAATTGGATGGTATTGCAAAAAAGCAATTGGCAGAAAAAGGTATTTCTTTAGAAAAATTTGAGACGCAATTAAATAATTTTCAAAAAGGATTTCCATTTTCTAATTTGCAAAACCCTGCCACAGAAGAAAGTGGAATTTTTACGAAATCTGAAGAGGAAATTGAAAATTTAGCCAATTTATTTGACAGAGATAAAGACCAAAATGAAATCATAAAGTTTGTTCCTGCATCTGGCGCGGCAAGCAGAATGTTTAAGTTTTTGTTTGAAGCATCAAATGCTGAAACTGAACCAAACGATAAAGATTACAAAACTTTTTTTGAAGGAATAGAGAAATTTCCATTTTTTGAAAATTTATCTGCAGAATTGCAACAATTAGCCAATGGTAAATTTGAAGAAAAACGCAAGTTTTTAAAAGTGCTTTTAAATGAAGAGCCCTTTGCGTTTGGTAAAAAGCCAAAGGCTATGATTCCGTTTCACAAAACCAATAATTTGCCAAGACTCGCTATAGAAGAGCATTTCGCCGAAACAGAGTTTTTTGGCGCTAACGATGGAAAACTACAATTACATTTTACCATTTCTCCCGAGCATAAAACCATGTTCGAGTTAGAGTCAGAAAAACTGAAATTAAAATATCAATCTATTTACCCCAATGGAATAGAAGTGACCTTCTCTGAGCAAATGGAAAGTACCGATATGGTTGCGGTATTGGAGGACAACTCGCCTGTAAAAACAACTGAAGGCTTTTTGTTTAGGCCAGGTGGACATGGCGCATTGATAGAAAATTTGAATAACCTAAATGCCGATTTAATTTTTATTAAAAATATTGACAATGTGTTGCCTCCCTTTTTCCATGCCAAAAATGGAAAATACAAAAGGTTTATGGGGGGAGTTTTACTTCAAATTACAAGAGAATTATTCCAATTACAGAAAAATTTTAGTGAGCATGGGTATTCTGAAAAACTAGCCGATGCTGCGCAACACTTTGCAAAAGCAGCTTTGGGTATTTCATCTCTTAACATTAATTCTTCAGAATTATTAAAAAGCTTTTTGTTTAAGCCTGTTAGGGTTTGCGGCATGGTAAAAAATGAAGGTGAACCTGGTGGTGGACCTTTTTGGGTGAAGCAAACCAATGGGGCAACCACCTTGCAAATTGTAGAAAAATCGCAAGTTGATTTAAACAATGCAAAGCAGGTTGAAATTTTAAACAGTGCCACGCATTTTAATCCGGTAGATATAGTTTGCTCAACCAAAAATTATGCGGGTAAAAAATATAATTTGTTAGATTTTGTAGATTCTGAAACAGGTTTTATTACCGAGAAATCTCACGAAGGAAAAACCATAAAAGCCCAAGAATTACCTGGTTTGTGGAATGGAGCAATGGCCAATTGGCATACTGTTTTTGTAGAAGTTCCTTTGGTAACTTTTAATCCGGTAAAAACCATAAACGATTTGCTAAAACCAAATCATTTAAAAAGTTAACCTTAGTCTTGTGGCAACATATATTGTTTTGGGTATTTTAAACCCGTAGTGCCTGTTAGTACTGCTTTTATATTTCCTACCAAAATTTTACTTTCAATATAAATTGGAATTTTATTTTCATCGGCAGTAACCCAAACTGTCATGTCTTCGCCACCTGTAAAAATGGTTCCTTCAATTAGGTAAGGTTTAAATTTATGGCATTTTATGGGGGCAATTCCTCTAAAATCAATTGTTTCGATACCAAAATATCTTATGTAAGTATCGTAAACAGCATTGTCTAAAAGAATCTTGATTGGAATTTTATCGTCTTTTTTATATTGAGAAAAGTCGATGCATCTCGATTTATAAATCATCGAAATAACATCATAGGTTTCTAAAGGAAACTCAATAGTGTCTTTTTTAAATGATCCATCTTGCTGCCTAATAATTGAATATGCCTCATTTTTGGGATGGTTAAAAACATAGGCATTGTTAATTTGAGATTTCCCCTCGTTTACATCTCTAATAAAAGAGTAGGGCCTTAAGGTTTGGGCATCTACTTTAGATTCGTAAATATCTCTAACCTTATAAAACCAATCGTATTTTGGAAATGTTTTTCCTTCTCCCGTAAGTGTTAAAGCAGGCTTGCCATAAACTTCACTCGATTTTACCGAAAATGAAACTTCGCCCGCCGAAACCCAAATAAAACCCCAATTGTAGTTTATTTCGTAAGAAACTATTTCGTTTGGAATAAATGGGAAACTTTTGTTTTGGCTTGAACTAGAAAGGGATAATAGGCTCAATAAAAGCAAAAAAAATCCTTCTCGAAAGAGAAGGATTTCATTGTAATTATGATATTGTTTTTTAAACCTCTTCAACGTCGGCTTTAATCTGTAAAACGGTAGTTCTAGGTTCTGTGTTAGCAATAATGGTAACAGATTTGGTTTGTAAACCTTTTTGTTTTCCTGGGCTGTAAACAACTTCAATTTCGCCAGATTGGCCAGGAGGAATTGGTTGTTTAGGATAATTAGGAACAGTGCAACCACATGAACCTCTAGCGCTTTCGATTAACAATGGCTTATCTCCAGTATTTTTAAAAGTAAAAACTTTTGTGTTTTCAGTATCTTGCTTTATTGTTCCAAAATCGTGATTGGTTTCAGCAAAGGCAACTGATGTAGGAGGATTTGTACTTTGAATATTGCCTTGATCTTGTGCGTTGTTGATGGTAGTTTGAGCCGTAAAATCTTGGTCGAAATTTTGATTTTGAGCAGGCTGAGAAATTGGAGTTGAAGCCGGCTGAGCCATGTTAGCTTGAGCTCCTCTACCTTGGTTGTAAACTATTTTGCTATCTTCTTTAAAAAAAGTTCCGTAACCTACCATTAAGGTAATTAGTACAAGTAATGCAGTATTGATGTTTTCTTTCATTTTGATGCTTTTTTTTTGATTAACAAATGTAAATTGTTTTGGTTTTACACTTTCCACTTTAACATTCGTTTAACGAATAAAAAAAAGGCTTTTGAATTTAACCAAAAGCCTTTTTAATTTTAATGAGCTTACTTGTAACTCAGTTTCATTTTTTTGAAGGTATTGTCTTCTATAGCTTGAAGGGCTGCAATTATTGTTGGATCGTCGTTGTTTATTATTTCGTAATAAGCTCCAGTTCCATAAAGTGTTCTTGCTATTTGAGATGTAAAAATATTTTCGATTCTAGTTTTTGAAATTTCAAGGTCTTCTGCAACTCGCTCAATTTCTTTTTTATCGGCAAACTCTAACAAGCCTTCTAGTAAGGTTTCGTTCATGTTAAAGGTAGACCTAAATGTTGTAATACTTGGATAAGTCTCTAAAAACTCATCTCTTTTACTATCCATTAAGGTTAAAGTATATTCATAAAAAACACCTTTTCTAATAAGTTTCGATAAATATTTAGAGCTTCCAGTAGTATCTAGCGGCACAAAAATATCTGGTAAAATTCCACCACCACCGTAAACAACTCTTCCGTTGTTGGTGGCAAATTTTAAATTCTCGTCAAGTTTAATGCTGTCGGCAGAATAAAACTCACCATTTTCCATTCTTTCTTCCATATCGCCTCTGTAGTAATCTTTTTTGTTGCCGTCTTCATAAGGTTTTTGAATACATCTTCCAGATGGTGTATAATATCTAGAAATGGTAAGTCGAACGGCAGAACCATCAGGCAAAGAATAAGGTTTTTGTACCAATCCTTTTCCAAAACTTCTTCTTCCAATTACCAAACCTCTGTCCCAATCTTGTATAGCGCCCGAAACAATTTCAGAGGCAGAAGCCGAACCTTCGTCAATTAAAACAATGAGTTTTCCTTTTTCAAAATCACCCTTTTTGGTGCTAAAAGTTTGTTGTTTAGGAGAAGTTCTGCCTTCGGTATAAACTACTAGTTTGTCTTCTTCTAAAAACTGATCGGCTAGATTAATGGCAGTATTCAAATATCCACCACTGTTTCCTCTTAAATCAAGAATTAAATTTTCTAAACCTTTTCCTTGTAAGGAGTCTAAACCATCTTTAAATTCATCAACAGTTTTAGCGGCAAAACGACTTACTTTTATGTAGCCTGTTTCTTCATTAATCATATAAGATGCATCAACAGAATAAATTGGAATTTTATCTCTAGTGATTTCAAAATCAAGTAATTCAGCTTCACTTCTTCTAAAGATTGAAACATTTACTTTGGTTCCTTTTTCGCCACGAAGGCTTTTCATAACATCGTTGTTTTTATAGCCAACGCCTGCAACTAATTCGTTATCTATTTTCACAATTTTATCGCCTGCGCGGATGCCCAACTTTTCTGATGGACCTCCAGAAATTGGAGAAACAACCAAAATAGTATCTCTTAAAATATTAAATTGAATACCTACACCTTCAAATTTACCTTCAAGAGGTTCGTTCATTTTTTGAAGGTCTTTTTTAGAAATATAAACCGAGTGAGGGTCTAAATCTGTTAACATAGAATTGATAGCCTCCTCAACCAAAAGGTTAGAGTTTACAGTATCTACATAAGTTTGTTCAACAATATTTATAAAGGTGGCAAGCTTTTGAGCACTTGCGCCTGGTTGGGCGAATAAGGTTAAAGAAAAAAGAGACAAAACGCCTAAAAAGGAAATTTTTAGTTTCATAATTTTATTTTAGAATATAAAAGTAGTTGCTAATTTATTGGGATATTAAATAAAAACAACAATGGTAAATAATGTTTATCGAAGGTTAAAAAAGTGTGCCAAAATTTTCTACATGACTTATCAATGATGGTTTGTTGTTTTTAGGAGAATTTACCAAGACACTAACTTCATGCATTTTCATTTTTTCATTTTCTATTGGTTGCAGTAAACTAAAGTGTTCTGAGGCAGAAATATTTTCATCAAGCCATAGTTTAATTTGTTGGTTACTCTCAAAAATACACGGCATTCTTTGGTGAATTTGCTGCATAAAGGTGTTCGCTTTAGTGGTAATTATGGTAAAAGTGGACACATTTTCACCTGTTGGATTTTTCCAAGAATCCCACAATCCTGCCAAAGCAAATGTTTTGTTTGATGTTAATGAGATGTAAGATGGAATTTTCAGTTTGCCTTGATTTTTCCATTCGTAAAATCCATCCACCAAAACAACACACCTTTTATTTTGAAAAGAGGTTTTAAAAGCTGGTTTTTCTAAAAGGGTTTCGCTTCTTGCATTTATCATATTGTAACCAATACTTTGGTCTTTTGCCCAAGATGGAATTAAACCCCACTGAAGAAAAGAAGCTTGTTTGGGTGAAGCATTTGTAATTACCGGAGCAATTTGAGTAGGAGCGAGGTTATAAGAAGGCTGGTAAACTTCTTTGTTAATGTCAATTTCAAACTGTTTTTCAAGCTCCTCAGCAGATTTTACTATGGTATATCTACCGCACATTTATTTGAAATTTTGTTTTATTATTTCCAATGAAGGTTTGCCTTGTGGCGAATAATCTGTGGCTATATTTCTTGGGAATTCATTTTCTGAATCATACCATTTCCATAAAAAACCACCGGCGCACCAAGGTTGATTATACAATTGAATAAAGAAAGCTTCGAGGGCATTTTTTTGACAATCTGCACTTGGTGTAACTTCTTTTTTGTGTGCCCAAGGTTGGTAAGCACATTGGGCGCAACTTCTGTAACCAAACTCTGTAAATAGAATTTTACCATTTTTTTGTTCTGCAAAATCTTTCAATTCGTATTTGGTTTTTACCAACTCGGTTTTTGCTTGTTGCATAGTAGGTTGACTATTTGATGCGCCAGGGAAATAAGCATCAATTCCAATGTAATCTACTTTATTCCAAAAGGTTACGTTTTTATAATTATCCCAATTTGCTGCGTAAGTCAATTCAAACTGAAAGCTATCTTGGTAGGTTTGGATGGTTTTGGGAAAAAACTGAGGTTTAAATTGCATAAAAGATTTCAATTCGGTGCCCAAGCAAAAAAGGTCAACATTTAGGCTATCACTTATTTCTGCAAAATGAAGGATATAATCTGCGTAAGATTTTTCAAAATCGTTCCATTTGTTAAAATCTTCAAATTGTAAATCGCCTGTGTAGCCGCCTCCTTTAAGCCACATCATTGGTTTAAGCATAATCTTAAAATTTTGCTTTTTAGCCTCCACAATTGCGGCAATAACTCCTTCAGTTCTTTCGCCCCACCATTGCCAATCTGTGTTGAAAATTACTTGCCCGGTATTTTCATCAACAAAAGAATAAGGCATTATGGTTATCCAATTTGCACCGAGGTTTTTTACTTCGTTTATTGATGGATAAGAGGAGGTTTTACTTGGAGCAACAATAGAAACACCATTTAACTTTTCTTGACTTTGGCTTAAGAATGAAATAGAAATTAGAAATAGAAAAATGAGTTTCTTCACAAATTCAAAATTAACTTTTAAGGTTATTTGAAGTTAACAATTCTCAATCCGAAGTTTAATGTAAAGCCAGCTCCTTGATTTTTACCTGATGAAAATAGTGTAGAAGAGGTTTCAAACTCTAGCTTTTGAGGAATCAATTGGTATTTTACTCCAATTCCTTCTTGCCTAAAATATGCATCTATGATTTTATTTCCCCATTTTGGCCAAAACTCTTGTTGGGCATAAAAACTTAATCGCGATGTAGCCAAATAGCTTAAAAAGATACTTGCCGGAGTCTCAATGGTGTTTTGAGAAAAATCAAAATCTCGATTTATAGATAACCAAGGAGTAACTTGAAAAAATAATTGCCATTTGTTGTTTAAAGGCTGATCCCAAAAGAATTGGGTTAACCACAAAAATCTATCTGCAGCTAGGTATGGTTTTCCAGATTCGCTTCCATCTAAATCGTTTCCAATTGGCATCAAGAATGATGTTTGGATTGAGATGTTTTTGAACTTGTTAAATGGCTGAAGCCTTGCTTTTGGGCCAAAATATGAAACCGTAAACCTTGAGTTGTTGGTGTTTGAAAATTGGTAAGGCAGAAAAATTGAGTTTTCAACTTGGCCAACATTTACAGAGCTTAACCAAATTTCGGCACCTAAATTTAGCTTAGGAGTTACTCCAATCATTAAAGAGTTTAATAAGGTTAAATAACTAGACCTTGCCCCATAATTTACCTTATTTCCATTGTTATCGAAACCTTTGGTTTGGGAATATAAATTCCAAAAAGATTTAAACTCTATACTTCCTTTTGAAATAGCCTAGAGGGAGTTTGAAGTTGTAAGTTATTATCGTTTTTTTTTACTTCTGAAGCATCATTTAAACTCCAGTCATACTCAAAAAACTTAATTGTTAAATTATTTTCTAACTCAGGAAAGTAATACTTTAAAAACGCTACAAGGTTTTCTTTTTCTCCAAAATCTTCAGCATACCAATTGAATATTTGATTTAAATATAGCGTATTGGATTCTTCAACTGATTTTATTACATGCTCTTTTTTGAGGGCAAATTTTGAGATAAAATCGAGTTGAGAATTAAAGTTTTCTTCGGTAAATGCTTTGTTGAATAGGGGAGGACAAGACTTTGCGCCACACACCAAAGCAAAATGAATTCTAGCATCGTTTGCGTTAAATCTAATTTCAGATTCAAGTTCGTTTAGCGATATTTTTTTACCATTCAATTCAATAAACTGTTCATCAAAAAAATTAGGTAAATCTGTTACCGATGCAATAGGGTATTTTTTAGCTATTTTATTGATAACATGAAGATTATATAGGTTTATCCAACTAGAAGATTTAAAGTTAACTCCCTTGTTTTCCCATTCAATTGATTCAATTTCTGAAATAATAAATTGCAAAGACTCTTGGTTCTTTTTCACCAAGTTGTACTTAACAAAATTTTAATTTTCATCAATTACCTTTGAGTAAAAGCTATCAATTTTAAGGGTTAAATTTTGGCTTTTTAATCCAATTGAATAGATTAGTAAAAAAAGAAGTATTAGTTTTTTCATAATTTCCTCTGCAAAGCAAATTAAGAATTAAATTGAGCATTGTAATTTTTGTGACATTCTATTGTTTTTTAAAATCGGTTTTTTGAGTCGAAATTATGGGAGAGCATATTGTAATAATTGGAAATGGAATAGCGGGAATTACCTGTGCTCGGTATTTAAGGAAGCTAAACCACCAAACCCAAATTACAGTTGTTGGCGGAGAAACAGAACATTTTTTTTCTAGAACCGCCTTAATGTATGTTTACATGGGCCACATGAAGTTTGAACATACAAAACCCTATGAAGATTGGTTTTGGAAAAAAAACAACATCAATTTGGTATTCGATTGGGTTACAAAAATTGATACTGAATCAAACCAATTGGCCTTAAAAAATTCAACCAAATTAAATTACGATAAATTGGTTTTGGCAACCGGTTCAAAACCCAACAAATTTGGTTGGCCTGGTGAAAATCTTCATGGAGTTCAAGGACTTTACTCAGTCCAAGACTTAGAATTAATGGAAAAGAATACAGCCAATATTAAAAAAGCAGTTGTTGTTGGTGGTGGTTTAATTGGGGTTGAAATGGCAGAAATGCTTCACAGCAGAGGAATAAAAGTTGATTATTTAATTCGAGAAGATAATTTTTGGGGAAATGTTTTGCCAAAGGTAGATGGAGACTTTATAGCCAATCACCTTAAAAACGACCATGAAATTAATTTGCATTTTAATACAGAGTTAGAGTTTATTGGGGGAGATTCAAAACAAAATGTAACTTCAGTTTTTACATCTCATGGCAATGAAATAAAATGTGATTTTGTTGGATTAACAGTGGGTGTTTCGCCAAATATTGAGTTGGTAAAACAAACTAAAATCGAAACAAAACTAGGAGTATTGGTAAACAAAAAGTTTGAAACCAACATCGAAAATATTTATGCTATTGGCGATTGCGCCGAGTTTACAAATCCTGTAAAAGGAAGAAAACCTATTGAACAAGTTTGGTACACAGGCCGAATTATGGGCGAAACGCTTGCCAAAATTCTTTGTGGTAAAAATGTAGAATATAATCCGGGGCCATGGTTTAACTCAGCCAAGTTTTTTGATATAGAATACCAAACTTATGGTGTAGTGCCTAATAAACTTGAGCCTAATCAAAATGAATTTATTTGGAAAGATGAAAAAAACAGAAGGTTAATCCACCTAGTTTTTGAGCAAGAAACTGAAAAGTTTTTAGGCATCAATAGTTTTGGAATTAGGTTAAGACACGAAATTTTTGACGCTTGGTTAACTAAAGGCAAAACAATAAATTACTGTTTAGCGCATTTTGAAGATGCCAATTTTGATCCTGAGTTTTACAAAGCTTTTAGCTATGATTTTGTAGATGCTTTCAATAAAAAGTTTGGAAAAAGCATTAAAGTGAAAAGAAAAAGTTGGTTAAGAATTTTAAATCCGTTGGCATCATGAAACATCTTAAAACCATTGGTTTAGTACTTTTTTTGCTAGGGTTAATCACCTTTGTAAGTTCATTATTTGTTGGAAGTTTTAGCATAAAACAAAGCGAGCTAAACACTTTGTTAAATGAAAACGAAAAACAAAACTTGTTGGAATCGTTTCAAACAGAAATTGCAGATAAAAACTTTGCATCTGCTTTTGAATTTACCAATAAAATTACCTCGGTTTTCTCAGCCAAAAACGAAGAATTAAAGACATTACAGCAATGGGATAAAGTAATGTGGAATTCGCCCCAAGAATTTGCTTTGCCAATTGTAAAATCAGCAGCTCAAGGTTCTATAAAAAATAATAAAACCTTTTGGTTACTTATTACAATAGGCTTGTGTTGTTTTGGTGGTTTGATTTTTATTTTACCAGATTTAAATCTGTATAAAACAAAAGGAGTTAAAAACGAAAATGTTTTCAAAAGCAGCATTAAATCACAAGGCATTGTTGGCATAATAACAGGTGCTTTTTTAATCAGCTTTTACATATTGCTATATTGGTTTCCAAGCTACATTGTAAGTTGGGTTTTAATTGTTGATCCCATTAGTGAATTGTTAAGCGGAAACCCTGCAAGTCAGTGGTTTTTGTATGGCTTGCTTTACACATTAATTATGCTTGTTATGGGCATAAGAATGCTTATCAAGTACAGGGGAAATAAATATCAAATTTTTAGAACTATTTCGGTAATGTTTTTCCAAACTGCGTTTGCCTTTTTAATTCCCGAAATATTGGTAAGATTGAACCAACCTTACATGGATTTTAAAAACATTTGGCCTTTAGATTACGATTTCTTTTTCCAATGGAATTTAGACCAGCTTATTGCTTCAGGTGGAATCGGGATATTTATGTTGGTTTGGGGCATTTTACTTTTCGCAATTGCAGTTCCTGTATTCACATACTTTTATGGTAAACGTTGGTATTGCAGTTGGGTTTGTGGTTGCGGAGGTTTGGCTGAAACTATGGGCGACCCGTTTAGACAACTTTCAAACAAAACCTTAAAAGCATGGAAAATTGAGAGAATTTCAATTCATTCTGTTTTGGTTTTTGCAGTATTAATGACCATCGCAACGCTGTATTCTTATTTCTCAGGAGAGTACCAAATTCTAGGAGTAGAGACTAGTTCCATCCAAAAAACATACGGATTTTTAATAGGCTCTGCCTTTGCAGGGGTTGTAGGTACAGGCTTTTATCCCTTAATGGGCAATAGAATGTGGTGCAGGTTTGGTTGTCCTTTGGCAGGATATATAGGAATAATTCAAAAGTTTAAATCAAAATTTAGAATTACTACCAATGGAGGCCAATGCATTTCATGCGGCAACTGTTCAACGTATTGCGAAATGGGAATTGATGTTAGATGGTATGCCCAACGAGGCCAAAACATTGTGCGTTCATCTTGCGTTGGTTGCGGAGTTTGCTCAGCAGTTTGCCCAAGAGGCGTATTAAAATTAGAAAATGGCTCTGAAATAAAAAGAGTAAACGATAACCCAATTCTTATTGGAGATAAAAACATACAAGTTATTCATGAAACCTTTTAGTATTTTAGTTTTCCTTTTTTGTTTCCATTTAGGTTTTTGTCAGTTTACCCAAGAAACTACCATTGATGGATTTGGCAATATTGTCAACACAATCACCCATCCCGATTCAAATGTTTTTTACCAAAAAACTAATGATGGAGTTTTCAATAACATAGTTTCTGAAGGAAGATATACTTCAAATAAAAAGAAAAATGGATGGTGGAGATTTTACCATCAAAAAGGAAATTTAAAATCTATTGGTTTTTATCATCAAAATTTAGAAAACGGTTATTTTAAGAATTTCCATGAAAATGGAGAAATAGAATCATTGGGATATTGCCAAGAAGGGAAAAAAATAGGTTGGTGGGAGTTTTTTGATGAACAAAGAAATATCGAAAAAAGAGGCCACTATGTAAATGGAATTGATCATGGTTATTGGCATTTTTTTAATGAGGGTATTATTTATAAAGAAGGTTTTTACACCTTTGGCAATCCAGTAAATACATGGCGGTTTTATAACGAAAAAGGAGAATTGACAAGGGTAGAAGGGTTTTTAGATTAATGAGCGAAGTTGTAGTAATTATTCCGGCTTTTAACGAAGAAAAGGCCATAAGTCATGTTATACATGATATTCCAAAAAATATTGTTTCTAACATTATTGTTGTAGATAATAACTCTACCGACAATACCATACAAGTTGCCAAAGGAGCAGGAGCAATTGTGCTTTCAGAAAAAATGCAAGGTTATGGTGCAGCTTGTTTAAAAGGTATAGCGCACTTAAAAACCTTAAATGTTATTCCAGAAATAGTTGTTTTCTTAGATGGTGATTATTCAGATTATCCTGAAGAAATTCCAAAAGTTATTGAGCCTATTTTACAAAATAAAGCAGATTTTGTGGTGGGAAGCAGAGCCTTGGGCAAGCGCCAAAAAAAATCGTTAACGCCACAACAAATCTGGGGAAATAAATTAGCCGCTTTTCTATTAAAATTGCTGTTTAAACAAAATGCCACAGATTTGGGTCCGTTTAGAGCCATAAAATACCAAAGTCTTTTACAACTAAACATGCAAGATACCAACTACGGTTGGACAGTAGAAATGCAAATAAAAGCAGCCCAAAATAAATTGATATACACAGAAGTGCCTGTAAGTTATAAAGTTAGAATTGGAATTTCTAAGGTTTCGGGTACTTTGAAAGGGACTATTATGGCGAGCTACAAAATATTATTCACCATTTTTAAATATGCTTTAAAGTGATAGTTGTAGAGGTTTTGGTTTTTGCAGTTTATGGATTTTTGTTGCTCTTTATATTTTTCTATAGTTTGAGTCAGCTTGATATTTTGCTAAATTTCTTGAAGCAAAAAAGAAATAATAGAAAGTCACAATTTCAAGAAAAATTTTACCCAAAAGTTACCATTCAACTTCCAATTTATAACGAAAAATACGTTGTAGAAAGGCTAATAAATGCAACATGTAATATCATATATCCAAAAGAACTTTTAGAAATTCAGGTTTTAGATGATTCTACAGATGAAACCAAAGAGTTTATTCAGCAATTGGTTTTACAAAAGCAAAATGCAGGAATAAACATCAAGCATATTCATAGGCAAAATCGAAATGGATTTAAAGCGGGAGCGCTAAAAGAAGGAACAGAAATAGCCGAAGGAGAGTTTATTGCCATTTTTGATGCCGATTTTCTGCCCGATAAAAATTTTTTAGCAAAAACAATTGGCTATTTTATTGACGAAAAAATTGGAGTGGTACAAACTCCATGGTTACATATAAACCAAAATTATAGTTTACTTACATCATTACAAGCATTTGGGTTAAATGCCCATTTTTCTGTAGAGCAGGGCGGAAGAAACGCCAATAACCACTTTATTAATTTTAATGGTACAGGTGGCATTTGGCGAAAAAAATGTATTAATAATGCAGGAGGTTGGCAAGACGATACATTAACAGAAGATTTAGACCTTAGCTACAGAGCTCAACTTAAAGGTTGGAAGTTTTTGTTTATTAAAGAAGTTGGCTCTCCGGCAGAGCTTCCAGCAAATATTGCAGCACTAAGAACCCAGCAATTTAGGTGGACAAAAGGCGCAGCTGAATGTGCTCGAAAAAACCTTTGGAAGGTATGGAAATCGAACAAACCAATATCCACAAAGTTTCATGCAACCTTCCACTTGTTAAATTCATTTGTGTTTGTATGCGTGGCTTTAACTGCCATTTTGAGCATTCCTGTCATGTGGTTTAAGCCAAATTGGCCTGTGCTAAAAAACTTCTTTTTTATTGGTGGTTTGTTTGTTTTTAGCTTTGTATTATTGGGCATTTATTATTGGAATTCTAGTAAATTCAACTATAATCATAACCCTAAGCATAAAAAGAATTTCCTGCTTTATTTTCCAATGTTTTTGTCTTTTACCATGGGGTTATCATTGCATAACGCAATAGCAGTAATAGAAGGCTATGTAGGTAAAAAAACACCTTTTATTAGAACCCCAAAATTTAATATCGTAACCAAAAAAGATTCATGGAAAAACAAAGCCTATATAAGTAAAAAAATATCTTTTATGTCTTTATTAGAAGGGGTTTTTTCGCTTTACTTTTTTGGAGGTTTGTTTTTAGCTTTTTACCTTAAAGATTTTGGTTTATTTCCTGTTCATTTACTTTTGTTTTTTGGCTTCGGAGCAATATTTGTCTATTCGGTAGCACACTCATCAAATACATGATAGAAGAACGAAAGTTTCATTATTCTCAGTTTTTATTTCCTGCGTTATTTGTTTTGGTATTATGGGTTATTCACCTTTTAAAAGTCAATACAAATTTTGATTTCGTTCAATTTGGCTTATATCCTAGAAGAGTTGAAAACCTATTTGGCATAATTACTTCTCCATTTATTCATGATGATTGGGAGCATTTAACCAATAACTCCTTCCCACTTTTATTACTTGGTTTCGGCATCTTTTATTTTTACCGAGAAGTTGCTTTTAAAATTTATTTGGGCAGCATATTAATAACAGGTTTGTGGGTTTGGGTATTTGCAAGGCCATCATACCATATTGGGGCTAGTGGAATGGTTTACAGTTTTGCTAGTTTCGTTTTTTTCTCAGGCTTTATTAGAAAGTATTATCGATTAATAGCATTATCACTACTGGTTGTTTTTGTTTACGGGTCATTAATTTGGGGAATCTTACCTATCGATTATCGAATATCTTGGGAGAGTCATCTAATGGGAGGGCTCTGCGGATTGTTATTGGCATACTTTTACCGAGAATTTGGTCCAGCTCCAAAACAATACGAATGGGAAGAGGATGAAGAAGACGATTCTGACCCTTTTTTACCAGAAGAATTTGAGGAAACTGATGATAAAATTGAAATTATTTATACTTTAAAAAAAAAGGAGAATAACTGAAGTATATATTTTAAGTGTTGTCACCACTAAATGCTAACGATTGTCTGAAGAAAGTCCTGTAAAACAAAAAGTTTTAGTTGTAGAAGATGAAAGGTTGTTGTTAAAAACAATTGCCTTTAAACTGTCAAAAGAAAATTTTGAAGTAAAAACTGCTGCAGATAGACGTGAAGCAATGAAGTTGTTGGAAGAGTTTACTCCAAACCTTGTTGTTTCAGGTGTTATGATGCCGTTTGTTAACGGATTAGAGTTAGTAAAACAAGTGAAAGACCGTTTCAAGAATGATGTTAAAGTAATGCTATTGACATCTTTAGGGCAAGAAGATACCGTGATGAAAGCCTTCGACCTCGGGGTTGATGATTTTATGACAAAACCTTTTAGCCCAACCGAATTAACCTTGCGGATAAAAAGGTTGTTGAAGTAAGCGGTTTGAAAAAAATACTTTTAATTTTATTTGTTGGCATTGTCACGCATGCTAGTGCGCAGCTAAATGTAGATTCGCTTTTAGAAGTTGGAAAGCAAAATGCTTACGATGGAAAATATGAACTTGCATTGCCAATTTTTAACTTAATTATTGGTGAAACTCCTGAATACTACGATGCTTACATGCTCAAAGCAAGAACCTTTGCTTGGGATAGAAAATATGATCAATCAATCAAATTTTTACAATTAATTAAAGACTCTTTTCCTCAAAATATTGAACCTAGAGTTTTTGAAGCTACTGTACTTTTTTGGAACGAGAAGTATGATGAATCTTTGGCAAAATGTAACGAAGTTTTAGCCGATTCTGCTGTTGAAGAAACAAGGTATTTAAAAGCTCGCTTATTGTATTTTAATGAGGAGTTTAAGCCAGCCCTAAATGTAGTTGATTCATTGGTTGAAGACTACCCAGATTACAAAGACTATAAAAAATTTCAAATTGAATTAACCAACTTATTATCAGCAGACCATATCGGGATTTGGGGAACATACGATCAGTTTACAAATTTCTCTGGTAATCCAAGGTTAGGCTTGAGTATTGAAGCCAAAAAGGTTTTTAAACTATCTCCAGTAATAGGAAGGGTAAATTTTGCCGATAGATTTAATTTAAACGATTACCAAGTTGAAATAGAAGCTTATCCAAGGCCACTAACCAACCTATACTTTTTTTTAAATGCAAGTTATTCTCCTAACGGAATTTGGTTTCCAGAGTGGAGATATAGTGCAGATATTTATTTTGGTTTGCCTAAAGGTTTTGAAGTTTCTGCTGGGTTCAGATATATTGAGTTTACCTCAATTACTTTTCAAATGCTAACTTTTTATGCAGGCTATTACCCTGGCAATAACTATATCTACGCAAGACTATACAAAGGCGCTAGCAATTTTGGAGGCGCAGATATATTTGAGTTGGTGGGTAGACGATATTTAACAAATCAATACCATTATTTTGAATTAAGATGGGGAGTAGGAAATTCTCCAGACGTAAATACAATCAACAATGTATTTTCAGATACTTATTCGGGGCAAATAGAGCAAGCTTGGAATATTGGGGTAGGCTATCAACAACCAATAATAGGAAAATGGCATGGTAGAGCTTGGTTTATTTACAACAACCAAAAGCCTGAAACAATAAAACCGTATGAAATATTAAGTTATAATTTAGGAGTATGGTGGAGATTTTAGTAGATTTTTTTGAATTCTGGAAAGAACAAGAATTTGCCTACCGATTTGTTTCGGGGCTAATCTTCCTTTGGTAACAATTTCATTGTTGCTTTTCTTTTCTATTATGATTAGCCGATCGATAAAAAATAGAATTGAATACCTAGAAGATAAGTACAAGAATAAGTTTGAAGAAATTTTAACTTCCTTTTTGTTTGATGCTCATAATGATAGAGAATCGAATGAATACAAAAAAATGTTATCCGATTTAAAAGAAGATTTCGACACTAGTTTTAAAAGAAAAACTTTTGTTGCCTCACTTATCGAATTACACAAAAATCTTCAGGGTGAATCTGCAAAAAGTCTTGAATTGCTATACAAAGATTTAGGCCTAAAAAAATTCGCATTCAAACAAATAAATAAAGGCAGGTGGTTTACCAAAGCTTTAGCATTTTTAGAAGTTAGCCAGTTTGATGTAAAAGACGCCGGAGACATGATTATGAAATATGCAGATCATGAAAATAAAATATTGAGAGATGAAGCCCAATTTGCCCTCATAAGACTTTTAGGAGTAAGAGGATTATCCTTTGTTCCGAAAGTAAAAACCATTATGTCTGATTGGCAGCAGCTAAGAATAATGGAGCAGCTTAAAAGAATGCATCGAGATGAAATTCCATCTTTTCGTCCTTGGTTAAAAAATTCAAATTATAGTGTTGTAGTATTTGGTTTAAAACTAGCTACTTATTTTAATCAAGTAGATGCCGAACCAGATATTATTGCCCTTTTTGACCACGAAGAAGAAAAAGTTAAACAAAATGCATTAATCGCTATAGGAAAACTTCAATTAGAAGATGCATCGCCAAAAATTATGGAGTATTATGATAGGTTTGAGAGCCCTAAACTTAAAATAACTTCAATAGAAACGTTAAAAGAACTTTTAATTGATAACCAAAAAGACTTTTTTATTACTCGTTTAAAAGACGATATCTACAAGGTTGTTATGTTATCAGCAAAGGCATTGGCTCAGTTAGGTTACGAAAAAGAAGTAATATACCAATCTAGTCACTTAAATAATTTTATCCTCACTTAAATACCAAAAAAGTAGAGAAATTAATGGCATTGTAAAGATGATTACAATAACAGATCTGAATATGATTCTGCGCATTATTTTTTTTCGAAAAATATAAAAAAAGACTTGTAACTCAAGAGTTGAGTTAGTGTATATGTCTTAAAAAAGTAACCTTACATCAAAAACTTAAAAAATTAGGCTAAAAAACACTGTTGCAACAATTACAACTAAAACTGCCGCATATGCAAGCATTCTAGCTTTTTGATCGTTTTCGCGCAACAATTTTTTGGCATTTTCCCTAACTTTTACCCTTTTGCCAGGAGTTAGGTGCTCAATTGTTTCTATACCTTCTTTTTGTAATCCTATTTGAAAGGCTTGACGTCTGGTTTTAAAAGCTTTTCTTGGTGGACGAGGCATTGTTTTGGTTTTAAAAATTGACAAAAAGTAATCAATTTTTATTGAAAATCAAAACATTATGCGAAAATCGGATTATCTTTTACATGTCAAAATCGTCCATTCCACCATCTCTACCTTCTCGCTCTTGTTTTTTCTTTTGGTTAATTCGGTAATTGAAGCTTATGGTAAATTGCCTTTGTCTTCTTTGGTACTCGGTAGATGAGAAAAAGTAATCTCCTCGAGTTTCACTTCTTCTTTTGTTTGAGTTTAATATATCGTTTACATTAAAACTAAGGGTTGCCTTATTTTTAAATAAATCTTGTGAATAAGAAAAGTCAAAACTATAAATTGCCTCTGTTCTGCCTTGTAAGGTTTTGGTTGGAGCCCGATACCGCATACTTAATTGGGTTGCGGTTTCTTTGTTGAGGTTATACCTTGCCATAAATCTTGCATTGGCAGTGGTTGCTTCAGCTGTTCTCAGTACTCCTTCAATTTTACCCTCTGAGTAAAACCTGTAGAGATTAACATTTCCATTTAGGTTTACTTTTTTACCAATTTTTCTAGAACCTGTAAGTTCAAGTCCATAGGCATTTTCAAATCCTGCATTTATAGGAACAAAACTGCTAAACCCTGTGCTATCAACCAAAGTAATTCTTTGAATATTGTTGGTGTTGTGCCTGTAATATACACTTGTAAAAAAGCTTCCTTTAGGGATGAATTTTAAAAATCCCATTTCATAAGAGTCGGTATATTCTGGATTTAAATTAGGATTTCCAGAGAAAAAATTTCTTGAATCACTGTAATTCAAAAATGGCATCAGCTCCCAAAATCCGGGTCTTCTAATTCTTCTGGCATAACTAACTTGAAATGAGTTTGATTCTGAGAGTTTATATGAAAAGTGTGCCGTTGGAAAAAAGTTTAGGTATTTTCTTGGGTTTACTTCATTTGTTTCGATTAATTCTGTTTTAATATCACTATACTCAGCTCTTAAACCAACCTGGGCTGATACTTTGTTAAATGAGTTACCTGCCATCAGGTAGCCTGCATGAATATTCTCTGTGTAAATAAAATTGTTGTTAAAAGGCTCTAAAGTTTCCCAAATTCCATTTTCTAAATTTTCTACCAAAAAATCATTTTCTAAATTTCTAAAACTAGATTTAGCTCCAGCTTCAAATTTCCCATCCTTCCCAAAAGGCAAAACATAGTCTATTTGACCTACCAAGTTTTGCTCGTACTCTAGGTTTTGAACTCTTTGGTTTATGGTTGGGTCAAGTAGTAAAATGTCTCCTTCTGTAATATCAGAGTTTTCTCTATCATCAGAATTAATAAAACGAATATCTGCATTCAATTTATGGTCTTTGTTGTTTTCGAATTCATGCGAAAAGTTTAAAGCATATTCGATGGTATGTTCAACTTCATTTTCTTTATCAATACGCTCCGAAGTTTTAAGTAAGTTTTCAGACAAGCCTGCAAAGTCTCTGTATTCGGTAGTTGATTTGTTGTTTGCATTACTATAACTGTAGAGTACTGAACTTGTTAAAATAGTTTTAGGCGCTAATTTAAAATCAATACCTCCTCTAATATTTTCAGATAAGCCACCTCGCAACCTTTTAATATCTCTTTCGAATGAATAAGTTGAATCGGGAAAATAAAACTCTTGGTTTGATGTTCCGCCACCTGGAGACTGTCTGTAATTTATTCCACTTGTTACAAAATAATTAAGTCTTTTTTTCCTCCAATTTAAGTTTAAAGCTATACCATGATTATGAGGCCAACCGGCTCTAGAAGTAATGGATCCATTAAAGCCTTTTTTTTGCTCTTTTTTTAAAATGATGTTAATTATACCAACTTCACCTTCTGCATCATATCTAGCAGATGGATTTGTAATAACCTCAATTCGATCAATTAAATCACTTGGAATTTGTTTTAAAGCATCAGCTGTACCGTCTCCAATTAAACCAGATTGTCTTCCATCAAGTAAAATTCTTACTCCACCGCTTCCTCTTAAACTTACATTTCCATCTGCATCTACATCTACTGAAGGTACATTGCTTAAAACATCTGAAGCATCTCCTCCTGCATTTGCTAAATCTTGCTCCACGTTAAAAACTCTTTTATCAAGTTTTAATTCCATGGTACTTTTTTCTGCTGTTATTTCAACTTCTTGTAGGTTTTGAGAGTTATTCTCAAGCTTTATTTTTCCTAAGTTTATTTCCCTGTTTTGAGGACTTAAATTTACTTTTTGCCAATTGGTTGCATAAGACAAAAAACTAATTTTTAACAAGTAGGTTTCGGGTCTTAATTTAATTTCGAAAACTCCATTTATGTCGGAGGTTTCGCCCTTAACAAAGGTTGAATCTATAGTGTAAACTATAACGTTTGCATAAGGTACAGGTTCGTTATCTGAATTAACTAATTCACCTTTTATAAGAGAGGGTTGGCCTTTAGGTTGAGCATAAATATTTAATGAAAACAGGAAAATTGCAAATGCAAGAAATAGTTTGTTCATAAAGGCTGCAAAGTTGGCTAAAATAATAACCTATTATACAGTCTTGATTCTAAATTGTTTTAATTGTTTATGAGGAATAAACGTAGTCTATGGATTTGGTATCCTTATTAAAAACTTCCTTTCTGAAATTTAATTGGCTTTTGCCTAAAATTCTTATTGAGGCTACGTTTTCTTTGTCTACGTAAGCAGTTAAATTATTGATTTCCATTTCTTCGCAAGCAAACTCAATTAACTTATTGGCTATTTCTTGCCCAAAACCTTTGTTCCAATAATCTTCCATTAATCTGTAGCCAATTTCATGTTCTCCTGCATCGTTTTTTATTACAGCACAAGTTCCAATAAATTTTGATGATTCATTTAGAATGACAGCCCAAACCCAAAAGCTTTTGTTTTTGGCTCTAGAAATGGTAAGTAATTTTTCAAAATCGGGTTCACCTTCTTCTAATAAAATTCCTTTTCCGTTGGTGAATTTTTTAACCTTTGGATGGTCTAGTAATTTTTGAAAATTCTCTAAATCGGTTTTTCTTAAACTTCTAACGTACAGTCTTTTTGTTTGAAATAGTTCTTTCATAATTTAGAAATTTTCCTTCAGGCTAGACCAAAGTAGAAAGTTTAATTACAAATAAAAATAGGTTCGTGTTAAATGATACTCGTAAAACGGGTTAATAACCCTATTTGGTAATGATTGTTAAAAACTTGCATCAAAAATTGGGATATGGGATTTTTAATTGGCCTTCAAATTTTTGGTTTTCTGGTTCTGTGTTCAAATTTGAAATCTGGAGTCCTATTAATCTGATGGGTTTGGGCAAAGGGAATTCTTCCATTAATAAAACTTTGGCAATTTCTTTTATTTCATTTTGTTTACCAAAGAAAAAATTGACAGTATTTGAGCGTGTTATTTGCTCAAAATCTTCAAATTTTAACTTTACAGTTAAAGTTTTGCCTTTTATGTTTTTGGTTTTTAACCTGTTTTCAAGTTCAATAGCCAATTGGTTTGATAACTCAATAACTTTTTGGTTTTCTATAACATTTTGATTAAGTGTAGTTTCACAACCAATTGATTTTCGAATTCTGTTGGGTTTTACTTCTCCTTGGTCGTTTCCTCTAACAATGTGGTATAGATGAACACCAAGTTTTCCAAATTTTTTTTCTAGTTTATAGAGTTCAATTTTTTTAATGTCTTTTCCAAAAAATATTCCTTCTTTTCTAAGTTTTTCAGATGTTTTTTTTCCAATTCCATAAAACTTATCAATTTCTAGGTCATCAATAAATTGATCGGCTTGCGCCGGAGTTATTACCGCATAGCCATTTGGTTTGTTCAAGTCGCTTGCAACTTTGGCTAAAAATTTATTAAATGAAATTCCAGCTGAGGCAGTAAGTTGAGTTTTTTCAAATATTTTGGCCCTTATTTCCTGCGCTATTAGGGTTGCAGATTTCATCCCAAAATTATTCTCGGTAACATCTAAATATGCTTCATCTAAAGAAAGCGGTTCAACCAAATCGGTATAAGATTTAAAAATCTCCATAATTTGAGACGACACCTTTTTGTAAACATCAAACCGATGCTTTACAAATATTAATTGAGGGCAAATTTGTTTGGCCTTAAAAGATGACATGGCTGAGCGAACCCCAAATTTGCGCGCTTCGTAGCTTGCTGCTGCAACAACACCTCTTTCGCTAGAACCTCCAACTACAATAGGTTTTCCTTTAAGCTCTGGATTGTCTCTTTGCTCAACAGAAGCAAAAAATGCATCCATATCAATATGGATGATTTTTTTCAAGAATTATGTTTTTGGAAAATTAGAAACAAAAATTATTTTGTTCCAAAGATAACGTTGAGTGGGGTACGATTTTCATTTTGGTAGCCA
Source organism: Flavobacteriales bacterium (assembly GCA_018609045.1). Lineage (GTDB taxonomy): Bacteria > Bacteroidota > Bacteroidia > Flavobacteriales_G > Salibacteraceae > JAAZVO01. The sequence continues at coordinate 22,602 of JABAYK010000022.1, forward strand.
ACAACAAAGGCCTGAACTCCAGCATTTGTTCTTAACTCATCTGCTTTGGCTCTTGCAGAATTATACAAAGAGAATTTACCAACCAAATATTTGTACATGCCATTGTCTTCTTCTTCAATAATTTCTTCGGTTAGGTTTAGTCTTTTGGCAATATTAGAACCGGGAAATTGGGCATTGGCTGCAAATACTTGTACTCTGAAAAATACTCCATCAATTTCAGATGCAAATAATTCTGATAAAGATTTTGTAGAAGGTAAAGTTTCTTTTTCAGACTCGTTAAAATCTGGATTAGGTTCAATTTCAGGTTTTTGTTCTTCAACAACTTTCTCTTCAACCTTTTCTTCAACTTTTGGAAAAGATTCTTCTTCAATATTTTTCTTTGGTGCTGGAGGCGTTTCGGGCTGAGGTTCTTCTTTTACTTCAGGTTCTTTGCTTTCTGCAAGTAACGTATCAGGAGTGTTTTCTATAGGTTTTTCTTCAACAATTGGTTCGGGTTTCGGGGCAGGTTTACCTGACATTTCTCTTATTACTCTTTCTTCTAAAGCACCCAAATCTTCCAATCTTTGAGCATAAATAGGATCTGCTTGTCTCTCTGAAATACTTGACTTTTCCTTTTTTATGTCTTTTAGCCAATCACCATAAACTAAAACTAATTCAAGTTTTACTTCTTCTTTCGAATAGTTTTCTTTAAGGCTTTTTATCTCATTCTCATAATAAGCATTAAATTCTGGCTCATAAGTTTGGGCAAAACTTGCAAGTCCAACAAAAGATATTATGGTGGTAAAAAAAGCCTTTAACATGGCAAAAGTTACTTTTTGATTTTGGCTAATTTAGCTGTAACAGTAGTTTCAGTTACGGTAAAAACAACAAATGATGTTGTAGTTCTTTTAAATCTTGGATACAAAACCATGTCATACTCCATTCCGTTGTTTTCATCGATTAATGCTCTTAAAGCATAAGCTTGGTCGGGAGTTACAATTTCGGCACCTAAAACTGGTAAAGCAAAAGCATTGGCAATTCCGTTTTTGCTAAAATTACCTGTATTGATTGAAAATAACCTTTCAAAGTCGATTCCAATAATTCTAGTAACAGTAGCGCTTGCAGTTCTGTTATCGGTAATATCTAAATCAAAAGTTCTTAATTGTAATTGAGAATCTGAATTGTACATTCCAACTTGAGAACTTTTACAAGATGTAAATCCTACAGAAATTGCCAATAAGGCGAAAAGCAAAAATTTAGAAACTATTTTATTCATTTTTCAATCGGTTTTGCGCGAAAATAAGTCAAAAAGTCATTAAGCATCGACAAAATGTGTCAAAATTTCTTTAAAGTGGACTCAATTTGGTGATGGATTTAAAATTGATAGAACTGATTTACAATAATTTATACCGAAATGAATTTAGAAAAATATACTATAAAATCTCAAGAGGCAATTGCACTTGCGCAAAATATGGCCTTGGGAAATGACCAACAAGCAATTGAAAATGGTCATTTATTGAAGGCGATTTTAGAAACCGATGAAAATGTAACCCCATTTTTACTCAAAAAACTTCAAGTTAACATAGATATATTTAAAAAAGCATTATTTAAAATAGTTGAAGGTTATCCTAAAATATCTGGTGGTAGTTTATACATGTCGCAAAATGCTGCAAAATCTTTGGCAAAAGCAGAAAAGTTTTCAAATCAATTAAAAGACGATTTCATTTCGATTGAACACCTTTTACTTGGGATTCTTTCTTCTATTGATACAATTTCTCATCTTTTAAAAGATAATGGAGTTTCAGAAAATAACTTGCTAGCAGCCATAAACGATTTAAGAAAAGGCAACACTGTAAAAAGTAAATCTGCTGAAGAGAATTACAATTCGTTAGAAAAGTTTGGCATCAATTTAATTAAGCAAGCCCAAAACGGAAAACTTGATCCGGTTATAGGTAGAGATGAAGAAATTAGGAGAGTGCTTCAAATTTTAACGAGAAGAACTAAAAACAATCCTATTTTAATAGGTGAGCCCGGAGTTGGAAAAACTGCCATTGCAGAAGGTTTGGCCCACAGAATTGTAAATGGAGACATTCCTGATAATTTGAAAGATAAGTTGCTTTATTCTTTAGACATGGGATCTTTAATTGCAGGTGCTAAATACAAAGGAGAGTTTGAAGAACGATTAAAAAGTGTGGTTAAGGAAGTTACATCTTCTGATGGACAAATAATATTGTTTATTGATGAAATACACACCTTAGTTGGAGCTGGAGGAGGAGAAGGCGCTATGGATGCAGCCAATATTTTAAAGCCAGCTTTGGCGCGAGGCGAATTAAGAGCCATTGGCGCAACCACCTTAAAAGAGTACCAAAAATATTTTGAAAAAGACAAAGCCTTAGAAAGAAGGTTCCAAACTGTTTTGGTCGACGAGCCATCAGCAATTGATGCAATTTCAATTTTACGAGGATTAAAAGAGAAATATGAAACACACCACAAGGTTCGGATTAAAGATGAGGCCATTATTTCTTCGGTAGAATTGAGTCAACGTTACATTACAGACAGATTTTTACCAGATAAAGCAATTGATTTAATTGATGAGGCTGCCTCAAAGTTGAGAATTCAAATAAACTCAATGCCTGAAGAGTTAGATGAAGTTGAAAGAAAAATACGTCAATTAGAAATTGAACGAGAGGCAATTAAACGAGAAAATGATCAACAAAAGTTGGCAGAGCTAAACAAAGAAATTGCCAATTTAAGCGAAACAAAAGATGGCCTAAAAGCCAAATGGCAAGGAGAAAAAACTGTTGTTGATGGAATTCAAACCGAAAAAGAAAGAATTGAGAAACTGAAGTTTGAAGCAGACCAAGCTGAACGAGATGGCGACTTTGGGCGAGTGGCTGAAATTAGGTATGGAAAAATTTTGGATGCAAAATCGAAGCTAGAAGGTTTTGAAAAACAATTGAAAGAACTTCAAGAAAATGGATCTCCGCTAATTAAGGAAGAAGTTGATAGTGAGGATATTGCAGAAGTTGTTTCTAGATGGAGTGGAATTCCGCTTAAAAAAATGATGCAATCTGAAAAAGAAAAATTATTGCATTTAGAAGAAGAACTTCACAAAAGAGTTGTAGGTCAAGAAGATGCTATTGAAGCAGTTGCTGATGCAGTAAGAAGAAGCAGGGCTGGTTTGCAAGACGAAACTAAACCCATAGGTTCATTTGTGTTTTTGGGTACTACCGGAGTTGGTAAAACTGAATTGGCTAAAGCGCTTGCAGAATATTTGTTCAACAACGAAAACAACATGACCAGAATTGAAATGAGCGAATATCAAGAAAGGCATGCGGTTTCTAGATTGGTAGGAGCGCCTCCAGGATATGTTGGTTACGATGAAGGTGGACAATTGACTGAAGCAGTTAGAAGAAAACCATACAGCGTAATACTTTTAGATGAAATTGAAAAAGCTCATCCTGATGTATTTAATATTTTACTTCAGGTTTTAGATGATGGCCGACTTACAGATAATAAAGGTAGGGTAGCTAATTTTAAAAACTCAATTATCATTATGACTTCAAATTTAGGCTCTGAAATAATTAGAGAAAACTTTGAAAAAATGAACGATAAAAATGAATTTGAATTGGTTGAAAAAACAGAGTTTGAAGTTTTAAGTTTATTGAGAAAAACCTTGAAACCAGAGTTTATCAATAGAATTGACGAGTTAATTATGTTCAAACCATTGAGCAGAAGCAACATCAAAGGCATTGTGAAAATTCAATTGCAAATTCTTCAAAAATTGTTAGATAAAAGTGATATTAGACTTTACCCAACAGATGAGGTAATTGACGAATTGGCCAAAACTGGTTTCGATCCTCAATTTGGAGCAAGAACTGTAAAGCGGTTAATTCAGAAAAAAATTCTGAATGCTTTGTCTAAAGAACTTCTAGCAGGAAAAGTTGAAAAAGGTTCGGATTTGATTTTAGATGTTTTTGAAGGACAATATGTTTTTCGAAAACCCATCAGCAAAGAAGAAGAAGCGAAATTATTTGTTTAAAAAAAGGCCTCCTAAATTGGAGGCTTTTTTTATGCATAAAACTTTTTCTTCAAGAAAAAAGCAAGCTTTACCATTAAAATTAAGGCTGGTACTTCAACCAAAGGGCCAATAACACCTGTAAATGCCTGGCCAGAGTTTAATCCGAAAACAGCAATGGCAACAGCAATGGCAAGCTCAAAGTTATTTCCAGTTGCAGTAAAAGAAATAGATACATTTTTATTGTAAGGAGCTCCCAACCATAGACTTAAAAAGAAGCTTAAAACAAACATTACTAAAAAGTAAATTAGTAATGGAATGGCAATTAAAGCAACATCAAAAGGAATTTTTAAAATCATTTCGCCTTTAAGCGAAAACATTATTAAAATGGTAAACAGCAGAGAAATTAAGGTAATAGGAGAAATAAAGGGCAAAAACTTATTGCTATACCAATCTTCACCTTTTGCTTTTACCAAAATTAGCCTGCTTAAAAACCCCAATAAAAAGGGAATTCCCAGGTAAATGGCAACGCTTTGTGCAATGTCTGAAATTGAAATTTCTATTAATGATCCATCAAAACCAAAAAAGGGTGGGAGGTAAGTGATAAAGAACCAAGCATAAAAACTGTAAGCAAAAACCTGAAAAACACTGTTTAAGGCTACCAATCCTGCTCCATACTCTTTGCTTCCTTCTGCAAGGTCATTCCAAACCAAAACCATAGCAATACATCTTGCTAGGCCAATTAAGATAAGGCCTGTCATGTATTCTGGGTAATCGTGTAAGAAAATAATGGCCAAGAAAAACATTAATGTTGGACCAATTAACCAATTTAAAAGCATTGAAATGGAAAGCATTTTTTCATCTAAAAATACCTTTGGCAATAACTTATAATTAACCTTGGCTAAAGGCGGATACATCATTAAAATTAAGCCAATAGCAATGGGAATATTGGTAGAACCTACAGAAAGCAAATTGATTATTTCTGGTAATTTGTGAAATATATTACCAAGTAAAACCCCAATTAAAATCGCCACAAAAATCCAAAGGGTTAAATAGCGATCTAAAAAGTTAAGCCTTTTCATTTTTTAAGGTTTAAAAACCCAATACATTTCTTGGGCTATTTGTTGGTTTCTCTCCTCATATTTTGTCATTTCTTGTGGAGTATTGTCAAACAGTTTTGGATCTTCGTAATTTAAAGGAAACCTATTTTCTGCTCCAATAACATTTGGGCAATTTTGATCTGCTTCTGAGCAAGTCATTATTGCTGCAAACTTTGTTTTCGGGTTAAAAAGAGCATCATACTTTTTTGAAAAACCTATTACAGGATGCACATTGTCTGCAAATTTTATGTTGTAAACAGAATTTTGGGTTTGAGCCAAAACCTCAATTTTAAAACCACTGTTTTGCAAAACTTCAACAATATTTAAATTTAAGGCTGTTTCTTCTGTTCCGCCTGAAAAGCAATAAACATCTTTCAGCTTAAAATGAATTGAAATGGTTTGTGCCCAGACTTGCGCCAGATGGCTTCTTCTAGAATTGTGGGTGCAAATAAAATTTAACCTAAGGTGTTTTTTTGTCGCTAATTTATGTTGAACGTAATCTCTAAAAGGCAGCAACAACTTCTGGCGATCTTCTTTGGGATAAAACGAATCAAAATCGGTAATAAATTTTTGAATTTCAGAATAAATCATAAAAAATATTTTTAGCAACAACCTGATTCAGGAGCACAATTACTTTTAGTTTCAGCAGAAATATCTATAAGGTTAAGTTTCTTTTTGGCTACTTTTTCTCCCTGCTTTTCAGCATAAACAGAAATGCTAAAAATACCCAAGTTTGAATTTTTGTAGGCTTCAATTTCACTTTGGGTTAAATACTTTTCCAAAATATCATCTGGCAATACAATAGGCTTTTCTTTTTGTATGGTAATAGATTGAAAACCTGCATCTTCTATGGCTTTTAGGTAATCAGATTTTTGAATTGCTCCTGCCACGCAACCAGCATACATTTCAGCATCTTGTTTAAGGGCTGAAGGTAATTCTCCTGCCAAAACAATATCTGAAATACTAAAGTGCCCACCGGGTTTTAAAACTCTGTGAATCTCATTGATAACCTTTGTTTTGTTTGGAACCAAATTCAAAACACAATTACTTACTACAACATCTGCCGTATTGTTATTTAATGGCATATTATCAATATCACCTTCTCTAAACTCTACATTGTTTAATCCAAGTTTTTCTGCATTTTCTCTTGCTTTGGCAATCATCGAGGGAGTAAAGTCAATACCAATTACTTTTCCTTCAGGGCCAACTTCGTGGCGAGCTACAAAGCAATCATTTCCCGCACCAGAGCCTAAATCTATTACAGTATCGCCTTTACTTATTTTGGCAAAAGCGGTTGGTAAACCACATCCTAAACCTAAGTCGGCATCAGCTATGTAGCCTTCTACTTCATTATAATCGTCCATCATAATGTTGTAAATTTTATTGCTGGTTGGAGTTGCACCGCAACAAGAAGAAGCATTTTGAGCTTTATCTTGCAAGGCAATTTTGCCATATTTTTCTTTTACAATTTCTTTTAATTCTTTTTCTGTTTGCATTTTATTTTGTTTAGCAACAATCGCTTGTTGTTGGTTTATATTGATTAAATAATTTATTAAAATCAGATTTTATTTCTTCCCATTTTTCAGGATTTATATAATAACACACACTAGTTCCTTCTATGGTTCCTTGTATTATTCCTATTTCTTTTAACTCTCTAAGGTGTTGACTAATAGTTGCTTGAGCTAAACCGGTTTCTTCAACCAAATCTCCGTTTACACAACTAGAAGTTTTTAGTAGATGTTCAATAATTGAAATTCTTGCAGGGTGAGCAAGGGCTTTGGCCATTTTGGCAAGATTATTTTGTGTAACTGAAAAAAGATTTGTCTTTGTGATTCCCATGCTATTATTTATATATTGCAATATTACGATTAATGGATCTTAAAAAAAAATTTCTAAACTTTTTTTGCAATCAAAACCAAATCATTTTTGGAGGGCAGGCTTTGAGAAGGAATTTCTTCTGAATAAATAATTTCAAAGTTTAGATCGGTTAATATTGTTTCAATAATATCTTTAGTGAAATAATTAATATATAGATGGTACTCTCCTGTACTTGAGGTTTTTATGCCGGAGTTAATTTCTTCTGCTTCCATAAAGCTTATGTAAATCAATCCATTTTTAAAAAGCATTTTTTTTGCTTCCGATAGAAAATTAATAACTTCTTGTTTGCTTAAATAATTAAGAATAAACTCTGCCACAATTCCCTCAAATTGATTTTTTATCTCAGCCAAGTTTTTGATATCGAGAATTTGAAAATTTACCGATGGATTATTTTGTTTTGCCAATTCTACCATTTCGGCAGAAGCATCGGTTGCAAGAATATTTAGATTTTTATTTCAACTTGAAAGGTAGGAGGTTAGGTTACCCGGACCGCAAGCCAACTCCAAAACATTTGAATTTGGCTCTAGATGGTCAATATAGAAGTTAAGAGAATTATGATACGCTGAAACATCCATCAATTTTTCTTGGTAAACTTTAGCAGCTTTACCAAAAGCTTCAACTGGATTTTGAGCCTTGCTCATTCTAGATTAATTGTTGGCACAAAGAATTGGCATGCCTTGTTTATTGAGCAAAAGGTTTTCTTTATCCATTTTGCCGAAGCTTTGGTTTTCTTATGAAACTCTAGCCATTATTGAAATTAAATCTACATTCATTTGACTCACCAATTCCAAAGTTTCTTTGGAATATCCAACAGCATATTTGGTTGAGTCTTCTGAGAAATAGCTCCAACGAACTCCATTTTGATTTAAATATTCTTTAGTTGCCTCAATATTCCTTATGAGCTTATTGTCTAAAATGGCACCTGGTTTTATTAAAATAAAAATTACCATAATTCCTGTTGGCGAAATAAGTTCTTTGGCAGCTTTAACTTTTAATAAATAATCTGGATGAGGAGCAATTGGCAACAATATTTTATTGAATCCACCTTCAACTATCGTGCTATCGTCATTTACAACAAGAGTATGGGTCGAAATTTCTTGAATCATTTTGAAAATAGTAGAACCAAACAAGTTTTGTTTTATTCCTTTTTTTCCATGAGTGCCTACAACTACTAAATTGGGAGATAAAGAGATTACTACATTTTTTACTTCTTGAATTAAAGTTCCACCTGTAATAATTACACTATGAGTTAATCCTGCTTCTTCAATTTGTTTGGCATAAGGCCAAAGCTTTTCTTTTATCCCTGCTTTTTCATCTTCGGCATAATAATCTGCAATATGCAAAAGAGTAACCTTGGCACCATGCTTTTTGGCAATAGCTATAGATTGTTTTAATGCAATTTCGCTTGTTGAAGTAAAGTCAATTAAAGTAAGAATGTTTTGCATGATAAAAACAAAATTGGAAGCGGTTTATAGTTTGAGGGTATAAAAGTAGCCAGTTAAATATGAGACCCAAAAAACAAACAATGATTATACACTATTTTAGGTGTTTTTTACCGTTTTCAAGGGCATTAAAAATATCTTGGTGCACTTTCTTTACTTTAGTCAGCTGAGATTTGAGGTATTCTTCTGCTTTAGAGTTATTGTTAGAGGCACTATCTAAATTGTATTGATGCATCCAATCCATCATATTATTTTGAGCATCAACTGTTTCGAATAAAATTGTTTCATAAAACGAAGCTGAATCATCTTGCATGTTGCTTTTGTAATCAAAAACTTTTTCTCTGGATATAGTTTCATAATTGTTTAAAGCATCCATTTTGGCCATAGCTTCATCATGAATTTGCATTACCTCATCTCTTTTATTTTTCAAGGTTTCTTCTTTAGAAGTGCAGCTCATTAATGAAATTGATATTAAGGTGAAAAAAATTAGATTTTTCAATTGGAAATAGGTTTTGCAAATTTTAAAACAATTAATACTATGGCACCAAACCCTAATAGAAAACATAAAACGGGAGGTAAGCCTATACTTGAAGCTAAACTGCCAAATATAATAGATACCAAACCTGTTGTTAAGGCATATGGCATTTGGGTTTTAACGTGGTTTATATGGTTGCAATTTGTAGCAATTGAACTAAGTATAGTTGTATCTGAAATAGGTGAGCAGTGGTCTCCAAAAACAGAGCCGCATAAAACACTTGCCGCAGTATTTGAAAACAATGCAATTAATGCTGCATATTCATATCCTGCATCTAATCCTAATTTCCAACTTGCAGGCAACAACAATGGATACAAAATGGCCATCGTTCCCCAACTACTTCCAGTGGCAAAAGAAACTGCTCCTGCCAAAATAAAGGTTAGGGTTGGAAACAATATAATAGAGACATTCTCACGCAGTAAACCTGTAATAAAATCTGCTGTATGCATTACCTCAGTAACGTTGGCCAGAGCCCAAGCCAAGATTAAAATAATAATTGCAGGCAACATGGTTTTAAGCCCTCCAACAAGTGTTTCCATTGTTTCGCCTAATTTTAGTTTTTTGCCCAAAATGCTCATTAAAACGGCCACAAATAACGAAGTAATTGAACCCCAAAGCAGTGCATAAAAAGAATCTGCATTTCCTACAATAGCCGATAAATTTCTAAAAAAGCTTAACTCGGCACTCCAAGTGTAACCTTGGCTGCCGGTATGATATAAACCTGCAGCTGTGGCAATTACCACGGTAAATACAGGAATTACAGCAAACCAAATATTTGGATTTACTCCAGCTTTTATTTTAAACTCATTATCTTCATTATCATTTGAATCCTCGGTATTCTTTTCTTGGGTTCTTGCTTTCTGTTCAGCTTTTAGCATTGGACCAAAATCACGTTGTTTTAAAATCATCCAAAGCATAAAAAATAGTGTAAAAATTGGATAAAAGGAATAAGCCAATGAGTTGAAAAAGATTCCATATGCACTTTCATTGGCAGCAAGGCCCTCAATTTTATCCATTCCATTTTGAATGTAGCTTAACTCAGCACCAATCCAAGTTGTAATAAATGCCAAAGCTGCGACTGGAGCAGCTGTAGAGTCTACCAAATAAGCCAATTTTTCTCTCGAAATTTTTAGTTTATCTGTTAAAGGTCGCATGGTATTTCCTACTACTAGGGTATTGGCGTAGTCATCGAAAAAAATAGCCAGGCCTAAAAACCATGTGGTTAACATTCCGCCTTTTGGGTTTTGGGCCTTTTTGGCAAATAAGTTCACAACGCCTTGCATACCGCCATTTTTTGAAATAATGGCTACCATTCCACCAATAATAAAGGTGAAAAGTATAATGGCTCCATGTCCCCAATCTATTAAACTGTTTATGATATAAGTATCAAGCACACTTAAAAATCCTTTGCCAATACCTTTAAAACCTTCGGTGTACCAGCCTATTGTGGCCGCACCTGCAAACACGCCAAAAACCAAAGCAATTATTACCTCTTTGAAAATTAGAGCCATAATGATGGCTAAAAGAGGAGGGAGGATTGACAACCAAAGCGGTATAACATTTATGTTGCTTACAAACTTTTTGTCTAGGTAAAGTATTTCGATTTTTTGTTGACCAGATTCTTCAAAAATGTATTCGATGGTAGTTTTTCCATCGGCAAAATAAGTTTCGTAGGCTTCACCATCAATGTAAATTAGGCCAACCCCATCATGCACAAAAGGATCTGTTATGGTAATTTCTCCTGCTACGTCGCTAAAAAAGTAACTAGACTTTTCTAAGGTAATTTCGGGTAAACTTTGGGCAACCGAAATTTGAAATGATAAAATAAAAAGTATAAAAGTTAAAATCCTCAATCTACAGTTAATTTAAATCCAACACCATGCACATTAATTATTTGGATGCGCGCATCTTCTTTGAGATACTTTCTTAGTTTGGTGATAAAAACATCCATGCTTCTACCTAAGAAATAATCATCTTTTCCCCAAACTATGTTCAGTGCAATTTCGCGCTCCAAAACTTGATTTTTGTGTATGCAAAGCAATCTTAATAAATCTGCCTCCAACCGAGTTAAAACTTTCGAAAAATCATCACAGGTTAATTCAAGGTTTTTGTAATTAAAGGTGTAGTTTCCAATTTCAAATATTTCCTTTTTTTCAGGTTGTTGATACATTTTTTTGCTTTGAGTTCGCTTCAAAATAGCCTGTATACGGGCGTGAAGTTCTTCAATTGCAAATGGCTTTGTAAGGTAATCATCACCACCTGCTTTAAAACCTTCTATTTTATCGTCTATTTGAGATTTTGCCGTTAAAAACAAAATAGGTACTTCACGATTTACAATTCTAATTTCTTTGGCCAATGAAAAACCATCTCTTTTTGGCAACATCACATCTAAAAGACAAATGTCAAACTTATCTTGAAAAAATGAAGTAAAAGCATCGTTTCCATCCTTACACCATTTAATATTATAACCTAATTCGGTTAAGTTGTCTTTAACAACAAAACCTAAAGAGGGGTCATCTTCAACCAATAAAACTTTAATTTCTTCCATGGTTATTGGGGTAAAATTAATCTAATTAAGGTGCCTTTATCGATTTCACTTTCTACTTCAATTTTTACTTTGTGGTAGTCTAAAATTACTTTTACATAATGCAAACCAAGGCCAAAGCCTTTAACATCGTGGATATTTCCTTTAGGCACGCGGTAAAATTTTTCGAAAATTTGATTTAGAAGTTTCGGGTCAATTCCAATTCCCTGGTCTTTGAACTCTACAATTAAATTTTGAGACTTATTGAATGTTTTAATTTCAATTGAAGGATTTACAGGAGAATATTTGTTTGCGTTATCTAAAATATTGATAAAAACATTTGCTAAGTGGACTTCGTCACCTTCAAAAATGAAATTTTCCGCATTTAATTTTGATGAAATTTTCCCACCTTTTTCTTCTACACTTAATGAAATTATTTTGATGCTGTCATCAATAATTTTATGGATATTTAGTTGTTCTTTTTTAATGTCAACCTTATCTTTTTCGAGGCTCGCAATTTGAAGTACTTTTTCAACTTGCATTTGGAGCCTGTTATTTTCTTTATCAATTATTTCTGCGTAGTTTTTTAACCTTTCAGGAGATTTACCAATTTCATCACCCATCAATACTTTAGAGGCTAAAGCTATTGTAGATATTGGTGTTTTTAACTCATGCGTCATATTGTTGATGAAATCGGTTTTTACCTCGCTCAATCTTTTTTGCTTTAAAATTATGCTAATGGTGTAAGCAAAAAATAAACTTATTACCAATAATAGAATCGATGAGAAAATCCAAAAATCCATTTGGGCTAAAATCTTCGAAAGCTTGTTGGGAAAGTAAACACCAAAATAATGGGCATCGTTGGCCCAGTTCATTTCTGGGGTAATACTTTCGAATTTATTTAGGTTTTCTGAAAGTAAAATAGAGTTTGAAAAAACTACCGAATCGGTAAAACAATCGTATAGCGAATACTCAAAGTTGATGTTTATTTCGGCATTTCTAAACTCATTTGCCAAAAGGGTTTCTAGGTAATATGGCTGAATACTTTCTCTTATTTTTACCCTAAATAAATCATCAGAGACTTGTTCAACAGGGTCGTAAAGTTCGGTTGAGTCGTTATTGGCAATTAGAATTTGTTGAGCAACTCTTTTTAAGGCTTGGGTAATATCATAATCTATTTGCTCTTCTTGCAGCTGATAAGCTTTTTGTACCCATACTATTTGGGTGGTAACAAGCCCAATCAATAAAATAATTGCAAGTGAAATAATTACGCGAATGGTTTGCCTATTCATGTGGCCGAAAAATAGTTTTAAAATTGGGTTTACCCCCAGTTGACTTAACAAAAGATTAACACAAAAAATTAATTAGTTTAGCCAACCTCAAAAAATAAAGTTAATGTACAAAAGAATAGTTGTTTTAGCGCTTGCAATTTTACCGATTTTAGGATTTTCGAAAGAAGGAATGTGGCTTCCTTTTTTGGTTGAACAATTAGCCATAGATGATATGCGGTCAATGGGGTTTAAGCTCTCTGCTGAAGATATTTACAGTGTAAATAATTCAAGTTTAAAAGATGCTGTTGTTCACTTTGGAGGTGGTTGTACAGGCGAAATGATTTCAGACAAAGGTTTATTGCTCACAAACCACCATTGTGGTTATGGTCAAATTCAATATCACTCAACAGTAGAAAATGATTTTTTAACCAATGGCTTTTGGGCCATGAGTCAAGATGAAGAATTGGCAAATCCAGGATTAACAGCAACTTTTATTGTTAGGATGGAAGATGTTACAGAATTAATTTTTGCTGAAACTGCTGATTTGGAAGGAGAGGAGCTTAGCAATAAAATAAAAGAAAACATTGAAAAAGTTGGCAAAGAAGCCATTGAAGAAACTCATTATGAATATGTAATTAAGCCATTTTACAACGGCAATCATTATTATATGTTTGTTACCGAAACATACAAAGATGTTAGGTTGGTTGGAGCTCCACCTTCTTCAATTGGTAAGTTTGGTTTTGATACCGATAATTGGGTTTGGCCAAGACATACAGGCGATTTTTCAATTTTTAGAATTTATGCAGATAAAGACAACAAACCCGCAGAATATTCAAAAGATAATGTTCCCTACAAACCGAAATATTCTTTTCCAATATCTTTAAATGAGGTTAAAGAAGGAGATTTTACATTGCTTTACGGTTTTCCTGGAAGAACCCAAGAATATTTAACTTCACATGCTGTTGATTACACTTTAAATTCAGGAAATCCTGCAAAAATTACCATGCGCGATGCTAGTTTGGCAATCATAAACAAGGCAATGGCAGAAAGTGATAAAGTTAGAATTCAGTATGCCGCCAAACAGTCAAGAATTAGCAACTCTTACAAAAAATGGATAGGCGAATCGAAAGGATTAAAGCGTTTAGATGCTATTAAAACAAAGCAATTATTTGAAGAGATTTTTGCTGAGGTTGTTGCTCAAAAACCCGAAACCCAAAAGCTATACGGAGATTTGTTAAATCAATATAATAAGTTATACCAAGATAATAACAAATTTGTTTTGGGGCGTGAATTATTTATTGAGTTATACTATTACGGTCCTGAAATTTTCAGGTTTGCCAATGATTTTAACAAGTACGTTGATTCTTACCTTGATGATGAAATCACAGAAGAGCTGAAACTAAAATCGTCTGAAGTTTTAAAACCAAGAATAAACAGCTTTTTCAAAGACTATAATGCAGAAGTTGACCAACAATTATTTGCTGAGCTAACAAGATTATATGTTCAATTGGTTGATCCTACCTTAATGCCAAAATTCAAAGCTTTAGTTGATGAAAAATACAATGGCGATTATGCGGCTTACGCTGAAAAAACTTTCAAGAAATCAATTTTCGACAATCGTGTAGATATTTCTGATTTTGTTTACAATCCAAGTAAACCAAAAGCAAAAAAGCTTAGCAAAGACCCAATTTTTGTTTTGGTAAACGAATTACTAACCCAATACCGAGACTTGATTGCACCTGCTTACAGTACCTTTAGCGATAATTTAGACATACTAGAAAAAGATTACCTCAAAGCCATGATGGAATTGATGCCTGATGAAAAAAGGTATTATCCAGATGCAAATAGCACTTTGAGAGTAGCTTACGGAAAAGTAGAGGGTTATGAGCCAAAAGATGGTGCCTACTATCATTTTTACACCACTTTAGACGGTGTTGCAGAAAAGTATATTCCAGGCGATAGAGAATATGATGTTCCTGAAAAATTAATGGAATTGTATTTTTCGAAAGATTATGGTCAATATGGCTACGGCGATAAAATGCCTGTTTGTTTTATAGCATCAAATCACTCGACAGGGGGTAACTCAGGTTCTCCTGTTTTAGATGCTAACGGCAATTTAAAAGGATTAAACTTTGACAGATGTTGGGAAGGTACCATGAGCGATATTATGTTTGATCCAGATAGGTGTAGAAATATTATGGTTGATCTAAATTATGTACTCTTTATCATTGATAAGTTTGCGGGCGCTAAACATTTAGTTGACGAAATGAAATTGGTTAAATCTAATTGATTCTAAACCATTCAATTCCCTGACATTCAGTTAAATTTGTCTTAACCAAATTACCTATATGAAAAATATTTTTTCAGTTTTATTTATTTCAATAGCCCTGTTTTCAGCTAATTTAACCAAAGCCCAGTATTGTTTGGGTGGCCCCGGAAGCACTTTTGATACAGATATAAATGGAGTTGTGCTTCAAGGTGCAGATAGAAGCATAAACAATAACTCAGGTTGTCCAGGGCAAATAGGTGTGCTAGATTTTACAACTCAAGAGGCTGATGTTGTATTAAATTCACAATATTCTGTAATGGTGGAATTTGGATCCTGTGGTGGATTTTTTAATGCAGCAGGAGAAGTTTGGATAGATTGGGATCAAAACCAAACTTTCGACCCAGCAGAATCTATTGGTACATGGAGTGGTTTACCACCTGTTTCTCAAACTTACAACTTTACAGTTCCAGCAAATGCTGTATTAGGCGCAACCCGCATGAGAGTTCAATTGCAAGAAGGTGGTTTTAATCCACTTAACCCTTGTGCTAATTTTACATGGGGTGCTGTTGAAGATTATGGCATTATGGTTTTGGCAACGCCACCTCCTTGTCCTTCGCCTAAAAATTTGGCTTTAATTTCTTCTGATACTGTTTCGGCCCAAATCGGTTGGACTTCAGGTGGATCTTCAAATTGGAATGTTGAATATGGTCCTACAGGTTTTAGTTTAGGTACAGGCACTAAATTAATAAATGTAACTTCAAATCCATTAACAGTTACTGGGCTTCAATCTGGAAGAACCTACGATTTTTATGTAAAAGATACTTGTTCCTCGATTTCAAGTTCTTCATTTTATTCTGGCCCACTTAGGGTTATTATTCCAATAGCAGCGCCACATTACGAAGGCTTCGATTCGGTTGCAGTTCCAAGTTTACCATTCGGATGGAGCCAAAATATTTTCAACATTTTCACTTTTTCATTGCCTAGTGCAACTACAAGTAATGGAGTTTTTTTTAATGAGCCAGCACCTTTATCTGCCCCAAATCAAGCAAGGTTTGATATTGTATCGGGAGGTAGCACATTTTCAAATGACACTGTAATATTAATTACACCTCCAATTTTTGATTTAAATACAGGTTTAAACCGAGTAAGGTTTTCAGCAACAACCATTGGAGGGCAAGAAATTATTGTTGGAACCATGACAGACCCCACCAATAAAAGTACCTTTAGAGCAATAGCCACTGTTGGGCCTTTGTTGCCTACTTACCAAGAATATTCAGTTAATGTTACCAACTTTACAGGAGGTGTGGCCCATTTGGCTTTTAAATATTTTGGAACTTCTACATCGCAAGATGATGGTTATATTGATAATGTTTATTGGGAGCCAATTCCTATTCACGAAATAGGTTTAACTCAGTATGATTCACCGTCTAATCCAATAACTTTAGGAACCCAAAGTGTTGGCGTAACTGTAAAAAATTATGGAACCGACCCACTTGCCAATACAAACATTGGTTGGGAAGTTAATGGAAATGCCCAAACACCTTTTAATTTATCCTTAACAGGGGCAAATCAATTGGCAGTAGATCAAAGTGTATCTAATATAGTAATTGGGAATTATAATTTTTCAAACTCTATCAACATTGTAAAAAGTTGGACATCTAACCCAAATGGTTTTGTAGATGAAAACCAAAGTAATGATACCATTTTTGGTGTTTTTTGTACGGGCCTAAATGGAACTTATACGGCTGGCGCCCCAAGTGATGATTTCCCTAATGCAGATTTGGTTTTTGAGGCTTTGAATAGTTGTGGCTTAAATGGAAACACTACCATAAATTTTAGTCCTGGAACTTACCAAATAACTGAAGAATTAAACCAAATTATTGGGCTTAATGGTCAGTTTTCTTTAACACTTTCGGGCACAAATGCCAACAATACCATATTTACTTCGGCGGGTTTAGGCTCGGTTACATCAACATTATTATTAGATAGTGTAAAAAATATCACCTTAAAAAATCTCACAATTCAAAGCGAAGCCAACAATATTGGTAGGGTAGTGATGATAAGAAATCAGTGTGAAAATATTCTAATTGATAGTTGTAATTTTATCGCAACAAACCCTCTACAAACCACAGCCTTACAAGTGGTTGGCGTTTTTATGGGGCCTGACATGTTTTCAAATTTTACTGAAGGAAATCCTGGAAAGAATATAACTATTTCCAACTCTAGCTTCGATGGGTTTGAGCAGGCGATTCAATTACAGGCCTTAAATAATACTCCAGCTGTAAACGTTAATATTTTGAATAACACCATAATTAATGGTTTAGATGGGGCAATAAATCTTGATAATATAGATTCTTTAAATACCATTGGTAATAAGGTTAGCAATATGGCTTTGCCATTTTCAGATGGGTTTTTCTTTGAGGATATTGAAGAGTATAAAATCAACCAAAATGAAATTTATGTAGATGGTGATGCTCTTATTTTAAGTCGTGCAAATGATACTTCAGGAGTGGTTGCAGAAATAATCAACAATATGTTCAAAGGCGATTTGGCAGGAATAGACATTAGAACGGCAGCAACCGCTCAAATATTTAACAACTCAGTTTTTGGTAATCCCGCCTTAAATCTTGATGCCGCGCAAGGAATAGATTGTAGAAACAATATTTTCATTGCCGATTTGGGATTGGTTTTTAATGGGTTTAATGCCTCATTTGTAAATTTAGATTACAACATTTACAAAACAAACGGACCAGATTTTGCCTCAAATAATGGTGGAGTAAACCCCGATTTTGCATCTTTTCAAGCTGCTTTGCCTTTGTATAATATCAACTCTTTAAATGGCGACCCATTATTTAATTCGCCAATTGATTTTAGAATAACCTATGGTTTATTGGCCAATGATGCAGGAGACAATTCAGTTTCAGTTTTAACGGATATTGATGGAGATGTTAGACCTGCCGCTGGTTCATCAAATTTGGATATTGGTGCAGATGAATTTACACCACCAGATTTCGATTTGGGATTAAATGCTTTGATTAGCCAAAAAGGTTTTTGCTTTAGTGATACCGATTCTGTTAAGTTTCAAATAATAAATTATGGTCTTAATAACTTGTATTTTAATTCAGATTCCTTCTCTATAATTTGGGATATTTCGGGAGCTAATAATCAATCTGGAACTGCAGTTTTCAATGTTGATAGCTTAGCTTCAGGTGATACCGCCATTGTTTCTTTACCTAATACAGTTGACTTTAGCAATTATGGTACTTATTATTTAACTGCCTTTTTGTCTGCAGTTTGGGATTCAACCAACATTAATGATACACTCTCCGAATTAGAAATTAATGTAGCTACTTTAATATCTGCTTCGGGTGATACAACGTTTACCTTGCCTGGAGGAGTTGCAACTTTAGACGCATTTTCACCAATACTAAACAATGTATTAATTTCTGAAATAGTCCAATTTAGCACAGGTACAGGGCAAACTAATCCATATCCATCTTACATGCCAACAGGAGATTTTGATGTTGCTGAATTGGCTAATGTTGGCACAACTCCAGCAGATTTTAGTGGTTATTCTTTCGAAGTGTACGGAGCAGCTGGCTTGTCATTTAGCTATACAATTCCAAACAACGTTGTTGTACAACCGCAAGATGTTTTGCTCTTGGGGTTTGCAAGTTTCGCAAACCAACCAAGTAACAATTTGTATTGGATGAATGGTTTTAACACATCGTCAAATGTTCAAAATGGTTATGTTCTAAAAAATCCTTCGGGAGATATTGTAGATGTTGTGGCTACAAATGGCCTAACTTTTCCTCCAATTGCTGGAATATCACCAACAGATTGGCAAGGTGCTATTCCAAGTTCTTCGGGTTTTGCGGGAGTTTTTAGAACAGGAACTGACAATAATAACGCAACCGATTGGGTTATTCCATCTATCACAAATACCATGACAATTGGTGCTTTTAATCCAAATTTAGACACAGTTCCTTCTGCTGCTCTAAATTGGTATTTAGACACCAATTTGATTGATACGGTTCCAACAATTACTGTTGGGCCTTTTTCTCAAAATGGTATTTACAATTATGTAGCTTCTATCCAATCAATTTGCGGAATTGTATATGACACCGTGAGAGTTGAGGTTAATATTCCTTACCCAGATTCAGGCTTGGTTGATGTTGTTGTAGATTCAATTGGAATTTCAGATGATGTTTTATGTAATGCAAGTCAAACATCTATTAAAATGTACTTGAATAATACTGGTTCAGATACAGTTTATTTTATTCCTGCTGCATTTTCCTTAAATGGTTTACCTGCCATTTCTGAAGTAATTGTAGATACTTTGTATCCGAATATTCAAAAAGAAGTAATTTTTAATACGGCTTCTATTTTAACTTCAAATGGAATCCAAAACTTAAAAGCTTGGGTAATTATTCAAGGTGACACTACTTCAGCAAACGATACCAATAATTTTTCGTTTACGAATAGAAACCTACCCAATTCACCTATTGCTTCGTCAGATTCAAGTTACTGTCCTGGAACGCAAGTTCAAAATATTTTTGCCCAAGGCTCGGGTGGTCAATTAAGTTGGTATAATTCAGCTGCATTAGACACAAATTCATTTTTACAAAACGGAGATACTTTAATGCCTACAAATACATCGGGAGCTACATTATACTTTGTTGCAGAAACCGATAGTTTTGGGTGTGTAAGTATACCAGATACTGTTGTTGTAGGAATTTTTGGTTATCCAAATGCTAGTGCAGGTGGCAATACTTATGTGTGTGATGGAAGTTCAAAAACAATTGTAGCTTCTGGAGGTGTTTCTTATGTTTGGAGTAACGGTGCACAAAGTGCTTCCAATACAATTTCACCTTCAACACCAACTTCTTACAGTGTAACAGTAACCGATGTTAACGGATGTATAGCAGCTGATACAATATTTGTTTCTATTGATACTTTGCCAAATGTTTCAATTTCACCAATACAAAGTTTTTGTTCAAATGATGGACAATTTGCTTTAACACAAGGATTTCCTGCAGGAGGAGTATATTCAGGAAATAATGTTACCGGAGGAAATTTTTTCCCGTCATCAGCTGGTTTTGGTACAGATTCAATTTTTTATACTTTCACCAATAACCGAGGTTGTTCAAATTCAGATTTTCAAGTGGTTACAATAGATTCAGTGCCCAATGTAACTTTTGCCTCCTTGCCATCTGTTTGTGCTAATGGAACAAGTTTTAGTTTAACAGGAGGGTTTCCAACTGGAGGTTTTTATTCTGGACCTGGAGTAACAAGTGGAACTTTTGATCCTAATCAGTCTGGTGGAGCAGGTAATAAATTTATTACTTACACCTATACTGATGGTAATGGATGTTCAAATTCAGTAATTAATACCTTAACAACACTACCTCCGCCTACGGTAACGTTATCAGCATTTCCTGCTATTTGCGAAGATTATTTCCCTTTTGCTTTAACAGGAGGCAAACCTGTTGGAGGAACTTATTCTGGTAATGGGATTTCTAACGATACGATATACCCAAGTCTTTCAGGTACAGGAAATATTACAATTCAATATCGATTTACTGCCACTAATGGTTGCTCTGCTCAAACATCAAGAAATATTACAATTGATGCAAAACCTGCAAAGCCAAATGTATTTATTTACGGCACAGATTCATTATTGGCAGATGTAAATGCACCACTTTACCAATGGTATTACGAAGGGCAAATTTATCCAGAAGTAACCAAGGTAATTTACGCACAATTAACAGGGTTCTATCAAGTTGAAGCCATAAATGGTACTTGCAGTTCAGAGCGTTCAAATGAATATTATTTTGAAATTTTATCAATTGAAGAATTAGGAAATAAAGGAGATTTTCAGATTTTTCCAAATCCTACAAATGGTGAAGTTTTTGTGAAAATTGGAGAAAATATTTCAATTCAAAATATTGAAATAGTAAATATAGATGGGCAGCTGATTACCAAGGTTGATAAACTAAACAATGATACTTTTTTCTTTAACCTTAACAGTTTTACTCCTGGAATTTATTTTATTAATATTATTGATGATTCCCAAAAAACATATCATTACAAATTGGTAAAAAATTAAAACTAAAGCCTCTCAAATTTTGGGAGGCTTTTTCA
>JABAYK010000022.1:43771-49705 GCA_018609045.1 Flavobacteriales bacterium
CTTTTTCATTTAAAATATGATTTTTTAGGTTCTTAAAATTTGGTACTTTTAAACTTTTAAAAAAGTACCTATGAAAAAAATATTTACTTCTCTTTTCTTAATATTTTTTGTGTTTACCTTAAAAGCCCAAGTTTATAATCAAACAACGGTTTTGGCTACATATTCAGCCCCATCAGGAGGAGCCTTTGGTCCTGTAAATTTAACAGGAACACCACCACAACCTATTGGGCCAGGAACTTTAACCTTTTACTACCGGGGAGATTTAGATTCTCCAACTGGTGGGGAGTTCTTTGAAGTTTTTGATGAAAACAACAATTTAATAGGCCAAAGTTTATCTACAGGGCAATGTGCTACATTTTTTGATTCAACCTCTTTTACTGTTTCTGCTGCAGACATAGCCCAATGGGCTGCAAATGGTCAAATAACATTTTCGTTTAATGCAGGAACTGGCGTAAATGGTTCTACTTTATGTGGTCAACCAAGCGGAGCTTACGTAAAATTAAAGTACCAATTTCAATCAGGAGGAAATTTTTGTCCAGGGCCTTTTGGATTAAATGTTACCAATGTTGATACCTCTAGTTTAACTTTTGGCTGGACCTCAGGTGGTTCAACAGTAGCCAATATTCAATTTGGATTAGCTGGGTTTAGTTTAGGAAATGGAAATATTATTCCGAATATTACAACCAACCCCTTCACTATAAATGGTTTAACCAAAGGAGTAACTTATGATATTTATATTCAAGATTCTTGTTTAAATACAAACAATGCATCTTTTTGGTCAGGACCATTAAGGGTAACTATCCCAATTGCAGCAACTTATTATCAAGGTTTTGATAATGTAACTGTGCCCAATTTACCATTTGGATGGTTACAATTAATTCATAATGTTTCAACAACTTCATTGCCTAGTGCTATTACTTCAATTGGAAATTTAACTAACGAACCTGTTCCTCAATCACTTCCTAATATGGGAAGGTTCGATATTATTTTCGGAACAAGTACAATTAATAACGATACTGTTTTTCTTTTAAGTCCGCCTGTTTTTGACTTAGCCACAGGAAAAAATAGAGTTAGGTTCAGTGCAGCCTCTCCTGGTCCACAGTTTATGGAAGTTGGAATTATTACCGACCCCAATGATAAGGGAAGTTTTATTTCTTTAGAAACTGTAGGACTCTTAACAAGTAATTGGGAAGAGTTTTCTGTAAAAGTTGTTAATTACACTGGCCCAATTGCTAGGTTAGCTTTTAAATATTATGGAACCTTAAATTCTTCTGATGGATATATTGATGATATTTATTGGGAGCCAATTCCTGAACATGAAATTGGCGTCACAGGTTTCGATTCGCCAAGTAATCCAATAATTTTAGGAAACCAAAGTGTTGCAGTTTCCATCAAAAATTATGGAACAGACTCTCTTGCTACCGCTCAAATTGGTTGGGATGTAAATGGTGCTTTGCAAACTCCTTTTAATCTTGGTTTAACAGGAACAAACCGATTGGCAGTAAATCAATCAGCCAATAATATTGTTATCGGAAATTTCAATTTTAGCAACTCTTTAAGTGTGGTTAGAAGTTGGACTTCAAACCCAAATGGTTTTCAAGATGAAATACCGAGTAACGATACTGCTGCTGCAATTTTTTGTACAGGTTTAAGCGGAACCTATACAGCAGGTGCGCCTGGAGACGATTTTCCAAAGTTGAGTTATGTTTTTGAAGCCTTAAGAAGCTGTGGCTTGGCAGGGCCAACAAAAATTTTGGTTTCACCCGGAAACTACTTAGTGAATGAAGAAATCTCAAATATTAGTGGGTTAGGGGTTAACTCCTTAACATTTGTTGGAGATTCAGCATCAAATACATTATTCACTACTTCAGGTTCTGGAACTAATGCTGCAACAATTCTATTAGATAGTGTATCTAATGTTCACTTCAAAAAATTAACTGTTCAAAATGAGGCTACCAACCTTGGAAGATGCTTTCAAATTAGAAATCAATGCAATAATATAACTATTGATAGCTGTATTTTAGTGGCAACAAATCCATTATTAACCGCTGGACTTCAAGTTGTAGGTGTTTTTATGGGACCAAGTATTTCCTCAAACTTTACAGAAGGTAATCCTGGAAAAAATATCACTATTTCAAATAATGAGTTTTTTAACCTAGAACAAGCTGTTCAAGTTGAGGCAGCTTTTAATACACCTTCCAAAAATATAAGTGTATTGAACAATTTTATTACATCAGGATTAGATGGTGCAATTAGAATTGACAATGTTGATTCTACCTACATCATCGGAAATAAAATAGAGCAAATGGGCCTAACAACATCTGATGGAATTTCAGTGGAAGATTTAAGAACCTTTTGGATTAATGAAAATGAAATTTATTTAGGTGGTGATGGCATTTTATTATTTAGAGCAAATGATACCTCAGGTGTTGTGGGTGAATTAATAAACAATATTATTTCAGGTGGCTTTAATGGTATTAGTCTTCAAAATTCTGCATCATCTCAAATTCTTCATAATTCTATAGAATCAAATCCGGCATTGAGCCTTAATAATGCGCAAAGTGTTGATTGTAGAAATAATATTTTTATTGCAGATCAAGGCTTGGCTTTTAATGCTTTCAATGCTTCTTTTACCATTTTAGATTATAATATTTACAAAACAAACGGTGCAAACATAGCTTCTAACAATGGCGGTACAATAACAGATTTTGCTTCCTTTCAAGCCGCTTTACCGCTTTACAACAATAACTCATTAAATGGCGATCCATTATTTCTTTCTCCAATAGATTTTAGAATTGTTTATGGCCAATTAGCGAATGATGCTGGAGACAGTGCGGTAAATGTTTTAACCGATATTGATGGAGAGGTTAGGCCTGCAAGTGGCTCAACAAGACCAGATATAGGAGCCGATGAATATACACCACCCGCATACGATTTAGGGTTGAATAGGTTATTGAGTCAAAAAGGGTTTTGCTTTAGCGATACAGATAGTGTAAGCTTTGAAATAACCAATTATGGTTTAAATAACCTTGATTTTTCAGTAGATTCATTCGAATTGTTTTGGGAAATTACCGGACCAAATAACCAGTCAGGTTCAATGGTAATTAATGCTGATACTTTAGATGTTGGAGATACCGCAACAATTTGGTTGAATACTACTATAGATTTTAGTAATTATGGAACCTACTTTTTAACTGCATATATTGTTGCAGACTTTGATTCAACAGCATTAAACGATTCAATTATTGATAGGCCTATAAATGTTCCTACTTTAATTGATGCAACAGGAGATACAACTATTGTTTATCCAGGAGGATTTGCAAGTTTAAAAGCTACCTCGCCAATTTTAAATAATGTTTTAATTTCTGAAATTGTTCAGTTTAAAACAGGACAAGGGCAAACAAACCCATATCCTAATTTTTTACCAACAGGAGATTTTGATATGGCTGAAATTACCAATGTTGGAACAACAGCTGCCGATTTTAGTAATTACTCTTTCGAGATGTATGATGCAGGTGGATTATTGTTTTCTTATAACATACCAAATAATGTTGTGATAGCTCCTTTCGACGTATTGCTTTTAGGTTTTGCAAATTTTGGCAACCAGCCAGCCAATAATTTGTATTGGATGAATGGAATAAACACATCTTCAAATGTGCCAAATGGCTATATTTTAAAAGATGGAACAGGAAGTATTGTGGATGTTGTTGCTACAAATGGATTTACTTTCCCTGCAAGTTCAGGAGTAACTGCAAATGATTGGTCTGGTAACCTGCCAAGTTCAAGTGGTTTAGCAGGAGTATACAGAACAGGTACTGATAATAATGTAGCTACAGATTGGAGTCTTCCTTCTGTAACCAATACTATGTCGATAGGATCTTTTAATCCAGGTTTAGACACAGTTCCTTCTGCATCCTTAAATTGGTACTTAGATACTAACTTGGTAGATACAGTGGCAAATATCACAATTGGCCCGCTTAATACAAATGGAGTTTATAACTATGTAGCAAGTATCCAATCGCAGTGCGGAATTGTTTACGATACGGTTGTTGTAAATGTAAATATACCTTACCCAGATACAGGTTTGGTAGATGTAGTTGTTGATTCGGTTGGAATTAGCAATGATTTATTATGCAATGCCACAAGCACAAATGTAAAAATGTATTTAACCAATGTAGGTTCTGATACAGTTTACTTTATTCCTGCCGGATATAATTTAAACGGCGGCACTGCCGTAAGCGAGATAATTATAGATACACTTTATCCGAATTTACAAAAGGAAATAAGTTTTAGTACTGCAGCCAGCTTAACTTCGAATGGAGTACAAAATTTAAAAGCTTGGGTGGTTATATTAGGAGATACACTTGTTTTAAATGACACCAACTCTACGGTATTTAACAACAGAAGTATTCCTGCCACTCCTATGGCTTCTTCAGATACTAATTATTGTCCGGGCTCTCAGGTTCAAAACATTTTTGCTGCAGGCTCAGGAGGAGTGTTAAATTGGTATTCTACACCTATTGTAGATACTTCAAACTTTATCTCTTCAGGTGATACTTTAGTTCCATTAACAAGTTCAGGTGCTTCTTCATATTATGTTTTCGAAACAGATACATTTGGATGTATAAGTAATCCTGATACTGTTGTGGTTGGAATATTTGGTTATCCAAATGCTTTTGCAGGCCCAAATACTTCAGTTTGTATAGGAAGCACAAAAACATTGGTTGCAAGTGGAGGTTTTAGTTATGTTTGGAGCAATGGAACTCAAAGCGCTATCAATAGTGTTACACCTTTGGTTCCAACAACTTATAGTGTTACTGTAACCGATGCAAATGGTTGTGTTGCTGCAGATACAATCGATGTAGCAATTGATACGTTGCCTATTGTTTCATTAAGTTCGTTTAATAACCTTTGTTTAAATGACCCTGCATTTAGTTTAAGTGGAGGAATTCCATCAGGTGGAGTTTTCTCAGGAGCTTCTGTAAATAATGGTCAGTTTTTACCATCTACAGCAGGCATAGGCCCAGATACTATTATTTATACATTCACTGCACCAAATGGTTGCTCAAATACAGCCAAACAAGCAATTTTTGTAGATACTTTGCCCAATGTAACTTTTGGAAGCTTAACTCCTGTTTGTGCCAATGGTGCCCCATTTTCTTTAACAGGTGGAAGTCCTGCAGGAGGGTTTTATTCTGGTTCAGGAGTTACCAGTGGTATTTTTAATCCTTCACAAGCAGGAGGAGCAGGAAATAAGTTTTTATCCTATACTTATTCTGATGGAAATGGATGCAGTAATACTGCCACAGCCATTCAAACTACACTTGCAGCTCCTACAGTAACCTTAAGTACTTTTCCAGCAATTTGCGAAGATTATTTTCCTTTTGCTTTAACAGGAGGAAAACCTGTTGGGGGTACTTATTTTGGGAATGGTATAACAAATGATACCCTTTTTCCAGCAATAGCAGGATCAGGCAACATTGCAATTCAATATCAATTTGCAGATAATAACGGATGCTCTGCAAAAGCAAATCGAAACATCACTATTGATGCAAAACCAGCCAAACCTAAAATTTTAATTTATGGTTCAGATTCGTTATTAGCAGACGTAAATGCGCCGCTTTATCAATGGTATTTTGAAGGTCAAGTTTACCCTGAAGTAACAAAGGTTATATATGCTCAATTATCTGGTTTTTACCAGGTTGAAGCTATTAATGGAACTTGTTCTTCAGAAAGGGCAGATGAGTATTATTTTGAAGTAACATCTGTTGGAGAGAACGCTGTGAATTCAGATTTTAAAGTTTACCCAAATCCAACCAATGGCTTAATATTTATTGAAAATTTTGGACAAACAAAAATTGAATCAGTTAGCATCATGTCTATTGATGGAAAACAAGTTTTTGTTGAAAATTTTGCAAATGCCGAATACCAAAG
>JABAYK010000022.1:49715-51435 GCA_018609045.1 Flavobacteriales bacterium
GAAAACTCTCGAGATATAGAATTGTAAAACAGTAAATTAAAAAAGCCTCAAATTTGGGGCTTTTTTTTTGACATAATAATTAAAGCCAAAGGAACTGCAATATTTGAAAACCTTTCTACAAACTCCATAAAGTGTTCTCCAGATAAAGGCCTAATTAAAGCAGTTAAAAATGTCCAAAGCAAGGCATAATAAAAGAGATATCTAAAAGGTTTGAATAAGGCCAATACAGCAACAATTAAATCAATTAAACCAATAGCTTTCATTAAGATTAAGCTAACTTCTAAAGAAAACCCAATGGTTGTAAGATAATTTATCCAGCTTGGTTTTTGGGTAAAAGCAAAATAGCCATGACCGATAAAAGTACCCGCTAGGGCTATTCTTAGAACAAGGTATATTAATTTAGAATCTTTCAATAATGAGGTAATTTATAGCAAAGGTTAATAAAATATGTTGGTTCACTATATTTTTACTTTTTAGGTTTGGCAGGTTTTAATGGCACAATGGCATAAAAAAAAGGTGGTATAAAATTTCCGTATTGGCTATCCGACTACAATAACAATCATGAAAACAAAAGTTTTACAACTCAACCAACAAGATTTAGAAGCTGCTCAAATGCATGCAGCAGTAAATGAGGTTTTTAACAAAGAAGGGGATAGGCTTTTTAATTTTATAAGAAGCAGAGTACCTACTAATGAAGATGCTGAAGACATTTTTCAAGAAGTGTTTTTTCAATTATCTGA
This sequence comes from Flavobacteriales bacterium, assembly GCA_018609045.1. GTDB lineage: Bacteria > Bacteroidota > Bacteroidia > Flavobacteriales_G > Salibacteraceae > JAAZVO01. The sequence continues at coordinate 50,456 of JABAYK010000022.1, forward strand.
TGCATATTTAGTTGCCAAAGACATTAGAAATGGGGGTGCCTGGGTATTTAGGGTGGCTAGAAATAAAATCATAGATTTTTTTAGAAAGCACAAAACCCTTAGGTTAGATGACATGACATATTCGGGAAATGATGATGGCGATGTACTTTCATTAACAGATATTATTCCTTCATCTGATAAAGGACCTGAGCACGATATGTTAAGAAATATGGTAACCGAAGTAATTGAGGAAACCTTAAGTGAATTGCCCGAAAATCAAAGACAAGTGTTTGAAATGCATGAATTTGAAGGAATAAGCTTTAAGGAAATGGCTCAAATTACTGGTGAAAATGAAAATACATTAATTACAAGAAAACGCTACGCTATACTTAAATTGAGAGAAAATCTTCAATCTATTTATAACGATATGTTTAACGAATAAGCTAAGTTTTATGAATAGTTATTGGGTCAAAAAAATAGTAGGTTACGTAGTTTTTGGTTTTGCAGCAGTTTTATTTGTTAATTACTTATTTATGCTGCTTTGGAATATGCTTATTCCAGATTTGTTTAATGGGCCTGTGCTTAACTTTTATCAAGCATTAGGTCTAATGGTTTTGGCAAAAATTTTATTTGGTTTTGGAGGTTATGGCAAACAGCACGAATGGAAAAGCCATCAAAATTCAATAGATTCAAATAAACGCGAGGAGTGGAAGCGAAAAATTGAAAGCAAAATGGCCAACATGACGGAGGAGGATAAATTAAAGTTTAAGAATTCTATGAAAGGCTGGTGTTATGGTAAACACTCCAAACAAACCGATGAAGTTTCCAATGAGCATCAATCTTCTAACAATGAAACCAAGTAAGGTTTTCAAATTTTAAATTCTTGATTTAGCATTGGTTTACTAGAATTAATTCAAGTTGACACTTAATTCTTGTTAGAAATTATCTCACTAAGTTTTAGTCTTATTTGATTAAATCTCAAATTTTACTTTGTTTTTATT
>JABAYK010000022.1:51445-53115 GCA_018609045.1 Flavobacteriales bacterium
GATTAAAAATTATAGAATTTCCGCTTTCATCGTTATCACTTTCGCTCTTTTTTTTACTACTTGTATTTCATACAAAGCAGTTACAAAAAGAAAATTGCGCAGCACTTAGAATATAACAAAAATTGATGATCAAAACGGTCGGCCTAAACTAGGTAAAGAAATAAACCTAATTAATTTTCAAGATATTAATCAGTTGAATATTAGTTATATATATTGAAAAGAAATAGTATACCTTATTAACATTATTACCAGAAAAATCTTTTTTAAGAATAAATAGGGGTTTTTATTTTTTGAATTGTCATTTAATAAATGATTAAATAATAATTCAAACCAAAAACCATGAAAACCAAACTTACCCTATTATTTATTTTCTTAATTAATTTTTGTTCAGCCGCAAACGATCCTATTACCCAAAACATTCGCGGAAAAGTTTATGATGCTGATACAAGGCAACCAATAATTGGTGCTAATATCATTTTACTAAACTCAAACCCTTTTAAAGGAACCACAACCGACTTTGATAGAAATTTTGTTTTACAAGATGTTCCAATTGGAAGAGCATCAATTCAAATTACCTTTTTAGGTTTTGAACCTAAGATATTACCGAATTTGGTTGTAAACTCTGCCAAAGAAGTAGTTCTAGATATTCAAATGACAGAAAGTGTAACCACCATAAATACTGTTGAAATATCAGCAACCAAAAACAAAGGAGAAGTTAGAAATGAGATGGCAAGCGTAAGTGCCAGAACTTTTTCTGTAGAAGAAACAGGCAGATATGCAGGTAGTTTTAACGACCCATCAAGAATGGTTTCAGGTTTTGCCGGAGTTACAGGAGACCCAGAAGGGAACAACGATATTTCTGTTAGAGGAAACTCACCCCGAGGAATACTTTGGAGATTAGAAGGAATGGAAATTCCTAACCCAAACCATTTTGGTGCAGAAGGAGGAAGTGGCGGACCCATTTCAATTTTAAATGCTGATTTATTAGACAATTCTGAGTTTTACACAGGAGCTTTTCCAGCGGAGTATGGCAATGCACTATCAGGTGTTTTTGATATTAGTTTAAGAAAAGGAAATAACCAAAAACACGAATTTGCTGCAGGTATTAGTGCATTAGGTTTAGATGCTACAGCAGAAGGACCACTTAATCCTGCAACCGGTTCATCTTACTTAGTTAATTATAGGTATTCATCATTAGACTTATTAAATAATTTAGGGATTATAGATTTTGGAGGGATTCCAAAGTATCAAGATGGTGCTTACAAACTTTTTATGCCTACAAAAAAAGCGGGAACATTTTCATTCTATGGAATAGGAGGGTATAATGGAATTTCACAAGAGTATAAAGATTCTCTTGAAGAAAATGTAATAGACAAAGAAGTATATAATTCAGGAATGTTTGCTCAAGGTGTTAACCACTTTATGCCTATTTCAAAAAATGCATATTTGAAAACATCGGTTAATATTTCTGGTACTATTCAAATGTCTGAAGGGGTAAATAAAGATGAAAATAAAGAATGGAAGACTTATTATGAAGAAGATTTTAGGATGGTAAACTATAGAGGAGCTACACAGTTAAATTTAAAAATAAATGCAAAAAACAAAATTCAAACTGGAATTATATATTCTAAAATTGGTTACGATTATTTTGCCAATTACTTGCTAGCAGA
>JABAYK010000022.1:53125-54582 GCA_018609045.1 Flavobacteriales bacterium
AAGAAGGAGGAAAGTTGCAAGAGGTTTTAAATAAAAATGGAAATTCAAATACATTTCAATCTTATGCTCAATGGAAACTTAGACCAAATGCCAATTTAGATGTTAATTTAGGTTTTCACCATTACTACTTTGCCCTAAATAAAAACCAAACTTTTGAGCCAAGGTTGGGAGTGAAGTGGGGTTTTGCACCAAAACACTTTTTAAACTTTGGAGCAGGTTTACACAGTAAAATGGAACCTATTTCTACCTATATCGCTAATTATAAAAGAGGTGGAAACGATTTAATATCTCCAAACAAAAATTTAGATTTAATGAAAGCTGCTCATTTGGTTTTAGGTCATGAGTTTTATCCTTCTCCTTTGTGGCAATTAAAATCTGAGGTTTATTACCAATACATTTATGATATCCCCCAAGGTAAAGGCGAGTTTAACGAGTTTTTTACAGTTAACCAAAATGAGTGGTTTGCCGATTTTCCTTTAGAAAATAATGGAGTTGGAAGAAATTATGGAATTGAATTTTCTGCTGAAAGATTTTTTGGAGATGGATGGTTTGCTTTAACCACATTGAGCTTGTACCAAAGCGAATATAAAAATGAAGTTGGTAAATGGAGAAACACAAGGTTTAATAGCCAATACACATCAAATTTAATTGGAGGAAAAGAGTTTTCAGCAGGCGGAAAAAAAGGTAAATCGAATACATTAGGGTTTAGTGGAAAACTTGGATACATTGGTGGTAGATGGTACACTCCAGTTAACTTAGTTGAATCAAGAAAAGAAGGAACTACAGTTTTAGACATGGATAATTATTTTGGTAAAAAAGCTGATGCTATTTTCTTTATGAATACTGCAGTTTATTATAAAATAAACAAAGAAAAAACCACACAAGAAATAAAATTTGATATTCAGAATACTACAAATAATTTGACACCTGTTAGAGAGTATTATGATGCAACTACTAATAAAATAGAGTACACAACTCAATTGGGAATTCTACCTAATATTAGTTACCGAATTTATTTTTAAAAAAAATATTTAGAGATGAAGGCCAAGGTAAGTTATTGCTTTGGCTTTATTTTTTTATCAATTTTTGTTTGAAGCTTTTTCCATTTAGGCCTGAAACTGTAACTTCAATTTCAGTATCTGCTTTAAAAGTATAGTTGATTGTATTAGGAAAGTTGTGGTTTAAATTTTCAAAAACCCAATTATTATGATTTTTTTCTATTTGTTGAAAGGAAATAGGTTTACCCTCATTTTGATTTAAAACTTTTGCGGTATAAACCCAAATAGAATCTGTTTTTTGTAGAGTTAAAAACTCTAAAGTATCAACCTTTCCAAATTCAATTATTGCGGAATAACCTTCATATTTTTCTTCAGATGTTTTTTTCCATTCTTCTATTAAATTGGTGTTATCAACTTGCCAAATACCTATTATTTTGTCAGTTTTAGGTTGAGAATTTA
>JABAYK010000022.1:54592-67916 GCA_018609045.1 Flavobacteriales bacterium
TTTAAACCTAATAAAATGGAACATAAAACACCAATAAGAATTTTCATTTTCAAATTTTGGTTAAATTTCATCAAAAAAAATGAAAACAATGCAGCAGTGGTTTGATGAATATGGTGAAAGTCATCAAAACCAAGTAAATAAAGCTTTTCATTGGATTTGTGTTCCATCCATATTCTTTTCCTTAATTGGGTTATTATCTACTATTCCATTACCATTTTTAAATTATCAGGGCGATAATTCTACCTATTTACATGTTGGAAGTTTACTTATTGCCTTAGGTTTAATTTTTTATGCTAGAGTTTCAATACCAATGTTTTTTGGAATGGCGCTATTCTCTTATTTGGTGCTGTTTTTAAACAAAAGATTAGGCCAAAGTATAGAAATGAATTACGCCTTGTTCAATTTTATTCTATTTGCATTGGCTTGGGTAGGACAATTTATTGGGCATAAAATTGAAGGCAAAAAACCTTCTTTTTTTAAAGATCTTCAGTTTTTATTAATTGGCCCAGCTTGGTTAATGGGTTTTATTTACCGCAAAATTGGGTTGAAGTATTAGTTTTTATTTCTAACCCATTTTAGCCTTAATGAAGCATTTTCTTCTTCAGCCGGCACAAGTATTAAAGTATCGCCCTTAAAGCTATATTTTCTAGTTACAGTTTTTCCAAACTCTTTAGGATTGTTATGAGAAATTCTGGTGTGGTAAATTACTTTTTTGGCTGTATCTAAAGAATATTGAGCCATGTAATTGTAGCTATTGGTCAAATGTTTTAAGGCTGAATCTCCAATAGTAGAGGTAAAGCTGTCAAACTCAGGTTTAAAGTTTTTATAGTCTTTGGTGTAAAGATGCAAAGCACAGTTGCCATCTCCATCATAAAGTAAATAACCAGCCATGCCGCCGTTCCATTCTTGCCATTTGCTATTATTGTTAATAGCCATGCTGTTTAAGGTCCAAAGGCCTTTTATTTTTTGGTGGTCAGATTTTGATTCTTTTTTAAAAACAATCATATAAATTGCCAAGGTCATTATGCCTAGCAAAATCATTACTCTCGGATTTTTAAACATCAGATTAATTTGGTTGTTACATTTGATAAAAATACGCGGACATGTTTTTTAAAAGACTTTTCTATTACCTCAATATTTTCAACCTATTTAAGAAAAGCGATGAAAATAATATCAATCTTAAAATGATGCACGGAATGAACCGAATTTCAATTTTGGTTTTTTTGTTCTGTTTGGTAATTATTTTCTTTAAACTCTTCTTTTAAAAATTCATTCAATTGCCGAGTTATACCTGAAACATTGCTATAATTGGTGTGATTTAACAATATTATCCAAATATCATTATCGATATAATTTTTTACTGAGGTTCTAAACCCATTCCATTTACCATTATGGAAAATTACATTTTCGTTGTTTCTGTTTTCTAGTCTAAAACCCATTCCATAAGGAGCTTTCCAACCACTATTGGTTTTTCCTTGGGTGTACATTAGTTTGAGTGAATTTTGCGATAGAATTTTTCCCTCATTTAATCCCTTTAGCCAAAGGAATAAATCTTTTGTAGTAGAGTAAACATTTTTATCTCCAAATATTCCATCGTTTAAAAAAGGAGGAATTTCTCTAGCCCTTCCTCTTCGGTTAACTTGATAACCCATTAATTGGTAAGGTCTTATGCTGTCAAAAGGATATGTGTAAACATAAGTATGTTCCATGTTTAAGGGGTCAAATAATTTGGTTTTTAAAAAATTTGAGAAGGTTTGGCCCGAAACTTTTTCTACAATACTTGCCAAAATAAAATATCCTGTATTTGAATATTCAAACTTTTGGCCTGGGGCAAAAAATGGCTTCATTTCATTTTTAGCCATAGTTTCAATCATTTGTTCGTTGGTTGGTGGCGTATCACTTTTCCAAACATGGTCTGCATACCAAAAGTATAGAGGAAGTCCAGAAGTATGGTTTAATAAATGGTTTATGGTAATACCTTCGTAAGGTAATTGAGGATAGAAATCTCTAAGCTTATCTGTTAATTTTAGTTTTTTTTCATCAACTAAAATTAATATTGCTGCAGCTGTAAATTGCTTTGATACCGAAGCCAACTGAAAAATACTAGAATCTGTTAATGGTGTTTTTTTTCTTAAATCGGCATATCCATAATTGTTTTTATGTATAACATTGCCTTTGTAGGCTACTAAAACACTTCCATTGAAAAAGGTTTTGCTCTGATACCTCTTCAAGATAGAATCTAATTTGGAATTAATTGTATCGGTTTTTATAGGGGGTGGAAGAAAAATAGCTTTTTCAATTTTGATATTTTCTTCTTTGTCTCCTGCTACCGAGAAATAGTATCCAAAAATTAAAACTCCTAAAAAAAGGAAAAGTGAAATTAAGAGGCTGTTTTTGTTGCTTTTGGCCATACACAAAAAAAAAGCCTCCCAAAAAAATCAGGAGGCTTTTATATATTTTTATTTAATTAATCGATTTTAACTAAATAATTGAATTTATCCTCTACACGGCCTCTTTTGTAATCTTCTAAATAAGTAGAAATTTTATTTGAAAATTCTCTGTCAGCAACAGCAGGTAGTTCATAATCTTTGCCTTCATAGCCAATAGTGTTAATTTGAGCGATTGTAGCGGCTGTGCCAACTCCAAACGCTTCGTGAAGTTTTCCATTTTCTAAAGCTTCAACAACTTCTTCAACAGAAACGGTTCTTTCTTCAACTTTCCAGCCCCAATCTCTAGCAATATTTAAAATACTGTTTCGTGTAACACCTTCTAAAATGGTATTTGAAAGTTTAGGAGTAACCAAAACATCATCAATAACCATCATTAAATTCATTGTGCCACTTTCTTCAATGTTTCTGTGGTATTTACCATCTGTCCAAATAAGTTGTTGGTAACCTTCTTCGGCTGCTAATTTAGCCGGATACATAGAACCTGCATAGTTTCCTGCAGCTTTTGCAGAACCCGTACCACCTGAAGCAGCGCGAGTAAAATGAGTTTCAATTTTAACTTTTACAGGGTTTTTATAATAGCTTCCAGAAGGAGACATAATAATCATAAACCTATAGTTATCTGAAGCTTTTACTCCTAAAAACTCATCAGTACCAAACATAAAAGGCCTAATGTACATTGAGCTTCCGTCTTTTTTTGGCATCCAAGCTTTGTCTAAACTCAACAAGGTTTTAAGGGCGTCTAAAAAAATGTCTTCAGGAAAAGGAGGCATACACATTCTAATGGCGCTAGTTTTCATTCTAGCTATGTTTGCTTGTGGGCGAAACATAAAAACATCTCCATCTTTACCATAATGCGCCTTTAAACCTTCAAATATTGATTGACCGTAGTGAATAAAAGATGTTGCCGGACTTAAAACCAAATCTTTGTAGGGAGTAATTTTCATGTTGGTCCATTGCCCATCAATAAAATCGGCAACAAACATGTGGTCAGTAAAAACTTTTCCAAATTGAAGGCTATCCTCTTCTAGTCCATGTAACCTCGATTGAGATATTTTTTCAATTTCAAACTGCAATTGTTCTGTAATCATTCTAATTTTTTATTTCTATCGACTGTGGGATGTAAATCTAATCACAATTTTATTTGCAAGGCACTAAAAATTTATAAAAGGCAAATTATTATGCTCAAATTTGCTTTAATTGTAAAAAGAAGGTTCCAATATACTAAATTATTCTAAAAGTCTCTGACTTAATCCAACCAATATTGCCATCAGGCAACGATATTTTATGCCAAGCATCTGTTGAGTCTAAAATTGAAATTTTTGTTCCTTCATGCAAAAGAAATAATTCAGTGGAATTTTCGCTAGGTTCGCTTTTTACAGTTAACGATGGCTCAAAAACTATAGCGTTTGAATTATTTGTTTCGAGATTGTATTTTTTTACTCCAAAATAGAGTGTGGTAAAAAAAAGAAATAAGCCAATTAGCCCAGCATAAAATCCCATAACTTTAAGTGATGGCTTTGAAACTTTGTAATAGAATCCTGCACTTAAGCAAAAAATAATAAAGAATATTAAATTTAAAATTGCCCAATAGTTTGAGTGCAACAACTCTGCAGATTCAACTATCCATTTTGAAATGAAGAAAGGAGGTAAAGGTTCAATTTTATCTACTATTTGGGCATTTGCAAGAGATAGGTTATGAATTAAATCTTTGTCGTTAGGTTTTAATTTCGAAGCCTTTTCATAATATAAAATAGCAGTAGGCAGGTCGTTAAATTTAAAAGCACAATTGCCTTTGTTGTAATACAAATTGAATGATTCAAGCCCAGAGCCTTCAATTTCAGAATAAACTGTAATTGCACTATCGTATAAAGATTGTGAATACAAATCGTTGGCTTTTTCCATCAAGTTATTGTAGTATTCACCTTGGCCTAAAGAGGCAAGGGGCAACAAAGCCAAAACAAGAAATATGTTATATAGCTTTTTCAACATTTTGAATAAGATTGTTTGCTTTGGTAAATGTTTCTTCTTCGTTTAGGCTCGTAACAGGAGCAAAACGTGCGATTTCGCAAATTGAAATTACTTCTTTAGTTTCTTCTATTAAAACAGCAGGGGTATCGAATTTTTGTAGTCCAGTTTCAATACTTTCTTTGCTTAAATCGGCAACAGGAATACTTAGTTTATCAGAAAAGTAATTGTACAATCCTGCCAAAAGTTTTTCGTAAAACGCCTCTTTATTTCCCGATTTTAATTCGTTTTGGGCATCTTTTAGTTTTTTAGCAGCCAGTTTTGCTGCTTTTTTACTTTTTGCATCAAGTAAATCTGATTTTGATCGTTGTTTTGTTTTGGCAAAAAACATAAAGGCTATTAATGCCAAGCTAGAAAGACCTAAACCAAAATAATGAATTGGAGAATTAAATAAGCTAACATTCCTTTCTTTCAATTCTTGTTGGTTGGTTTTAATAAATCTAATGTCTTTGCCTAATAATTTTATTTCTTCCTTTTTTACAGAGCGGTAAGCAGTTGCAGTTTCTGTATTGTTAGATTTTCCGACTTGAATAGGAAAAGGTTTCGTTTTTAAATTTTTATAGGACTTTGAAGCCACATCGAAATAAGAAAAACTCAACTCAGGAATTACAAACTTTCCTTCATGTCGAGGAATAATTAAATATTCAAAAGTTTTAGTACCAGAAATTCCAGAGGCATTTACACTTACTTTTTCAGATGCTTTTGGGTCGTAAACTTCAAAATCGGGAGGAAAATTAATTTTTGGAGCTTGTACAAATTTTATGTTTCCATTTCCCGAATAAGTAACCTTAAAGTTTATGGCTTCGTTTGCTTCTAAACTATCTTTATCAATAATACTCGAAATACTAAATTTTCCAACGGCTCCTGTAAAATCTTTAGGTTTACCCATACTAGGTAGAGGTGAAACTTCAATAGTTATTTTATTGCTTTTTATTTGGTAATTTACATCTTTAAATCCGCCAAAAAACTGATCGAAAATACTCCTAGGTCTGTTGTTATCTCTTAACCTTACTACAACATCCATTATTAGAGGGTCAATTTCTAATTTGCCTGTTTTTTGAGGAATTAAAGCGGTTTGTTTTATGGTGGCTACATTAAAGGCAACTCCATTGTAAGTAGTTTGTTCTAATCTTCCTTGAGCTGCAGATTCAATATCTTGTGCCCAAAATCCTGTAAAATCTGGTAATTTGTTAATACCATTATTTACAATATTTACCCTCGTATAAACTTTATAGGTTACTATAATTTCTTCGCCTACAAAAGCTTTTGTTTTGTTGGCATAAACTTTAATAAACAGGTTATCAGTTATTTTATCGTTTGTTGGTTGGGCTTGTTGCTGCTGCTGTTGGTTTTGATTGTTGTTTTGTTGGGTATTTGCTTGCGGTTGAGTAGAGTTTTGAGCTTTAATTACCCTAACATTTACATCGTTTGAAGTAAGGGCTTTTCCTTCGGCTTCAATTTTTGCACCTTTAATGGTATGGGTTCCTTCTTTTACAGCCTGCAAAATGTATGAATATGTAATAGAGCTGCTCATATTACCATTAACAATTTGCATGCTCGTGCTTTGGTTAGGGCCAGATAAAACTTGGAAACCATAAAATTTAGGACCTCTAAAATTTGTTCCTTTTGAATTGAGTACGTAGGAAACCTTTAGTCTTTGCCCAACTTGAATTTGATTAGAACTCAATTGTGTTTCGAACTTTTGAGATTTTGCAGCAAAGGCAAAAATCAGAAATACAAAAAGTAATATGTGTTTAATTTTTACCAATCTTTTTCAATTTTAATTCTTTCGCCTTGTTTAAGCCTACTTTTCTTCAATTTATCTTGGGTATTTTTTTCTTGCATTTGCAATGCTTCTAGCATTCTTTCAGCATCTTCCTTTGATATTTTTTCTCCTTGTTGTGTTTGTTGTTGCTGTTTATTTTGATCCTCTTGGTTTTGCTGGTCTTGGTTTTGTTGTTGGTTATCTTTTTGGTCTTGATTTTCTTTGTTTTCCTTATTGTCTTGATCTTGATCTTGATTCTGATCCTGATTTTCTTGGTTATCCTGATTTTCCTGATCTTCTTTGTTTTCTTGATCTTGGTTTTGATCTTGATTTTGCTGCTGCTGTTGCTGTTGCTGTTGCTGTTGCATTTTTAGAGCATAGCTTAGATTGTAACGGGTATCTTCATCATTTGGATTCAGCTTTAGGGCATTTTTATATGCATCGATACTTTCAGCTAATTTTTCAGCTTTAAGCATACTATTACCCAAGTTGTGATATGCTTTGGCTTTTAAGCTTTTGTCTTCTGCATTTTGGGCAATATAGTTAAACTGGCGGGCAGCTTCTTCATACTTATCTTGTCTAAAAAGTGCATCTCCTAAATTGAAACTTCCTTCAAAATATTGTGGTTTTTCACTCAACGATTCTAGGTATTTTGCTTCAGCATCAGCATAGTTTCCTTTTTGATATAGCTCGTTACCATTAATTAAATTGAGCTTTTCTTTTTGCGCCAATACTTGGCAAGAAATAAAAACCAAAACGATATGTATAAAAGTAAACCTCATGCTTTTGCTCCGAATAATTTTTCGCTATTTAACCATTTATTCTTCTTCTCAGTGATAAAAAAATCTAAAATCAACAAAAAAATTGCAAAACCTAAAAAGTATTGAAACCTGTCTTCATAGTCTGTGTAAACCTTTGAGCCAAATTCAGCTTTTTCCATTTTATTTATTTCATCTAAAACGTAATCTAAACCGGCCGAAGAAGATGATGCTCTTACATAAATTCCACCACCCGATGCAGCAATTTCTTGCAACATAGGTTCATTAAGTTTGGTAACTACACTGTTTCCTGAATTATCTTTTCTGAACCCAACTTTATTTCGACCTTGGTAAAGTGGAATAGGAGAGCCTTGCGGAGAGCCCATTCCAATGGTATGCACAAGAATACCTTCTTCTTTAGATTGAGCTGCAGCTTTTGATGCATCGTCTTCATGATTTTCGCCATCTGTTAAAATCACGATTACTTTACTTGTTTTACTTTCAGGGTTAAAGGCAGATTTACATTGTTCGATTGCTGCACCAATTGCTGTTCCTTGTGTCGGAATCATATCAGTTGATATGGTATTCAAAAACAATTTAGCCGCAGCAAAATCAGTTGTTATAGGTAATTGAGTATAAGCCTGTCCGCCAAAAACAACAATTCCGATTCTGTCGTTTTTTAATTTTTCAATAAATTTTGAGATAGCTCTTTTTGCAGATTCGAGCCTGCTAGGTTTGATGTCCTCTGCCAACATCGAGTTAGATAAATCTAGGGCGATCATTACATCCACACCTTTTCGTTTTACTTCTTGCAACTTACTTCCTATTTGAGGATTGGCCATTGCTAAAACCAAATTGGTGTAAATCAAAATAAAAATAAAGAACTTAAAATAGGGTTTAACCCTTGATTTTTCAGGAATAAGAAATTGAACTAAATGATTATCTACTAATTTTTTGATTGCATTTTTCTTCCAATTTAACAAGGCAATAAATATTATTATAAATAGAGGAATCGCCCACAAAAGCCATAAAAAAGCGGTATGTTCGAACCTAAACATTTCTTAAACTATTGATTTTAAAAACAATGATTTAAATAAAAAATCGAGCACTAAAAGTCCAAATCCTATCAAAACCCAAGGCAAAAACTCTTCGCTTCTCTTGCGATATTCTGTTACTTCTATTTTTGATTTTTCTAACTCATCAATCTCAGTATAAATTTCTCTAAGCTTTTCATTATCAGTAGCTCTAAAATATTTTCCACCAGTTTTATCTGCAATTTGTGTTAAAGTAGATTCATCAATTTTCACCTCAACATCTTGGTATTGTATTCCTCCAAAAGGACTTCTAAAAGGGTAGGGGGCTAACCCATTGGTTCCAACTCCAATTGTATAAACTCTAATGTTAAAAGCTTCGGCAATTTCTGCAGCCGTAAGTGGAGGAATTGTTCCTGAAGTGTTGAATCCATCAGTCAACAAAATAATCACGCGGCTTTTGGCATCGCTTTGTTTTAATCTGGTTACAGAAGTTGCTAAACCATTTCCAATGGCCGTACCATCCTCAATCATTCCATTTTTAATGTCGCTAAAAAGGTTTTTTAAAACTGCATGGTCTGTTGTTAAAGGGCATTGGGTAAAACTTTCTCCTGAATAAACAACCAGTCCGATTCTATCATTAGGCCTACCTTCAATAAATTCCATGGCCAAATCTTTAGAAGCCTCTAATCTATTGGGTTTAAAATCCTCCGCTAACATGCTTCCCGAAATATCTAGACACATCATAATGTCTATGCCTTCGGTTGAAACATCTTGCCAAGAAGTAGAAGATTGTGGTCTTGCCATTGCTACAATAAAAAAGCCTAAAGCCAATATTTTAGCAGTATTTAAGGTATGGCGAGCATAAATTTTCCAACAGTTTGAAAAAGCCTTTAAAGCGTTTCCATTAGAAAATGCTAAAGTTGATTTTTGTGAATTACGTTTAAAGAAGTAATAAATACCAAGTATTGGAATTATTGCCAAGAGCAAGAAAAATGAAGTATTGGCAAATTCTATATTGTTAAACATGATTAGGTTTTACTTCAGGTTCAACATTGTTTTCTGCGGCCTTTTCATTTTGCTTTGTTTCTTCTATAAATGATTTAGCATAAGCAAAAAGCTTTTCATTTTCTTCGGCTAAGGTTTTCATTTTAGCAAACTTTACCAAATCGGCAAGCTGCAATAATTCTTTAAGTTTTTCTTTTAATTCAATCGCAATTTCTTGTTTTTGACTTAAGTCAGATAATATTTCTGATGTAGTTTGCTCTAAAGCCAAAATATTATATCGAAGCTCAATGTATTCTCTAATAATAGTTGTAAGAGATGAGTAATAGCCTTTTAAATCGCCACTTTGCCAAAGCTTTTTCTTTTGTAATTCAGTTAGTTTTTCTAAGGCAATAACATGGGGTGGAATTTGAGGTTTTTGAATTATTTGCTCAAATATGGGCTTCTCTCTAGTTTTTAAATACCAAATAATCAAAGCGATAACTCCAATTAGAGCTAAACCTCCTAAAATAAACATCCAATATAGTTTGAGGTAATCAAGTAAGGTTAATTCTGCTTCAAAAGGAGATTTAATATCTTTTAATTCTTGCTGAGTTAATTGCACTGTATGAACTTCAACCAAAAAAGGTTGAGATTCAACCAATTGGTTATTTACAAAAAATTGAATTGGCTTTACTGCATGATAACCTGAATCGAAACTAGTAAGGGTTAGCGTTTGCTTGAAAAGTTTAACAGAAACATCATTCTCGTCAAATGATGTATCAACCTTAGATGCATTTACAATTTCAACTTCTTTTCTTAAGGTGTCGGTAAAAAGCGGAAGCCTAACTGAATCGGAAGCATTTACTTTTAAAGTATAATCTACTGTAAGTTGCTCACCAATTAATATTTTCTTGGTGCTTTGGTTTAAATCAACAGCAGGCTGAATTTGAGCTAAAGCCGAAAAAATAAAAAGATTCAATATGGTAAACCAAATTAGCCTCATCTTTTCGATTCTCGTTTTTTAAACAAATTCATCAAAGGTTTAACATAAGATTGATGGGTTGCGATTTCAGCAAAATCCACTCCCGATTTGCTAAATATTTGCCTTAATTCATCTTCTTTTCGAAGCATTTGGGCTTTGTATCTGTTCATTGTTTTTTGGTCTGAAGTATCTAACCAAACAACTTCATCAGTTTCATTGTCTTTAACGGGAATTAAGCCTACGTTGGGCAATTCTTTTTCAGCCTTATCAGAAATTTTTAGAGCAACCAAGTCATGTTTTCTGTTTGCTATTTTCATAGCGCTATCAAATCCATCACCTAAAAAATCAGAGATTAAGAAAACAATACTTCTTTTTTTAATTACAGAAGTTAAATATCTTAATGGCTCAGCCAAGTTGGTGCCTTTGTTTTCGGGTTTGAAGTCTAAGAGCTCTCTAATAATCAAAAGCGTATGGCCTTTTCCTTTTTTGGGCGGAATAAACTTTTCAATTTTATCGCTGAAGAAAATAGCCCCAATTTTATCGTTGTTTTGGATTGCAGAAAATGCTAAAACAGCGCAAATTTCAGTAATGAGTTCTCTCTTGGTTTGTTTTTTAGTTCCGAAGTCTTCACTGCCACTCATGTCAACCAAAAGCATTACAGTTAGCTCTCTTTCTTCATCAAAAACCTTTACATACGGACTATTTAACCTAGCGGTTACATTCCAATCTATTTTTCTTATTTCATCCCCAGCAATGTATTCTCTTACTTCGCTAAAGGCCATACCAGAGCCCTTAAAAGCCGAGTGGTATTCTCCAGAAAAAATTTGATTGGATAAACCCCTGGTTTTTAACTCAATTTTACGTACGCGTTTTATGAGTTCTTTGGTATCCATTAAGGAACTTCAACCTTGTTTAAAATCTCTGTAACAATATCTTCGGTGGTAATATTTTCGGCTTCTGCCTCGTAGGTTAATCCAATTCTGTGACGCATTACATCTTTACAAATTGCTCTTACATCTTCAGGAATTACATAACCTCTTCTTTTGATAAAAGCATAAGCTTTAGCTGCTTTTGCTAAATTGATTGATGCTCTTGGAGAAGCTCCAAAATCAATCAATTGCTCAAATTGGTTAAGGCCATAATCTTTTGGATTTCGAGTTGCAAATACAATATCGATAATGTAATTTTCAATTTTCTCGTCCATGTAAACTTTTCGAACCACTTCTTTTGCCCTAATTATTTCTTCAGGTTTTAAAATGGTATTAGCCATTGGCATTTCTGCCTTGCTTACATTTTGTCTGATAATTAATTTTTCTTCTTCTTTTTTAGGATAATCTAAAACTACTTTTAGCATAAACCTATCTACTTGAGCCTCAGGTAGTGGGTAAGTTCCTTCTTGTTCAACCGGGTTTTGTGTGGCTAAAACTAAAAAGGGTTTAGGTAAGGCAAAAGTGTTTTCACCAATAGTAACTTGGCGCTCTTGCATAGCCTCTAATAAAGCAGATTGAACCTTTGCAGGGGCTCTGTTTATCTCATCAGCCAAAACAAAGTTGGCGAACATAGGTCCTTTTTTTACAGAGAATTCATCTTTCTTCTGACTGTAAATCATGGTTCCAATAACATCTGCAGGTAAAAGGTCAGGTGTAAATTGAATTCTTGAAAATTGGCCGTGAACAGTATCTGCAAGAGTTTTAATGGATAATGTTTTTGCTAAACTGGAACTCCTTCTAACAAAATATGTCCATCAGATAATAATCCAATTAGTAATCTGTCAACCATATATTTTTGGCCAACAATTACTTTATCCATTTCTAGTTTTACTAGGTCTACAAAACCACTTTCCTTTTCTATTTGCTCGTTTAGAGCTCTAATATCAACAGTTGAATTTTGTTGATCTACTTCAGCAATTTTTTCCATATCCAGACTGTATCATTTTCGAACAGTCGCAAAAGTCATTATTTCATTTCTTAACCCAAGTGAAGGCTTGTTAAAATATGTTAAGAACTTTTGAGCCGAAAGTCCTGAAAAGATTGATACTTCCGATAATTTTGAAATCAAAAAACATGGAATTACAAGAGGCAATAAACTACGTTAAAACTTTTCATGAATCGTTTGGAATTAACAATGAAAATTCACCAAAAATGGATGTTGGAGAAAGTGTAATTAAATTAAGACATAGTTTAATGCATGAAGAAAATGAAGAATATCTTGAAGCAGCCGAAGCCGGTGATTTGGTTGAAGTGGCAGATGCTTTAGGTGATATGCTATACATTTTATGCGGTACTATATTGGCTCATGGTTTACAACATAAAATTGAAGAAGTATTTACTGAAATTCAAAGAAGTAATATGAGTAAGCTTGGCGCTGATGGAAAACCAATTTACAGAGAGGATGGAAAAGTTATGAAAGGGGAAAACTATTTTAAACCAAATATTAAGGAGGTTTTAGAAGGAAGAAAATAAATAGCAAAGCCTAAAGCCAAATTTCAAATTACTTATCCAAGTTTATCCATAAAATGCAAAAGCTTATTTAGAATACTTCTTAAATCTTTTCTAATTAGTGGAGGTGCATTCTTGGTATTTGGTATTTTGGTTTGGAATGGGTTTTTCCTACAAGTTCCCTCTTTCCAAAAAATAGAAAGCTTTAAACTTCCGTTTGCTTCTGAAGTATACAGCAGCGATAGTGTTTTGATTGGAAAAATGTACTTCGAGAACAGAAAGTTTACTCCTTTCGAAGAAATTCCTGATAGCCTGATAAATTGTCTTATTGCTACTGAAGACATTAGGTTTTATAGCCACAATGGTATTGATATAGTTGGACTATTTAGAGTTGGTGTAAAATCGCTATTGTTATCTGAGAAATCGGGTGGGGGAAGCACGCTTACTCAACAATTGGTAAAAAACATATACCCTAGAAAAAGTTTCAAGAATTCAAACCTCATTTTTCATAAAATTCGTGAATGGTTTACCGCTTTAAAGTTTGAGCGATTATTTTCCAAAAATCAAATTTTAGAAAAGTATTTAAATACTGTTCCTTTTGGCCATAATTGTTTCGGAATTTACACTGCAGCTGAATACTATTTTCAAAAAACACCAAAGGATTTGAATGTTTCTGAAATAGCCACATTGGTGGGATTGTTAAAAGGAACAACACTTTACGACCCTGAGAGAAATTACAACAAATGTTTAGAACGCAGAAATTTAGTTTTAACCAACATGTATAAAAATGGATTTTTGGCAGAAAATCAATACAAAAAAGCAGTTAAAACTGAAATTGAATTGGCTGGTGAAAATGAAAAACAACCTGAAATTGCACAGTTTTTTGTG
>JABAYK010000182.1 GCA_018609045.1 Flavobacteriales bacterium
ATCGAACAGAATAGGCAACTCAACAACATATCTTTCTTGCATGTGGCCAGTTGAACTTTTTATTTTCCGTTTTGTAAACTTCGACTTTCTTAATTTTAAATCGGGCTTAGCCAATAAATAAAACTCCAAATATGTTTTATCATTTTCTACAACTTCTTTTATTCCACTTACGTGAACTGTAGAAGTTTTAGCACCTGTATCTACTTTGGCTTTCACCAAAACATCCTTTGCGTCAACAAACCTTAGTTTCTCGAAACGCCCAATTATAGTTTTTGATTTATGAACCGACAATTAATTACAGTGTTTAATAATTGTAATATACTTTTACGCAAAGAAAATGAAATAAGATATGAAAACGAGAACATCCATCATTATTCTAATTTTATTACTAATTACTACCACAATCTCTTTTAGCAGTGCTCAAGCAGTAAAGAGAATGGATGGAAAATTAGTAAAGGTTTTTAACCCAAGTACAGATGCTGATCCTTTTCAGTTTGCTGTAACAAATATTGAAGCACCTTTTCCAGGTGGAGATAGTTACCGAGATGGACTGCTAGATTGGAAAAAAAGGTTAGATAAAATATATCCTCGAAATAAAGAAGCGTTACCTGCTCCAAATAGAGCTAGTGAACCTGCTCCACAACCAGTTCAAAAAATAATTCCTCAACAAGGTTTTTCAACCAAAGGCCCAATTCCAGGTGGAACCCCAAGTGATAATACTTTGGCTGTATCTAACGATGGGTATTTAATTACAAGTTGGAACACTGAAATTTACGCCCACGATTTAAATGCTGATACAGCCATGTTTTTGCCAGGTTCATTTAGACCTGCTATTACATTTAGTAGTTTTTCTCCTTTGCCAACAAATTCTCCATTCGATCCTAAGTTGTTGTATAACCCAACTGAAAATAAGTTTGTTTTGGTTTTTTTGAGCGGAAGAACACCCTCAGATTCTAAAATTATTGTGGCATTTTCTTCAACTTCTAACCCAACAGACCCTTGGAACGTTTATGAATTAGATGGTGCACCTGTAAACACAACTACCTGGACAGATTACCCTGCCATAGCAATGAATGACAACGAGTTGTTTCTTACCATCAATTTAGTAATAATAAATCAGCCTTGGCAAACAGGCTTCGACAGAACCTTAATTTGGCAAATGGATTTAGAAGCAGGATTTAATGGAGATGCAACATTACCAACCAATTTATTTTCTGATGTAAAATACGATAACAGATATTTAAGATATTTATGTCCTGTTCAAAATGGTGAAGGTCCAACAGGAGATAAAATGCATTTTATTTCGAACAGAAATTACCCACAACTTTCTGATTCGATAGTACTTACTAATGATAGTGTGTTTTTAGTTACCCTTACTGGGGATATGAATAGCAACCCAACAGTTGATGTAAAACATATCACAAGTCCTATTCCTTACATAACACCACCTAGAGCAAAACAACCAAACGGACATATTTTCGAAACCAACGATGGAAGAGTTTTGGGTGGAATAATTATGGACGAAACAATTCAGTTTGTAGCTTCAACAAGAGATGTTAACTCTGGATACCCAATAATTATGCATGGCTTTATTGATGATGCCAACAGCAACTCTCCAACTATGAGAGCCAATTTAATTGATCATCCGTATTTAGAATTAGGTTATCCAAACATTGCAAGTGTTGGAACAGATGGCTCACACAACCAAGATGTTGTAATTGGATTTAACCATACTGCCGATACAGTTTTTTCGGGCTATAGTGTAATTTACTACAATGGTAATAGCGAAAATTACTCAGATATTTTACAGGTAAAAAGAGGCGAAGGTTTTGTAAACATGCATGGAGGAACATCTACAGAACGTTGGGGCGACTATTTTGGAATCCAAAGAAAATATGATGAGCCTGGGAAATTATTTACATGTGGCTATTGGGGGCAAGCAAATAATAGCAATGCAATGAGTGTTGATGAATTAATTACCCAAAACTATATTTTCCCTTCGGTTGCAGAATTAAACAAATCATCAGTTTCGGCAAATGTTTATCCTAACCCTACAATTAAAAACAACCCAATTGTTTACATAGATTTTAAAATTGAAAAATCGCAAAATGTAAAAGTTTACCTAACCGATATTAATGGTAAGGTTCAAAAACACTTGCTTAACACTTTTGTAAAAAAGGGAGAAAATAGAATTCAGATTTCTACCGAGTCATTATCAAATGGTTCTTATTTCTTAATTATTGAGCCTTCAGAAGGAGAAAAACTTGTTAAAACTATTGTTAAAGCATAAATAATCAACCTTTTTTAAGTTGAATTTTCAACTAAGTAAAAGCCTCCTCTTTTAAAAATTGGAGGCTTTTTCCGTTTAACGCTCTCTTTTTCCATTTATCAAATAATATTGAAAATAATTAGTACTATGTATTGCATAGTAACTTCTTTTACCCATATATTTGTATCACAAACTAATTGGTATAAAATAGAATTATATGAATCATGGATATGAAAATTGAAAATACAAAAGCGCAAATGAGGAAAGGTATCCTTGAGTATTGCATTTTAACAATACTCAAAAAAGGAGAAGCTTATCCCTCAGACATTATTGCGCAGTTAAAAGAAGCCAAGCTCATAGTGGTTGAAGGTACCTTATATCCCCTTTTAACAAGATTAAAAAATACGGGATTGTTAAACTATCGTTGGGAGGAATCAACTTCAGGTCCACCAAGAAAATATTACGCATTAACAGAAATTGGAGAAAAATTTAATACAGAGTTAGAATCAACATGGAATGATTTATCTGAAGCCGTGAACAAAATAAAATCTAGTAAACCCCAGCAAAACAATTAATCATGAACAAGACAGTAACAATAAATATTAGTGGAATCATCTTTAACATAGATGAAGAAGCGTTCAATAAACTTCATAAATATCTTGAAACCATAAAAAGCTATTTCAAAAATTCTGAAGGAACAGATGAGATTATGGCTGATATTGAAGCACGAATTGCTGAAATGTTTCAAGAAAAACTAAACACCAAAAACCAAGTGGTGTCTATAAAAGATGTTGATGAAGTAATTGCTGTAATGGGAGAGCCAGAAGATTATTTAGATCCAGATATGGAGCCTGAATATACGCAAGAAAAAAGCTACCAGAACACAGAATCAACATCAACACGCAGGAAAAAACTATACCGAGATCCCGACAATAAAGTGGCAGGCGGGGTTTGCTCAGGAATAGGCCATTATTTCGACCTCGACCCAGTTATATTTAGAGTGCTATTTGTTGTAGCCTTTTTAACCTTAGGTTCAGGATTCTTCTTATACATTATTTTATGGATAATAATTCCTGAAGCCAAAACAACAGCCGAAAAGCTGGAGATGAAAGGCGAAAGTGTTACCATAGACAACATTAAAAAAAAAGTAGAGGAAGAAGCTGAAAACCTCAAAAACAGATTTAACGAATTTAGAGAGAAAAATAGGCCTGCAGCACGCAAAACCACCGACAAACTAACCGACTTTGTAGGTTCATTTTTCCGATTCGTTTTTTCTATTGTTGCATTGTTCTTTAAATTTATTGCGAAATTTATTGGTGTTGTTTTCTTAATTGCAGGATCAATTGCCTTAATTGCGCTTTTAGTTTCAGTATTTACAACCTCGCGAATGGTAACTGCTGCTACTTCAAACGGGATGGTATCCTATTCTTTAACAGATCTTACCCAAGTTTTTTTTAATAGTGGCTTCGATAGCTTCATTGGAATTTTAGGAGTTATTTTAGTTGCAGGGGTTCCATTAGCACTTTTACTTATTGCCGGTCTTAAAATTTTATTCAGAGATAAGATAAAAGCCAGAGGATTAGGTCTAATTGCAGCGGCTCTTTGGGGTTTAGGTTTTATAGCTACTATTTATGCCGGAGTTTCAACCTTAAGTGAGTTCAGTAACCAAAACACCCAAGAAAAAGTAATTAATTTGGATTCAAAAGCCATAAAAAACTTAAAACTTGAAGTAAAGTCAGATGGCTCTTCAGTTACCAAATACAGTTACCGCAACGGCAGGTTTAATTTTAGGAGAGACGAACATTTTAAAATTGAAGATGGAAAAATGCAAATAAGCTCTCCAACATTAAACATCCAACCAAGTGAAGACTCTACCTACAAATTGGTAATATTAAATACAGCAAGAGGAAATACCTCAAAAGAAGCTGCACAAAGAGCAGAAGCCATTGAATATAATTTCTCTTTAAAGGATTCTACCCTTTCATTTGAACCTTACTTCTCTTTTAGTGTAGATAATAAATGGAGAAACCAGGAAGTTAAACTTACCCTGTTAGTTCCTCCTGGAAAATCAGTTTTTATAGATAAATCGGCAGGTAAAATTATTTATGATATTGAAAACATCAGCAATACTTGGGACAGCGACATGTTAGGCAAAAAATGGACAATGCTAAACAACGGATTGGCTTGTGTAAATTGCTTTGATGGATGGGAAGGTAAAGAAGAAAAAAATTCTAACTAATTGAACATTAACAAGTTTTAACCAATCTTAACATCGAAAGTAACCTTTTAAGGTATTTAAACGTCTTACATTTGAAACTAATACAACCAACCATGAAAACAACCATAATAACCATACTAGCCTCTACATTATTAATTGTAGTAGGGTTTAATTCCACCGCAAAAAATTCAGGACAAGAACCGCCACTTAAAAAGCAAACTACTTGTGAAAAAATGCTTTTTATGGCCCCTAACTTTTCTCTTGTAAATGAATCAACAGTTTATTTTAAACCATTCCCTTCAGACTCTACATTTATATTGGCATGCAACAAAAAAGAAGAGATTATCGTCGATGAAAATGAAGAGAGCAAAAAACCTGATACAAAAGAAAAAGTAAACCAACCTATTATAGGTGGATTTTTAGGTATGATTTTATTTGAACCTAACTTTTTAAATACCAACCAAAGTAACAATCCAAATAAGGGTTAAAACCCAAACAATCAACCAATCGGTTTTCAAAGGGATTTTCCCCGAATTAACGCCTCAAATTAATATCTTTGAGGCGTTTTTCGTTTTTATTAATCCCACATATGAATCAGGTAAAAGCAGATAGCACTGTAGCAGAAGAAATTAGCCTTCAAGAATTAAAAGAAGAAGTACAAAACGACTATAAAATTGCACTACAAAGTAGAGAGGCAAGCTTAATGGGGCGAAGAGAAGTACTTACAGGAAAAGCCAAATTCGGCATTTTTGGTGATGGTAAAGAAATTGCCCAATTGGCCTTGGCTAAACAATTTCAAAATGGTGATTTTAGATCAGGTTATTACCGCGACCAAACCATTATGATGGCACTTGGAGCATTACCTATCGAAGATTTTTTTGCTCAACTATATGCTGATCCAGATGTAAATAATGATCCTTCTTCTGCAGGGAGGCAAATGAACGCCCACTTCGCAACCAGAAGTTTAGATGATTCTGGTAATTGGAAAAATTTAATGGAGATGAAAAACTCTGCTGCAGACTCCTCTCCTACTGCTAGCCAAATGCCTAGACTTTTAGGATTGGCCTATGCATCTAAATTTTACCGCGAAAATGAAAACTTACATCATAAAACCGAATTTTCTAACAAAGGAAACGAAGTTGCATTTGGCACAATTGGCGATGCAAGCACATCTGAAGGTCATTTTTGGGAAACCATAAACGCTGCAGGAGTTTTACAAGTTCCAATGGTGGTTAGTGTATGGGATGATGGTCATGGAATTTCTGTTCCAAAAAAATATCAAACTACCAAAGAAAGTATTTCTGAAGTTTTACGTGGCTTTCAGCGAAATAACAATTACAAAGGCTACGAAATATTTAAAGTTAAAGGATGGGATTACGCCAACCTTTGCCTTACTTATGAAGAAGCGGTAAAATTGGCAAGAGAGCAACATATTCCTGTATTGGTGCACGTTGAGGAATGCACCCAACCGCAAGGTCACTCTACTTCAGGCTCACACGAAAGATATAAATCGAAAGAAAGATTGGCTTGGGAAGCTGAATTTGACGGTATAGTTAAGTTAAAAGCTTTTATGCTTGAAAAAGAATTGGCTACAGCTGAAGAGTTAGAGAAAATAGAAAACGACGCAAAAAAACTTGTTCGAGATGCCAAAAAGAAAGCTTGGGACAATTTTTTAAATCCAATAAAAAAGGAAATTGCCGAAGTTTCTTCGCTATTACTAGCTGCATCTATAACTAGCCCTAACAAAGTCTTTATCGAAAAAGAATTAGAGGTACTAAAAAACTCTCAGGATCCTTTAAGAAGGGAAGTTTATGTTGCCGCGAGAAAAGGTTTAAGATATTTAAGAGACGAAACCTCAGCTGAAAAAACACAGCTTATCAATTGGTTAAAATCAAAAGAAATTGAGAATAAAGAAAAGTTTAATTCTCACCTTCACAGCCAATCTGAGTTAAATGCTTTGAATGTTAAAGCAGAACCTGCCCAATACCAAGGTGAAGAAAAGTTGGTTGATGGTAGGGAAATTATTAGAGATAACTTTGATGTAATCTTAGAAAGACACCCTGAAGTAATCATTTTTGGTGAAGACTCAGGTAAAATTGGTGGGGTAAACCAAGGCTTAGAAGGTTTACAAGCCAAGTATGGGGTAAACCGAGTTTTCGATACAGGAATTAGAGAAACCACCATTATAGGCCAAGGTTACGGAATGGCAATGAGAGGTTTAAGGCCTATTGCGGAAATTCAGTATTTAGATTATTTACTGTATGCCTTGCAAACTTTAAGCGATGACGTTTCAACGCTTCAATACAGAACAAAAGGTGGACAAAAAGCTCCTTTAATTGTAAGAACAAGAGGTCATCGTTTAGAAGGAATTTGGCACTCAGGCTCCCCTATGGGTATGATTATAAATACCTTACGCGGAATGGTAGTTTGTACTCCGAGAAACATGACCCAAGCAGCTGGTTTTTACAATACTTTGTTGGCTTCTGATGAACCAGCCTTAGTTATCGAATCCTTAAACGGATACAGATTAAAAGAAAAATTACCAACCAATTTAGGCGATTTTAAAGTACCAGTTGGTGTGGTTGAAACCATGAAAACAGGAAAAGATATTACTGTTGTATGCTACGGTTCAATGGTTAGAATGGTAGAAGAATCTGCCAAACAACTTATTCAATTAGGCGTAAATATTGAAATTATTGATGTTCAAACTTTATTGCCTTTTGATATTGAGCACAACATTGTAAAATCATTACAAAAAACAAACAGAATTTTGTTTGTAGATGAAGATATTAATGGAGGCGCAACAGCATTTATGATGCAACAAGTTCTTGAAAAACAAGGAGGATATAAATATTTAGACTCAGCACCTAAAACGCTTACAGCTAAAAACCATCGACCTGCATACGGCTCTGATGGTGACTATTTTTCTAAACCAAGTGTTGAAGATATTGTAGAAACCGCCTACGAAATAATGCACGAATTTAACCCAACCAAATACCCATCATTGTATTGATGAAAAAAGCTTTTCTAAGTTTTTTATTGGTTTGTTACAGTTTGTATGGATTTTCTACAGGAGAGAAATTTCAAATCACATTGATGTTCTCCCCTTCATTCGAAACTTACAACGACAGGCAACTGCCCGATATTTTTGATTACAAACTATCTTATAACGTTGGTGTAGAATACAAGCATTTTTTAGCGCCAGATTTTAGTTTTTCTACAGGACTTCTATTCCAAAACAAAGGCTTTAGCACAAAACCTGTTTATGTAAACTCTGGAATCGACACCAAAGGAAACATCAATATTTCTGCGCGTTATTTAACTATTCCGTTCACCTTTGATGGTCATATTAAATTAGCTAACAAACTTGATCTTATTTTAAGTGCAGGCATAAATGGAGGTTATTTGGTAAACGAGTCTTTTATTGGAAGAAGAGTAAATGGCGAAGAAGAAATTCAAGAAGGAATCTTTTCAACTAACTCTGAAGACCGTCAACCATTAGATATATTTTCCAATACTTATTTTGGCGTTAACTTAGGTGTAGGATTATGTAAATACATAAAATCTAAAATGGTAATTGCGGTTGAACCTTTTTACAGAAGACAAATTAATGATGCCATTGACCCAACATCAAGAGCATCAGGCTACTTAGAACCTCGATTAGATTCCTTTTGTTTAGATGTAAAAATTGGTTACTACTTTAACAAAAACATCCGTAACTACCGTAAAAAATTCTAAATTGGAAAAAACTACCGAAAAAGACTCTCATTACAGGCATTTAGAAAAAATGCCTACCATTGAGATTTTACAAAACATCAACAAAGAAGACCAAACAGTTGCTTTGGCTGTAAAAAGTCAAATTGAGAATATTGAAAAATTAGTA
The DNA here is from genome assembly GCA_018609045.1 of Flavobacteriales bacterium. Taxonomy (GTDB): domain Bacteria; phylum Bacteroidota; class Bacteroidia; order Flavobacteriales_G; family Salibacteraceae; genus JAAZVO01. The sequence goes on from JABAYK010000182.1 coordinate 8,371, forward strand.
GATGTAATTGTGCCTAAAATTAAGAGTGGTGGTCGGTTATTTTATTTAGGAGCAGGTACAAGCGGAAGATTAGGAATCGTAGATGCATCTGAATGTCCGCCAACTTATGGAGTTCCGCACGGAATGGTAATTGGAATTATTGCAGGTGGTGATTCTGCTATAAGAAAAGCAGTAGAATTTGCCGAAGACAATATAATAGGCGGCTGGGATGATTTACAAAAACATAAGGTTAACCAAAATGATGTTGTGATTGGAATTGCGGCATCAGGAACAACTCCATACGTTTTTGGAGCTCTCGATAAATGCCGAGAAAATAATATTGTAACAGGAAGTATTACTTGTAATTCAAATTCACCTGTGGCAAAACATGCTGATTTTCCAATTGAAGTAATTGTTGGTCCTGAATTTGTAACAGGCAGCACAAGAATGAAGGCAGGAACGGCTCAAAAGTTGGTTCTAAATATGATTTCATCTGCCGTTATGATAAAATTAGGACGAGTTAAAGACAACAAAATGGTTGATATGCAAATGGCCAACAACAAATTAGTTGAAAGAGGGGTTAAACTTTTGCAACAAGAAAAACCAATTTCCGTTGAAGAAGCTAAAACACTTTTAAAAAGATTTGGAAGTGTTAGAGAAGCTTTGTTAAATATTGATAAAACTTGATTTAATTGTATAAACAATAATTGTATTTGAATATTTTTGATTTGAAATAACTAAACATGAAAAAAATAATAAACACATTAATTCTTGCACTTCTTTTTTCATCAAGTTTTGCTGGTAAACCAGCAAAAACAGAAACCTACATTGTAAATACAACCGAAAGCACCATTAAATGGAATGCTGAAAAAGTTACAGGAACTCACTTTGGTATGGTCACCTTAACTAGCGGCACGCTTGAAATGAATGACGAAAAGTTGGATGGTGGAATGTTTGAAGTTGATATGCAAAGCATTACAGTTGAAGACCTTGATGGGGTCTGGAAAACAAAACTTCAAAATCACTTAAAATCTGATGACTTTTTTGGAGCAGAAACTTTTCCGAAAGCAACCTTAAAAATTACCGATGTTAAGCCCCTCGAAGATGGCAAATACAAAGTAGGCGGTATTTTAACCATCAAAGAGAAATCAAACAGAATTGAATTTGAAACTACTATAATTGAAAAAGACGGAAGCATAACTGCAACTGCAGATTTAGAAATTGACAGAAGTAAATACGATGTGAAATACGGCTCAGGTTCGTTTTTTGACGACATAGGCGATAAAACTATTTATGACAATTTTGTACTTAATGTAAAACTTGTCGCAAAAAATTAATTCTAAAAAAACTTTCAAATTAAAGCCCTTCAAGAAATTGCGGGGCTTTTTATTTTACCAAACAAATAATTCCCTTTTTGGTAACGTTTTCGCCTCTGTAGGTTTCCAAAATAATTAAATAGGAATAAATCTGGGTATTTGAAATTACCTCGCCATTAACCTTTCCATCCCAAGATTTTGTTAAGTCATCAGTTTCGTAAACCTTAGTACCCCACCTATCGTAAATCTGAAAATTAACGAGCCTTTTAAACCCATCAGCAATAAAAGTAAATTGATCGTTTATACCGTCTCCATTTGGTGAAAAAGCATTTGGAATAAACAAATATTTCTCATCAACCACGGTAATGGTTATGTTGGTATCAACCATAAAACAACCTAAATAATCTGAAATTATTAGGTTATATGTTATTGTTCCAAATATTTTACCTTGGGTTGTTAAACAATTCGGACAAAATAAACCCGAGCTTGGAGAATGAATTACAAGTAACGAATCATCTGAGTTTACTTTAATATCAAAATTTTCTCCAGCGTAAACTGATGTATCATTAGACATACTAAAAGTTGGTTTGCCTTGAACAACAACTTCTACTTTTCCGGTGTTTTCGCATTTTCTTGCATCTTTTACCAAAACCGAGTAAATGGTATTAGTAATAGGTTTAGCCCATGTAGTATCATTTTTAGCATCAGCTAAACTTAAGCTTGGGCTCCATGAAAATTCTTGCCCTCCCCTAGCAAAAATCTGTACCGAATCTCCTAAACATAAAAAGTGTTTGTTGCTCGTTCTTGCTTCTGGTAATGGATAAACTACTACATCTTTTATAATAGTGTCGGCGCATTGGGTTAGTGAGTCTATTGAAATAAGCATTGCATTAAAGTCTCCTGCAACTGTAAAATCATAAGATGAAGATTTGCCAAATTTTTGAGAGCCTGAAAAACTCCAAATAAATTGGTCAGCTCCCGAGCTATTTTCTGTTGTGTTAATGTTTAGCGGTACACAACCACCTAGGTTATCGGCTGTAAAGTTCGAAACTGTTTTATGAATCAAAATTGTATCCTCTAAATACTTAGGGCATTTTAAAGCAGTATCCACCATAAATGCTCTTACAACCAATCTTCCGTCAAATAAATAAGTATGAAAAGAGCTATCTACATTTCCAAAAATGGTGGTATCGTTTCCATCTCCAAAATCCCACCTGGTTTCAAAAATTCCTTGGGCAGAATCCAATAAAAATTTCACTTCGTCGCCCGCACAAACAGTATCATCAGGTAAATTTATTTTAGCAAAAGGACCCTTTATGGTGATGAATTTCTCAATATTCAGTGTGTCTTTGCAACCAAAAGAAGTTTCTACAAATAATTCAACATCGTATTTACCCGGCCTTGTATAATTGTTAAAAACCAAATTGCTATTAGTTTGCACTGGTGAAAATCCATCGCCAAAATTCCAAACCGAAAAAGAAGTATTTGGATGATTGGTACTATCGCTAAATTGAACAATGGCAGGATAACATGAAGTATCTTGAGGCGATGCAAAAAATTGAGCAACAGGCTTTTGCTGAACTTGAATGTAGTTTTTTCTTTCTATTGTATCTACGCAACCAAAGCTATCGGTTACAAATACAGTTAAATCGTAAATACCTCCAACGTTATATTGTGTTGTTGCGGGATTGGAACTAGAAGTATCTCCATTGCCAAAATCCCACAAATAAGTATGCCCTAGTTGATGGCTTGAGTTTTCGAATATGCTTTGTTCTTTGGTGCATAAAAAAGGATCGGTAAAAAGTAAATAAGGCGGTCTTATGGCTTTAATAAATTCTTTTTTGGTAACTGAATTGGTGCATCCAAATGTATCTGTAACAGTTAATGAAACATCAAACCATTTGGTGTTATTTGGGTTGTATGATCCTTTTGGATTTTGCAAATTAGAAGATGAAGAATTTCCAAAATTCCATTGCCAACTTACTAAGTTCGTATCAGATTTTGTTTTGTCGAGAAATTGTGGCTTAAATTTTACACAACCTTGAAAAGTATCTACTGAAAAATTTGGTTCAGGATGAAAAGCTTGTACCCAAGCAGAGGCCGTATCTTTACATTTGTTGTCATCAGTAACAATTAAATAAATCGGGTAATACCCTTTAAGTGTAAATGTATTGGTAAGCCAAGGTCCTGAGGAAAAAACTTTTGCCGTATCTATAAGCCAAGTGTAACTTCCAGGCGACTCATCTTGAGAAGGAATTGCATCGAACTTAACATCAGTTGGTGTGCAAACCAAGGAGTCTGATCTGTCAAAGGCGGCAATTAAATTTCTAACCATAACCGTGTTTTCAAAACTATAATCGCAGCCATTTTGCGAATCTTTTACATACAATTTGGTTAAGTAATCTGTGGCAACATTAAACGTATGAAATGGACTAATAATGTTAGTATCTTCTTTATCCAAATCGCCATAATCCCAAAAAATACTATCGCCACCCAAAATATTTCCGTTGAACTGAATATCGAAAGGGTTTTTGCAATCTACTGAGTAAGTAAAATCTGCCACTGGCCCTAAAACCCTTCTTACTTGCTGTTTTATTAGGGTATCTTTACAACCATTAAAGTTCACAATTAATGAAATATTAATTAATCCAGTGTCTTTAAAAATAATTTTAGGTTCAAATAAATTTGATGATTGCCCATCTCCAAAATCCCAACCATATTCTGTAATTACTGATGTATCTGAAGATAAATTCAAAACATTTAATGAATCGGAAGCACAAGCTAAATTGGTATCTATTTCGAAATTGGCAGTTTGTTTTGTTCCAACTTGAACCTCCACTTTGGTTACATATTCGCAAGAGTCTTTTGTACCCACCGTTAAAAAAACATCAAAAACGCCAACTTTATTATAAAATTTAGAAAGGTTTTGAGGTCCATAAAATGCTGTATCTCCAAAATCCCAATATCGGTACAAAATAGAATCTTGTGGAGTGCTTACATCGTTAAACTGAACTGTTAAAGGCAAACAACCTGCTCTATCTGGTGCATCAATTGCAGGAATAATTTCAAAAATTCTAATGGCAGAATCTAAGGTTATTTCACTCTCACAACCATAGGTACTTTTTACTTTTAAGGTTGGGCTAAAAGTTCCATAGCTAAGGTAATTGTAGGTTGGGGTTGAACTTTGTGAAGTTGCTCCATTAGGACCAAACTCCCAATAAAAACTTAGGTTTGGGTTTTGAAGCAAAGAGCTATCAGGGGTAAACTGAACCTTAAAAGGTGTTTCGCAACCAGAAGTTTTATCCATTGAAAACATGGAAGAAAATTCGATAACATAAATAGGTTTTGTAATTGTATCTCGGCAAGTGGCTGAAGAATATGTAATTAATTGAACATTGTAAACTCCAGAATTTACATAAGCATGTGAGGGCTCCCATTTGGTTGATGTTGGCGAGCCATCTCCAAAATTCCAAATTGTTTGTGAGCCACCAACCGATTGGTTATTAAACTGAAATGTTTGCCCCTTGCAAATCGTATCTAATGGAAATGAAAAATCAGCTTTGGTGGTTGTAGCCGAAGCAAAATTGGGTTCTATTAAAGTGTCTTTGCATCCGTTTGAACTTGTTGCCACTAAGGTTACATTATAACTTCCTGAGTTACTATAGGTTGTTGTGGGGTTTACCTGATTAGAGGTTTGCCCGTTTCCAAAATTCCACCAATATGAGTTTCCCGTGCCTCCAGAAGTATTGTTTAAAAAGTTGACGATTAATGGTGTTTGGCAATTATGAGGAATATTGGTGGTAGAAAAAGCAACATTAGGTTTTGGATAAACTTCAACCATATTAATACTATCAATAGAACCTTTGCAACCATTGGTATCTGTAACTTGTAATCCCACATTAAAAAAGCCTGATTGAGTATAATTATGTGAAGGATTTTGAACGTTTGAAGGAGCCGAGTTATCGCCAAAAGTCCAAGTATATTGGTTTATTGGAGCATCTCCAACAATACTATTTTCTGAAAAATTTACTTTTAAAGGAGCGCAGCCTGCCAAGTTGGAATTAGAGGTAATTACTGGCTTGGGATTTTTAAAAACCTTGATGTAATTCAACTTTGTAACAGTTGCTGTGTCTACACCATTTGAAATAATTAAGGTTACATTGTAATTACCCGAAGACACATAAGAAGCTGTAGGGTTTTTGTTATTTCCTTGGGCAACATTATTTGGCCCAAATATCCATTTGCGATAAATTATTCCACTTCCAATTGATAAATCTTTAAACTGAACTAAATATGGTGGGCAAAATTGAAAAGTATCTGCTTCGAAATTTACCGTAATCTGCCCAATGGAAGAAAATACCATCAAAATAAAAACAGATATAGCAGTTAGCTTTTTCACCTA
>JABAYK010000193.1 GCA_018609045.1 Flavobacteriales bacterium
GTATTATATAGGTTAAGTCAGTTAACCAATGATATTTACAGTCAACCCGAGTTAGGCCCTAAAATAAAAGCCGAATTTGATAGGTTACAACCAATATTTACTTCAAGAGTTCAATAGTGTTAGATTTTATAAAGCCTCCCAAATTTGGGAGGCTTTTTTATAAAGACCTGATTTTTAAAATTCCAAACAAGGAAAATAAAATCTTTTTGACTTTTGATGATGGTCCAAACCCTGAGGTTACACCATTTATTTTAGAAACTCTTTCTAAATTTAACGCAAAGGCAACTTTTTTTTGCTTGGGAAAACAAGTAGAAAAATACCCTGCTCTTTTTGACCAAATAATTTCAGAAGACCACCAAGTTGGCAACCATGGTTTTGAGCATTTAAATGGATGGAAAACCAAAACTGAGGATTATATTAACAATGTAATTAAAGCCTCAGAAATAATAGATTCAAAATTATTTAGGCCACCATTTGGCAAAATGAAAGTAAGCCAAATAAAGTTTTTAAAAGAAAAATACAAGTTGGTTTTATGGGATGTTTCTGCGCAAGATTATTTGCCAAATATTTCTGAAGATAAAGTTGTTTCTAATGTAGTAAACCATACAACTGAAGGCTCTATTATTGTTATGCATGATAACATAAAAGTAAAACCTCACCTTAAAATCTCGCTTCCCGTTATTGTTTCTGAGTTAGTTGTCCGGTTTAATATGAGTTTCGTCTAAAACCATCTGATTTTCAACAATTTCTTAACATATACGAATCTATTATAGCTGTATTTTCGTTTCATAGATTATCTATTGAAGTTTTTGTGAATGACCTACTTGGTAAAGATTATATTACGGACCTTACCTTTATTAATCAAGGAAACTCAACCCTTGTTATTTTAGAGTTAAGCTCAACTTTACCTGCAGGAACTTACTTTATTAACATTGTTACTGCTGAAGGGGTTACATCAAAAAGAGTGTTGGTAAAATAATTCTAATTACTGCATCAAAGGATTTAGAATATCTAAAATTTGTTGTTTTTGTAAAACCCCAGCTTGCCTAAACTTTTGTTGGCCATTTTGGTAAACCATCAATGTTGGCACTCCCCTAATACCAAGTTTACTTGCTAACGCTTGGTTTTTGTCAACGTCAATTTTTATAACTTTTACTTTTCCTGAGGTTTCTTTTGCTACCTCTTGAATAATAGGCGATACCATTTTACAAGGGCCACACCATTCTGCAAAAAAATCGATTAGTACGGGCTGTTCTGAGTTAATTATATCTGAAAATTTTGCCATAGCCTGAAAATAAAAGCCCCGCAAATGCGGGGCTATAAAAGTTTTATTTATTTAATTCGAATCCATTTTGGTTCCAACTACCAATTCCTCCATCAAGGTTATATACTTTGGTGAAACCTTGTTCTAAAAGCATGTTGGCCGCTTTGCTAGACCTTCCTCCTGCTGCACAATAAACATAAATTGGTTGGTCTTTTGGCAACTTAGATGCTTTTTGGATAAAGTCATCCTCGTAAAAATCTATTTCAGTTGCATCGCCAATTTTACCTTGTGCAATTTCATTTGGGGTTCTAACATCTAATACTATCCCTTCAACTTTTTGAATTTGATCTTTAAACTCTGATGCGGAAAGATTTGTAAATGATCCGTTTTGTTTTTGTTGCGCTTGGCAACCTGCTAGGGCTATAATTACGGCCCCAAATACCATTAATAATTTTGTTTTCATCTTATAATAATTTTCTCCAGCCTCCGCCATTATACACATCTTGAATTCCTTCGCGCTCAAGCATTGATTTTGCTTGGCCACTTCTATTACCTGATGCACAGCATAAAACCAGTGGTTTTTTAATTGACTTTAATTTATTTATCTTATGTGATATTTGATTTAAAGGAATATTAATTGAGCCAGGAACATTTCCGCTGTTAAACTCTTGAGGTGTTCTAACATCAATAATTTTAGCGCCTTGTTCAGCAACCAAACTCTTGTAATCTACTTTTGGGCCTAAACCAAATAATTTTTCTAAAAATCTCATTATCAATTATTTGTTATTTCACCATCCCAACCCATAATTCCATTACCTAGGTTGTTTAATTCACCAAACCCCCAACTTGCCATTGCTCCACAAGCAGATGCACTTCTACCGCCGCTTCTGCAATAAACATAATAGTTTTTTGACTTGTCTAACTCATTAATTTGTTGAGGGAATGAACCTCCCATAATGTCAATGTTTATTGCATTAACCAAATGGCCTGCATTAAATTCTTCAGGAGTTCTTACATCTAATAAAATGCTATTATCAGCCTCCATTCCGTTTTTAAAATCTGTGTTATTTAAATTTTTATACATGTTTTAATTATGCTTTTGTTGATGGACAAATAAATTCTGTTATTGTGATATTTCCTTCTTCTAAAATGGCATCGAATCCACCTTTGATATCAATGATATTTTTAAATCCGTTCTTTTTTAATATTGAGTTTGCAATCATAGACCTGTAACCACTTTTACAATGAACATAGTAAGTTTCATTTGAGGCTAAATCCCCCAAACCTTCATTTAAATAATCAAGTGGAGAGTTAATTGCAGTTTCGGCATGCTCAGCTTCAAATTCAGATGGCTTTCTTACATCTAATACTTTAGCTCCATTTGCAATAAGAGAAACAAGTTCTGTTGCTGATACTTGGTCGATTGCTTCTGTTTCATTAGAAGCTGTTTTCCAAGCCTCAAATCCACCTTCTAAGTATCCAATAGTATTATCGTAACCAACCCTAGATAATCTCATTACAGCTTCTTGAACTCTATCTTCTGGTGCAACCAAAAGAATATTTGCTTTTATATCTTCAATTAAAGTACCTACCCATGAGGCAAATTGGCCATCTAATGGAATATTAATTGAGTTTTTGATAAAGCCTTGTCTAAATTCATCTTGATGTCTGACATCTAAAATTAAAGCGCCATTTTGAGCCTTTTCTTTAAATGAATCTACATTTAAGCCAATCTTAGCAGCTTCCATTACTTCATCAATATTTGTGTAACCATTTTTATTCATCATGGCATTTTTTGGAAAATACTGAGGAGGAGGCGCAATGCCTGTAGTTAAAACTTTTATAAAGTCTTCTTTAGCTTGCTCTTGCAAAGCGTAGTTAGTTTGTTTTTGCTCACCTAAAGTTGAGAATGTTTCTTTACTCATGCTTTTTCCACAAGCTGAACCAGCGCCATGCGCAGGATAAACCAAAATATCGTCTGGCAAAGGCATGATTTTGTTTCTTAAAGAATCATACATCATTCCAGCTAAATCTTCTTGGGTAAGATCACCTTTTACTGCCAAGTCTGGTCTTCCAACATCGCCAATAAATAAAGTGTCTCCAGAAAAAATACAGTATGGTTTTCCATTTTCATCAAACAACAAAAAAGTTGCAGACTCAGGTGTATGGCCTGGAGTATGAAGTACTTTAATAGTAAGTTTTCCTACTTTAAACTCTTCGTTGTCTTTTGCCACATGGACATCATAATTTGTTTTGGCACCTGGTCCAAAAACAATGGTTGCTCCAGTTTCATTTGCTAAATCAACATGACCCGAAACAAAATCTGCATGAAAATGTGTTTCAAAAACATATTTTATTTTGGCGTTGTTTTCAGATGCCATTTTTAAGTATGGCTCTGTTTCCCTTAATGGGTCAATAATAGCTACTTCACCTTCAGACTCGATGTAGTATGCTGCTTCTGCAATACACTTAGTGTACAATTGTTCTACCTTCATTTCCTAATTTAATTAATTACATTTTTCAATACATGATACAATTTGAGTAATTCGGTCGTGCTTCAAGAAATAAACACAGTTTTTTCCATCACGCTCTGAGCTCAATAAACCTTTTGATTTTAATAAAGTTAAATGATGCGATGCCGCTGCTTGTTCAATAGAAAGGGCTTCGTAAATTTCGGTTACATTCATTTTAGAGTTAACTCCTAATAAATCTATAATGGCTAACCTAATTGGATGAGCCATAACTTTTAACATTGTTGCTGCTTTTTCCAACTTTTCTGTTCCTAATAATTCAATCGACATATATACATATCTAAATTTCTAGATGCAAATGTATAAATTTTTTTATTTCTTATCCAAAAATTTTATTTGAAGTAAAATTTCGTGAGAACCATTGCTATAGTTGGAATAACTCAACATTGGAACATCATAAGAATAAGCAAAAGCAAAGTGTTCATTTATATTATAGCCTAAAAGCCCCGCAACACCATCATCTTGCCTAAAGTTTGCCCCTAACCAAATTAAATCATTGTAGGTTGCCCTAACTCCTCCTTCAAAAGCAATTATTGGGTCAACATATTTTACCAAGAAAGAGGGTTGAATCACAAAATCTCCTAAGGGTATATTGTATCCACCCATGGCATAAAAATGTTGCGATAACCTTGATAAGGTATTTTCATAATCTTCAAAAAACTGCAACTTGGTGTTCATTAATTGGGGGGCAGAAAGAGAGAAGAAAAACTTCTCGTTGTATAAATATAATCCGGCAGCTGCATCTGGCACAACAACAGATTGTATTCCATTACTTAGGGCCAAGTCATTTTGGTCTTGTAAATCTAATTTTGAGCCATCAAGTAAAAATTGCAAAACACCTCCTGAAACTCCTAAACTCAATTTAATATCATCAGTTAATTTAAAATGGTATGCATAAGAAATTTTAGCACCAGTTCTTCTAGTTGGCCCTGTAATATCAGAGAAAATAAATCCACCTAATCCAACTTTTTGATTTTGCATTGGGCCATGTAAACTAAATACAAATGTGCGAGGCGCATCCGTTACACCCACCCATTGAAGTCTTTGGTTTGCTTTTGCATCGAAATATGATTTATTTCCACCAATAGCTGGATTTAACACATAGTCGTTTATCATGTATTGCGTAGATTGAGGCAATTGCTGAGCAAACGAGCCGAAACCAAAAAAAACAAATAACACTATGTATATTAACTTCTTCAAATTATTTGATAATAGTAATTGTGCCTGTTATTGGCTTATTGTTAACTCCATCATTTAACTTAATAGCATAATAGTATGTTCCAACTGGCATATCATTGCCATTAAAAGTTCCATCCCAACCAACATAAGGCACAGGAGACTTGTAAATTAATTTACCCCAACGAGTGTAAACCTCTACCTCTGCTTGCGGATAATCTTGCAAAATATCAATTTGCCAAACATCATTTACTCCATCTCCATTTGGCGAGAATCCATCGTTTACCTCAAAGGCTAGGTCTACAATTACATTTACAGTATCGGTTCCGATACAACCATTCTCGCCAATAGCAGTAACAACGTAAGCTGAGTTTTCTGTTGGCGAAACCATTGGATTTGCTATTGCATCATTTGACACCTCAGTAAATGGTTCCCAAGCAAATCTCGAACTTGGCGGCGCTGTTGGATTACCGCCTAGCATTGTAGATTCGCCTTCAATAATCGTTCTATCATCTCCCGCATCAATTGGCCCGTATGAGGTTACATTAACATTGAGGGTATCTATTGTAATACAGCCATTGTAAACTGCAGTTACATAATATTTAAGTCTTTCATTTCTTGTTAAAATAGTTGGAGATGTTCCTTGGCCTACAATATTTCCAAAATCATCAATCCAATCAATTGTTGGACCTGAAGTTGGACTTACTTTAGCATTAAACTGAATTAATCCTACCCCTTGACAAATGATAGTATCCTGTCCAGCGTTTACAGTTAATTCTGTAATTGCAAAAATTTCTTCATTTAATGTGTCTGTACATCCATTGGCATCAGAAATAAGCACTCCATAACTACCAGGGAAAAGGTTTGAAACATCTTCAATGGTAGCATTAAAGTTTTCAGGGCCGCTCCAATTGAAACCTACAGGGGCGGTTCCTCCAAATACAGTAATAGCAATTCTTCCGTCATTTGAGTTAAGACAGCTAGCATTTTGCTTACCAGTGATTATAGCATTAATGGCAGCAGGGCCAAAAACTTCGAACTGATCAAATGCTACACAGCCAAAAGTATCGGTTGCTGTAACTGTGTAAATACCAGGGCATAAATTTGAAATATCTTCGGTGGTGAATGCTCCAGGCTGCCACTCAATTTTTACATTATTTCCCGTAATCCTAGTTTTAATTTCGCCATCGCAAACTCCAAAACATTCAGAATGAATAATATCTTCTAATATTATAGATGGTCCATCTGAATTAGATAAACCTACTGGCAAAATTTGCTGACAACCTAAAGAATCAGTTACTCGCAAATTATACTGGCCACTAGAAATATTATTTAAAGTTGTAGTGTTTTGGAAAGGGATAAGTGGTGAAAGGTTTTGATCGAGCCAGAAATATAAATACCCATTAACCCCAGTAATTCCTCCATTGACTTGGGCTACAATTGCTCCATCATTATTTCCACAGCTTGGCTCTGTAGTAATAAATTGGGCTTCTATTTTTGCCGGTTCTGTAATAGTAATTGTATCATTTATTAAACAACCTGCACTATCAGTAACTTCAACTCCGTAATTACCTGCAGCTAAGCCCGAAACTTTAAGGCTAGTTTGATTTAATTTAGGCCAAAAAGCTGTAACAGGATTACTTCCGGAAATAATATTTAAAGTTGCTGAACCATCATTTGAACCATTACATGAAATATTATTTTTTGCAATTGTAAACTGAGGGCCTCCATTGTTACTTAATGGGATATTATTAACTGAAATACAGCCATTATTATCAAAAACAGAAACTGTATAAACCCCTGCACAAAGCGAGGAAGTAAAATTGGTATTTGCTCCATTACTCCAAACAAAATTTAACAACCCTAAACCACCTGTTGCATTTACATTTATTGAACCATTACATTGGTTGCAAGATGGAACTGTAATAGTTGTTGTATTTATTACTATAGGATTGGCACCTTGAATAGTAACCGAGTCTTTTATTGAACAGCCAGACCCATCAGTTATAGTAACTACATGTTTGCCATCGCAAAGATTAATTGCTGTTGCAGTTTGTTCGCCGTTATCCCAATTGTATAAGATTGTGCCTGTTCCTCCTACTACATTTACTTTGGCGCTAGCATCGCAAGTACTTGAACATTGTATAGGTTTCAAGATATTTATTACTGAAGTCAATACAATTTGTTCGTTTACAGTATAATTTGAAACGGCTTTACAACCTGCCGAATCGGTAACCTGAACAAAGTAGCTTCCTTTACATAATCCAACAGCATCTTGTGTGTTTTGGTTAGTGGGGTTCCAGTTGTAGTTAAGTGGACCTTTTCCAATTGCAGTGATAAATATTTGGCCACCGCAAGTGCTTCCACAGCTTGCATCTGCAATAGAATCAAGTGTTACTGTGGGTGAAATATTATTGGGTAAAGTAACATCGAATACTCCTCCACAGCTATTAGAATCACCAATTGCTACTTTGTATCCTGAAGCTGGTAAATTTGAAATAGTTGAAGTTGTAGTTACTGGCGAAAAAACATTTCCATTAATATCTAACCATAAAATGGTGTAACCTGTATTGGTAAATGGCGTTCCACCGTTAATGTTTGCAGTTATTGAACCATCTGAATTTCCGCAGGTTGGCAATATTTTAGAAAACGTAACATTAATTTTATTTGGTTCTTTAATTTTTACAGTATCAGCAGTAATACAACCTGAACTATCTGAAACTTCAATGGGGTAAACTCCTGCGCAAAGTCCAAATGCAGTATCAGACAAATTGAATATTGTAGGCCAGTTAAAACTTATTGGTTGAGTACCTGAAATAACCTCAATTTTTGCATTTCCATTGCAAGCCCCAAAGCAAAGTGCATCATTTGTTTTAACACTTATAACTGGTGCTCCAATGTCACTCAAAGGAACTTGGAATACAGCACTACAGCCGTTTTGATCTGTTACTGTTACTGAATAATTTCCTGCACATAAATTATTTGCACCGGCGCCAACTTGACCGTTGCTCCAAGTGTAGGTTAATGTTCCAACACCTCCGCTAGCTGCGGCAAAAATTACCCCATTGCAAACACCACAATTTGGTTGGGTGATTACCGTGCTATCTAAAATAATCGCAGGAGGTGCACCAATGGAAATGCTTGTATCAAAGCTACAACCACCGCCATCAGTTACAGTTACTTTATTTATCCCGTTAAATAAAGCTACTGCTGTATCGGTAGATTCCCCATTTTGCCATTGATAAAATAAAGGAAGAGTTCCTCCATTAACCAAAACAGTTGCGCTTCCATCAGAAGTATTAAAACAAGATTGATCAGCAACTAAAACTGGAGACCCAGATATTCCTCCTAAATTGCCTAATGAGTAGTTAGCAAAACTTAAACAGTTGTTTGAGTCTGTAACTTGAAGTGAATAACTGCCGGCCAATACACCAATATTATCTTCTTGGGTTGAACTATCTGGTAACCATAAGTAGTTGTAAGGTAACGTTCCTCCTGAAATTGAAACAAAAATTTCACCCGAGGCAGAACCAGCACAATTGGCATCATTAATACTATCTAAAGAAATTAACGGAGCCCCTTGGTTTGGAAGAAAAACCGAAATATCTTCTGAACAGTTTGTACTATCTGATATTTGCAAATAGTATTGTCCTGCAGCCGCGTTTACAAGTGAATCTGTTGAATTATTTGGAATGAGAGGTGTTTTACTTGCATCTAACCAATTATAAGAATAGCCATTTAACCCAGGATATCCTCCTGAAATATTCTGAACAATAACTTTTCCATTATTTACCCCACAATTAGGCAAGCTAAAAATTGAGGGTGAAGCTACTATTTGGTTTGGAGTTACTATTGTTATGGTATCTACTGTAATACATTGATTTGAATCTTCTACTTGAACACTATAAACACCTGGACATTGATTGGTAATAGTATCTGAAGTAGGCCCGCTTAATCCCCAAATTATTGAAAATGGAGCTATCCCTGTAATACTAGAAATAAAAGCTTCGCCATCACAATCCCCAAAACATGAAACCGGGCTAGCTCCAATATTAAAGGTTGGGCCAACATCATTTGATAATCCGATTAAGGTACCAACAGAACATGAGCTAGAGTCAGAAACTAAAATATTATAAGGGCCTGCAGGAACATTTGAAAGAATACTTGAGCCTGCAGTTCCATTCCACGAATAATTTAAAATTCCTTTTCCTCCCGAAGCAAAAACTTCAATATTACCATTAGAAGCAGCACAACTTGGATTTATTGTATTTACCGAATCAATAATTATTTGAGCAGGATTTATTAACGTTACGGTATCAAGAACACTACAATTTGCATCGGTAATTGTAACAATTGTAGGACCAGCACAAACTTTAATTGCTGTATTTCCAAATTCACCATTCGACCAAAAATAATTTGGAGTTCCTTGGGTTCCCGTTGAACTTATTGATGCAACAGCATCACAAACTCCAAAACAAGAAATATCTGATAATACAGAAATTGTAGAATTAATTTTTGCCGGCTCTTTAATAGTGTCTGTAAATATTGAAACACATGCGCTATTATCAGTTAATACCAAGGTATAAATATTTGCAGTTGCATTTGTTAAATCTTGATTTGGGTTTGCACCTGGAGACCAAGAATAAATATAAGGTAAGGTTCCACCAGTTACTGAAACAGCTATTTTTCCATCTGATGACCCAAAGCAACTTGTGTTTACAATTGAATCTAAAGTAATTTGTGGAGCTCCTTTGTTATTCAACCCTACAGAGAAAGTATCTGAACATGTGCTATCGGCAACCACTAAATAATATAAACCTGCTTGCACATTTTGTATGGTATCATTGGTTTGAGCCGGCGCAAAAGGAGTTTTTGCATTGTTTAACCATTGCAAATTATACCCAACACCAGCAATTGGTTTACCTCCAGAAATTAAAGCTGAAATTTCTCCGTTACTAGTTGCACAATTTGGTGAAATAGTATCAAATAAAACAGAAAGTGAAGGAGGGGCATTTAAGATTACACTATCAATAGCAAAACATCCACTCAACTCTGAAACAGTAACTATGTATTTGTTTAAAGGTAAACCAATAGCTGTTGAATCATTTAAAGAAATATTATGTGACCAATTATATGTTAATGGCTGGTTACCACCAGAGGTTTTAACAGTTATTGAACCATCTAAAGAATTTCCACATGATGGCTCTTGAACTGCAAATCCATCAATTTGAATTGAAGGAAATGACGGAACAAAAACAGAGTCGATAATAATTGCTCCAACCGAATCGGTTACAGTTACAGTATAAAAACCAACGCATAAATTTGTTAAACTATCTAAAGTATCATTAACATTTGTTGACCATACATAAGAATATGGGGTGTAACCTCCCGAAACGTTTGTAAATATATTTCCAATACAATTGCCTGGATTACAATCTGTTGAGTCAACAGAAAAGCTTATTACAAGTGGAGAGGCTCCAGGTGGGTCAAAAATAGTATCAGTGTAGAATGCTTTACATCCGTTAGTATCTGTTACTTCTAATGAATAAATACCAGAACAAAGATTTGAAATATCTTCGGTCGTATCTAAAGTTGGAGACCACAAAATTGAATCTATTGGAGTAGTTCCAAAAGGCAAAATTGTTACATCTATCGCTCCATCACAGACCCCTGGAAATGAAGTATTGGTTTTGGAAACTAAGGTAATTGTAGGTGCATTTTGGTTAGAAAGTGAAACAGAAGAAGTATCAACACAACCTAATGAATCTGAAACCTCTAAATAATATAACCCTGAGCCTAATGTGGCAGTTGTTGAAGAGTTATTAGGTAACCCTAAACTATTTTTTGCGCTGTTTAACCAATTGTAATTATAGGTAGCTCCAAGAATTGGATTACCACCTGAAACAATAGCAGAAATTTGACCATCGTTTACGCCACAGTTTGGCTGAATTAGGGCAAAGTTTGTATTGATTTGAGGTGATTGATTAACAATAAAAGTTTCGGAGGCTGAACATCCTCCATTTTCGGTAACTGTAACTGTGAAACTATTTGAAGGTAATCCTAAGGCACTGTCAGTTAGCACTGTTGAGTTATGAGACCATTGGTAGTTATAAGGTGTATTACCTCCACCTATTGATAGGTTAATTTTACCTGATGAATCTCCAAAACAAGCCACATCAGTTACAACACCATTAATATTTTGAATAAAATTTGGAACATGAATAACAACTGTATCTAAGCTAAATATTCCCAATGAATCTGTTACAGTAACAAAGTAAGAACCTGCACATTGATTTACTATTTCAAATAGAGTATCATTTGGATTTGAAGTTGACCACTCATATTTAAATGGTGGTGTTCCTCCTGACGCCAAAACAAATGCTCTTCCAGAACAAATTGAAGTATCACAATTTGTTGAATCAAAACCTGAAGTTAAAATAACAGGTGGGCCAGGAGGTGGCTCATTTATGGTATCAGTAAATAAAGTGATACAACCGGCTGAATCTGTAACAGTAAGTGTATAAATATTAGCACATTTATTTGAAATATTTTGGGTTGTATCTCCACCTGGAACCCAAACAGTTGAAGCAATTCCTGCCCCAAATGGAACAATGTTTACGGATATTCCTCCGTCGCATACTCCATTTGCAGTTGCATTTGTTAAGTTATTTAGAGTTACTGTTGGCCCACCAACTGAATTTAATATGGTTTGCATAGTATCTGGACAGACATTAGAATCTGAATAAGCTAAATAGTAAATTCCAGCTGAAAGGCCAATCGCTGTATCGTTGGTTTGCCCTATTGGTAAGGAGTCATTTCCAAGCCAATTTAAAGTATAAGGAGGTGTACCTCCACCTGGCAAGGCTATTAAAGCGCCATTATTTGCGCCACAAGTATCTGGTATTTCTGCAAAACTGAAAGTGTACTCTGCTCCTTCATCAATATTTTGACTAATAACAATTGGAGGGCAAGTAGTATTATCTGAAATGGTAACTGAAACAATACCTGTTGTTAAATCAGTAACAGAAGAATCTCCTGTTAAAACGGTACCCGCAGACCAACTATAAGAATAAGGTTGAACTCCTCCAGAAACACTTACAGTAGCTCCACCATTTAAACCACCAAAACAACTAACATCTATGCTATCAACAAATTGGGCAATTATTGGTGAATAAGAATCAATAAATATTGAATCTTTTTGAGTACAAACTGAAGAATCAGTAATGTTTAAGACAATAAATCCAGTTGTTAAATTAATTGCAAGGGTGTCGTTTAATCCGTTTTGTCCATTAGACCAACTATAAAAATAGGGATCATTTCCTCCCGAAACTATTGCTTTAACCGAACCATCGTTGCCAAAACAAGACTCATCAATGGCATTAACAAAGCTTATTGAAATTGGAATTGGATCAAATAAGTTTTTAATTTCAAACGCTTGGCAACCAACACTATCAGTAACCGTTAAATTGTAAATACCTTGTCCAACGTTTTCTAAATCTTGGGTTGTGTCTCCATTTGACCATAAATATGTTAAAGGTGCTGTTCCGTTACTATCTGAAACATAAATAGCTCCATCTGAAAAACCAACACAAGTAGGGTTAAATAAACTATCAGTAAATACCGCAGGCCCATCTGAAGCATTTAAGCCTTGGGCAGTTGTATCAACACAACCATTTGCGTCTTCAACAGCCAAATAATATAATCCATCTCCTAAACCTGTAATTAATGAATCGTTTACTGAAGGGCTTAAAGTATCCTTATTGTTATCTAACCATGTATATAAATACCTTGGTGATGTATTAAATGGAGTACCTCCTGTATGTAAAGAAGCTATGATTCCAGTATCTTTAATACAAGTTGGCTCTTGAATAACAAAGAAATTTGGTGTAATACTTAATGGCTCTCCAACAACCGAATCAATAGTAAAAACACAATTATTGGTATCTCTAATTGTTACCGATAATGGTCCTGCTCCAAAGCCAGAATTGATTGAATCCGTTATTGTTGCTAGCCCTGAATTCCAAGTATACTCATATGGTGTTGTTCCTCCTGAAACTGCAATAATTGCTGTTGCATCGGTTGACCCAAAACACAATGGTTGAGCAACTGAGTCCCAGTTGGCAATTAAATCATCTGGCTGGGTAATAATAACCATTGCTGTAGCATCGCAACCTTGGTCATCTAATAAGGTTACTTCAAATGTATCTGCAGGTAATGTGACTGCAGTTGAATCTGTTTGAGAAAGGAGATCATTCCAAGAATAAGTTACATTTCCGTTTCCTCCGCTAAAAGTAACATTGGCTGAACCATCTGAGAAACCAAAACATGAAACATTTTGAACCGAATTAATGGTTGTAACAAAAGTATCAGGTTGAGAAATAATTAATGAATCTGAAACTGAAGGGCATCCTTTACTATCAGTAACAGATAACACAACTTTTCCAGAATCTAATCCATTGGTAATTGAACTGGTTGCACCGCCAGTTCCGGCAGACCAAGAATAAACATATCCTCCATTTCCACCTGAAACAAACCCCTCTACTTCACCATCTGAAAAACCGAAACAACTAATATTAGTTGCAGATAAAAGTATGGAAAGTGAGTCTGGCTCAAAAATAGATTGCGTCAATGTTTTTACTCCACATCCATTTATATCATCTAAAGTTACTGTAATAAAAGTTGTGTCAACTGATTGAGAAACCGTATCGAACAATCCTCCTGTTCCTGAAGACCAGTTGTAAAACAAAGGAGATGTTCCTCCTGTGCCTTGTACCGAAACCATTCCATCTGCAAAATTTTTACATGAAATATCAGAAAAACCTGTTAGCACTAATGATAAACTATCAGGTTGGGTAACTGTAAATGAATCTACATAATTACAATTGGC
>JABAYK010000168.1:0-21309 GCA_018609045.1 Flavobacteriales bacterium
GGTCTTGCCTTTGAATATAATTTAGAAGGAGCTCCAGTAAGAATTTCTAGGTACGAAAATGATTTTATTAGAACAACAGACGTAATAAATCAAGTAGATAAAAATGGTTTAAAGCAAGGAAAATACATGGAATTTTACGAAGGTTTAGATCAAGTAAAATGGGAAGGTGAATATTTAAATGATTTAAAAAACGGATACTTTAGAGAATATTCAAAAAAAGGTATTTTACTCTCTACAACAAAATATAGCTTAGGCGAAGTAGTTGAAAATGCAGAAGAACTTCAAAATTTAGAAATAAAAACAACTTATTATACTAATGGAATAATAAGTTCTTTAAATAGCTACAGAGATGGTGTTTTAGAGGGAGTTTCTAAAAATTACGATTCTTCTGGTGCAGTTACTAATGCAAAAATTTATAGAAATGGTAAGTTGCTTAGTGAAGGAATTATTGATGATGAAGGTATAAAACAAGGATTTTGGAAAGAGTATTTTCTTGAAACGGGTAAAGTAAAAGCTGAGGGAGAGTTTAAAGAAGGTGCAAGATTTGGAGAATGGAAATTTTATTTTGAAACCGGTGAAATAGAACAAACTGGCAAATACACTTTGGGTGGAT
This sequence comes from Flavobacteriales bacterium, assembly GCA_018609045.1. Lineage (GTDB taxonomy): Bacteria > Bacteroidota > Bacteroidia > Flavobacteriales_G > Salibacteraceae > JAAZVO01. The sequence continues at coordinate 614 of JABAYK010000168.1, forward strand.
TAGAGCAAGGCAAATGGAAATGGTATTACAAGAATGGAAAACTATTACGCGAAGAAGATTTTAGAAGGGGCAAAGAAGATGGTTATTTATACGAATACGATTTAGAAGGAAATATTATAACTCAAGGAGAATATATTGATGGTTACCAAGAAGGTAATTGGATAGTAAATTATGGAGATTACAGAGAAGAAGGAAAGTACTCTGGCGGATTAAAAAATGGTATTTGGAAACAATATTATACCAATTATGAGGTACTTGCTTTTGAAGGAGCCTACGCCGTTGGAACTCCCGAAGGTAAGCACACTTATTATCACCAAAACGGCAATAGAAAACTTCAAGGAAAATATGAAGGCGGGGTAAAAGATAAAATTTGGACCCGCTATAATCCTGATGGTAGTGTTTTAGTAAGAATTTATTACGAAGATGGTAAAGAGGTTAAGCTTGATGGCTTAACCATTAAACCAAAATCTGAGTAGGTTAAACTACACTCATTTTCATCATATTACTCATGCCTTTACTTGCAATTGGCATACTAGCAATGTTAATAATGATATCTCCCTCAACTACACAGCCTTTTTGTTTTAGAATAAATCTAATATCATCCATAGTGTGGTCTGTACTTACAAATTTATCGTAGTAAATACCTCTAACACCCCAAGCTAAACTTAAGGTATTTAAAATTCCCTTATTTGCTGTAAATACATAGATATCACTATCTGGTCTGTAAGAAGAAAGTTTATAACCTGTATAGCCTGAAAAAGACATGGTGATAATTGCCTTTGCTTTACCTTTTTTGGCCATTTTAGTAGCACTTTCACAAATAATATCTGAAATTATTCTGTTGGGATCTGGATCTGCCTCAATTTTTTTGAAATAAATATCACCTTTTCTTTCAATTCGAATAATGATTTTATACATGGCTTTAATCACTTCAATTGGAAATTTACCTACTGAGGTCTCTCCGCTTAACATAACGGCATCAGCGCCATCTAAAACAGCATTTGCAACATCATTTACTTCTGCCCTAGTTGGAGAAATACTTGTAATCATACTTTCCATCATTTGGGTAGCAATAATTACAGGCTTTGATTTTCGCTGACAAATTCTAACAATTTGTTTTTGCCATAATGGAACATCTTGCATTGGTATTTCTACCCCCAAATCTCCTCTTGCAACCATACATCCATCTGCAGCTTCAATAATTTCTTCAAGATTCTCAATAGCTTCAGGTTTTTCAATTTTTGCAATAATTTGAGAAGTTTTTCCTGCTGCTTGAATTTTTGCCCTTAATTCATGAATATCATTAGCTGATCTAACAAAAGATAAAGCAATCCAAGAAACATCATTTTCTAAAGCAAAAACTAAATCTTCTTCATCTTTAGGTGTAATACAAGGCAACGAAATTTTTGTATTAGGAAGATTAACTCCCTTTTTAGATGATAAATTACCACCGTGTAATACAACAGCTCTTACTTTATCTTCATTGTTGGTTTCTAATATTTCCAACATTAATTTTCCATCATCAATCAAAATTTTCTCACCAGGTTTAACATCTTTAGGAAAATCTTTGTAGTTGATGTAAATAAGTTCTTTGGTGCCAATAATCTTATCGGTGGTAAAATTTAAAATGTCGCCATCGTTAATTACAAAACCATTATCTTTTAATTCACCAATTCTAATTTTTGGACCCTGTAAGTCTGTTAAAATTCCTGTATTAGAATTTAATTCATCATTTATTTCATGAATTGTGTTTATTACTTCTTGATGAGCTTCGTAAGAACCATGAGAAAAGTTTATTCTACAAACATTTACTCCTGATTCTATCATGGTTTTTAAAACCGCTTTATTTGAAGATGCCGGACCTAAAGTGGCAACAATTTTTGTTTTATTTTCTAATTTATGCATGGTGTTTATTATTCAAATATTAAATTCGATTTATTTTTAAGTAACTCAAAATCAATATTAAAGGCAGTTAATACGCCATTAATATTTTTTATTTTTCCCAAATAATTGAGTTGTTCAATTATACTTTCTTCGGTATTTTCAGCTATAAAAATATAATCTGCTTGTTTATATTCTGGTATTAAATAACCAAACTCACTTCTATTATTTAATAAATAAAAGTTTATTTCTTCTTGTACGTTTTGATCTTTAAACAAAGAAAAAAATTGTTGGTTTTCACTATTTTTTATGTTCAAAATATGGTCTGCCTGTTTTACAAAATGAAGACCTAAGTTTTGGTTGATTAAAAATACTAACCTATAATCTTTATAATGACAAGATATACCTACAATTATGTAGTCATAATCTAAATCAAAAGACAATATGGTTTTCTTCATGTTATAACAAAACTAAACTTTTACAAAGTGTACTAATAACACTTTGTATTATTTGAGGTTTAAACTTTGTTTAATTGTTTTTTCAGCAGCAAATTGTTCGGCTCTTTTTTTCGATCTTCCATTACCTTTTTGATATTCAATACCATCAATAAATACAATTGCCTCGTACATTGGTGTTGGTTTATCGCTTGGTATTGTAGCTATAGAATAACTAAGCTCTTTTTTTTCTTTTTGGCACCATTCTAACAGTTGACTTTTAAAGTTTATTTCAGTGCTTTCTAGTTTAGATAAATTGATATAAGGATTAATAATTTTATTGGTAACAAATTGATACGTTTTTTGGTATCCTAAATCTAGATATACCGCACTAATAAGGGCTTCGAATGTATTTCCTAAAACACTGGAATTTTTAAAATTTACATTTTGCTTGTATTCCATTAGGTCTTTTAATAGCATTTTTTTTCCAAGTCTGTTTAAACTTTCTCGGCTAACAATCCTCGACCTCATTTGGGTTAAAAAACCTTCGTTTTTTTGCTTGTAATGTTCAAATAAATACTCAGAAATTATTGAATTTAGAATAGAATCTCCTAAAAATTCAAGTCTTTCATTGTGCTCTGCTTCATGGGCAGATTTATGGGTAAAAGCTTTTTTATATAAGCCAATATTTTTTGGCTTAAATCCAGTAAGTATTTTTATTTCTTGTTGAAATTTTTTTTCAGCTTCAGATAATCCGCTAAAAAAAGAAAGAATATTCAAGTTAAGCGGAATACTTTTTAAAAATAATTGAAGCATTGTGACCCCCAAAACCAAATGTGTTACTCAATGCAGCTCTAACATTTCTTTCTTGAGCCTTATTTAGGGTAAAATTGAGTTTACTATCAATTTGTTCATCAAAATGTTTGTTGTTAATTGTAGGAGGTATAATATTTTCTCTTACAGCCATAATACAAGCAATTGCTTCTACCGCTCCTGCAGCGCCAAGCAAATGACCTGTCATTGATTTTGTTGAGCTAATGTTTAAATTATAGGCATGCTCACCAAATACTTTTTTAATAGCAATTGATTCAGCAATATCGCCTAATGGAGTAGATGTTCCATGAACATTTACATAATCTATATCTTCTGGTGTAATATTTCCGTCTGAGATAGCATTTCTCATTACATTTAATGCACCTAAACCCTCAGGATGAGGAGCTGTTAAATGATAAGCATCTGCTGACATACCTCCGCCAACATATTCGGCATAAATTGTTGCACCACGCTTTTTGGCATGTTCTAATTCTTCAAGAATAATGCAACCTGCACCTTCACCTAACACAAATCCATCTCTTGTACTGTCAAATGGTCTAGATGCAGTTTCTGGTTCGTCGTTTCTAGTAGAAAGGGCGTGCATTGCATTAAAACCACCAACACCACTCTCACAAACAGCAGCTTCGGCTCCTCCAGAAATTATTACATCAGCTTTACCAAGTTTAATGTAATTTACAGAGTCTATTATAGCGTGAGTTGCTGAAGCACATGCTGATACAGTGCAAAAATTTGGACCTCTAAAACCATGTTTAATCGAGATATTACCTGCTGCAATATCCGATATCATTTTAGGAATAAAGAATGGATTAAATCTTGGAGTTCCGTTACCCAAAGCATAGCTTTTAACTTCTTCTTGGAAAGTAATTAATCCACCAATTCCAGATCCAAAAATTACCCCAATTCTATCAGGGTCGTACTCAAAATCAGTAAGACCACTATTTTTAATGGCCTCATCTGCAGCAACCATGGCAAATTGAGCAAAACGATCCATCTTACGTTCTTCTTTGCGATCGAAAAACGCAGATGGATCATAATTTTTTACCTCACATGCAAATTGCGTTTTAAAGTTTGAGGCATCAAACAACGTAATAGGGGCCGCTCCACTAACACCATTTTTAATACCGTTCCAAAATTCATCTACGGTATTTCCAATGGGAGTAAGGGCACCTAAACCGGTAACTACAACTCGCCTATTTTCCATGTGTGGGGTTTAAGAATTACTTTGTATTCTCTTCAATGTATTTTACTGCTTCACCAACGGTAGCAATATTTTCTGCTTGATCATCTGGAATTGCAATGTTGAATTCTTTTTCGAATTCCATTATCAATTCTACTGTGTCTAATGAATCAGCACCAAGATCGTTAGTAAAGCTTGATTCTGTTTTTACTTCGCTAGCGTCAACACCTAATTTATCAACGATGATTGAAACTACTTTGTCGTGTACTTCTGACATTTTTTTAAGGTTTAAGTTTAAAAATGGACTGCAAAGAAAACTATTTAGTCCTAATTATTCAATATTTTCAAAAATTGCTATCAAAAGTTTAAAAATAACAATTTTATATTACCGATTTAAATTGATTTAAAAATCTAATATCATTTTCAAAAATCATTCTAATATCAGGTATATTAAAGCGTTGCATTGCAATTCTTTCAACGCCAATACCAAAAGCATAACCTGAATATATTTTTGAATCGATACCACAATTTTCTAAAACATTTGGGTCTATCATTCCGCAACCAAGCACTTCTAACCAACCTGTACCTTTGGTTATTTTGTAATCGGTTTCAGTTTCTAATCCCCAATATACATCCATTTCGGCACTTGGCTCGGTAAATGGAAAATAAGATGGACGCAACCTAATTTTTGCTTTTCCAAAAAATTCTTTAGCAAAATACTGTAAAGTTTGCTTTAAATCAGCAAAAGAAACATCTTTATCAATGTAAAAACCTTCCACTTGATGGAAAATGCAGTGTGAACGAGCAGAAATAGCTTCGTTTCTAAAAACCCTACCTGGCGCAATAATACGCAATGGAGGTTTCTCGTTTTCCATTACACGTATTTGAACAGATGAGGTGTGGGTTCTTAAAGCGTGCTGACTTTCACTATTGATGAAGAAAGTATCCTGCATATCTCGAGCAGGGTGTTCTTCGGGAAAATTTAATGCAGTAAAATTGTGCCAATCATCTTCAATTTCAGGACCTTCTTTTACGGTAAACCCAATACGCGAAAAAATATCGCACATTTCTTTTATAACAATAGAAACAGGATGTTGAGAACCTAAATTTATTGGAGTTCCAGGTCTACTATAATCAAAATTTTCAGTTTTACTTTCAGTTTGATTTGAAAGATTGTTGAGTAAATTTTGAAATTTTTCGGTAGCTGAATTTTTTAAAGCATTAAGTTTTTGACCAGCTTCTTTTTTTTGCTCTTTAGGAACAGCTTTAAAATCATCGAATAAATCTTTTAAAAGTCCTTTTGAACCAATAAACTTTATTCTAAATTGTTCTAACTCCTCTTTTGATGAAGTTGAAAAACTTTCTATTTCTTTTAAATATGCTTCAATTTTTTCTAGCATAAGGTTTGCTTTGAAGCCGCGAAATTATGTATTACTTTTTAACCACTTTCATCTTTTCGATTATAACATCTTCTAAAGGCTTACTTTTTCCATCAACAGGCACAGCAGCAATGTTGTCAACAATTTCAATTCCTTCTACTACTTCCCCAAAAACTGTGTAGTCTCCATCTAAATGAGGAGCGCCACCTTGGGTTCCATAAATTGCCTTTTGGGTGGCCGTGTATTCATATTTTAGAAGAGATTCGAAAATAACATCGATTAAAGGTGTTACTTCTTCTATAAACACTTTAAAAGCAGCTTGATCTCTTTCAGATTGTATTTTGTTAAACCTATCAGAATACTCTTTATTTTCAGGGTTTTGTAAAAAATCAGTAAAACCCTTTTGTTTCATTTGATTATTTTTTTGTTCTGTAAGTTTATCTAAATCAGTTGTAGAAAATGTTTTTCCATGAACAATGTAGAACTGGGATCCAGAACTTTTTTTGGTTGGATTAACATCATCTCCTAATCTAGCTGCAGCTAAAGCGCCTTTTTTGTGGTATAAACCAGGAACTATTTCAGCATCTAAAGTATAACCTGGGCCGCCGTTGCCAATTCTTCCTGTTGAATCAGTTTTTTTAGAAAGGGGATCACCACCTTGAATCATAAATTGATTGATAACTCTATGAAATGTAACACCTTCGTAAAACTTATCGTCTACTAATTTTAAAAAGTTATCGCGGTGTTTAGGGGTTTCGTTGTATAATTTTATTTTAATATCTCCCTTGTTAGTTGATATTAAAACTAATTTTTCTTTTTCTTGGGCAATTGATAGGTTAATTCCAAATAAAATAGCAAGTGTAATTGTCAATAAGGGCTTCATATCTTCTTTTTCTATATTTGTGGTTCTGTAAATGTAAGTTTTATCGAAACGTTAACAATAAAAGCTTGAAAAATCTTAAGAAAACAATTTTAGCGCCAATATTATTTGTTCTTGCTATGGCAGCATGTAATGAGGTTGAACCACCCCGTGCAGAAATTACAGTTTTAAGATTTGATGGTACCCCTGTTGGCGATGCTAGGGTAATAATTTATTGTACAGAACCTGGATGTGTAGTGGCAGATACAGCCTACACAGACTTTAATGGACTTTCTACGCATGAGTTTGCTTTACCTGCGGTATTAAAAGTATCAGCATTTAAAGTAACAGAAACTACAATAGATACTGGTTTTCCGCCTGTTACGGTTGTTTTAGGTGATGATTCACTTTGTGGTGATGAGTTTATTACTTTGATAGAAGATGAGGTAACCAAAAAAACGGTTATAACTTATCCATGTAATTGACAATTGCCTGTTTAATTAGCTTTTCTTGTTCTAAAGGTTTTAAGTGAGGAAGTTTCTCGTTGCGCTTGTAGTGAGGCCATCCATCTTTATCTGTTCCCTCAAATTCGAAATACCCATAATCGCTTAGAAGCCTGCAAACAGCAATGTGTAGTAAATCTAATTTTTGGTCTTTTGAAAAGCGTCTTTTTCCTTTGCCTAATTCATGCACTCCAATAATAAACAAGGCTCCTTGTAAATCAATATTATCTCCAAACACAGTTTGGATTTTTTTTAAGGCATTTTGCCAATCTTTTTCAAATACTACATCCATATTACAAAGCTAATTTTACTGTTAACGCAAGCCTTTTGAAAACTGAAGTTTTTTCTTGTTTTGAAAGCAAGGTTTCAACATATTTTTGAAAACGTGAGTTTGGTAGATATTGTTTTTGCATTGCCACTTTTGTGGGGAGCCTACAAAGGTTTTAGAAAAGGATTAATAGTTGAAGTTTTTTCATTATTAGCTCTGATTTTGGGTGTTTTTTGTGCTATTTATTTTCCGGAGCATGCCCAACAATTAATAGAAACAAATTTTCAGGTAGAAGCTAAATGGATTCCAATAATAGCGTTTTCGGCAACTTTTATTGTTGTAGTTATTTTGGTTAATTTAGTTGGAAAACTGATTGAAAAGTTGGTTGATATTTTAGCGTTAGGATTTTTTAATAAACTTGGAGGTTTAGCTTTCGGGGTTTTTAAAACTCTTTTAATATTGAGTTTTTTGGTGTTTATTTTTGAAGGAATAAATAAAAAATGGCAATTGGTTGATGAAGACCAAAAACAAAAGTCAATACTTTATTTACCCTTGGGTAATTTCTCGGGTTGGGTTATTCCTCTTTTAACCGATGCTGGGTGGGTAAAAGGGTATTTAAGCGAAGATGATTTAGTTGAAGATGAAACCTCGGAGGAGATAGTTTTATAACTAACCCAACAAAGCAGCAACCCCCGGAAGCACTTTTCCCTCTAAATACTCAAGCATAGCACCACCGCCAGTTGAAACATAACTTACATGTTCTGCTAAATTTAATTGGTTAACAGCCGCAACAGAATCACCACCACCAACAAGAGAATAAGCACCTCTTTCGGTTCCTGATACAATACCGTAAGCAATTTGCTTGGTTCCTTCTGCAAAGTTCGAAAACTCAAAAACACCCATTGGGCCATTCCATAAAATTGTTTTTGATTCTTCTAAGCATAATTTGTAATGATTGATAGCCTCTTCTCCAATGTCCATTCCCATCCATTCTTCTGGAATTTCATTGGTAGGAAATACGGCTTTTTCAGCATCGTTACTAAAAGATTTGGCTGCTAATGTATCTTGAGGTAATAATATTCTAACACCCTTTTTATCAGCTTCTTCCATGATGCTTTTAGCTTCATTTACAAAGTCATTTTCTATTAAGGAGTTTCCAACCGTTCCCCCCTCTGCAACAGCAAATGTGTAGGCCATTCCACCACCAATTATAAGGTTATCAATTTTATCTAATAAATGTTTTATGATAGAAATTTTAGAGGAGACTTTAGCACCTCCAATTACAGCAGTAAAAGGCTTATCATGTTTACTTAATACTTTTTCTAGGCTTAAAACTTCATTAGCCATTAATAAACCAAAAGCTTTTTTTTCTTCGAAAAAATCAGCGATAATAGCTGTAGAAGCATGTGCTCTATGGGCTGTACCGAATGCATCGTTTACGTAATAATCACCATGTTTTGCTAATTTTTCGGCAAAAGATTTATCACCCTTTTCTTCTTCTTTGTAAAACCTTAAGTTATCTAAAAGCAATATTTCACCAGCTTTTAAATCTGCTGATTTTTTATAAACTTCTTCGCCAATACAATCGCCACCTAAAATTACATCAGCACCAAGTAGTTCATTTATTTTGTAGGCTATGTTGTTTAAAGAAAATTTATTTTCTGGCCCATCTTTTGGCCTTCCTAAGTGAGACATCAAAACAACACTTCCACCATCAGCAATAATTTTTTTAATGGTTGGCAAAGCGGCTCGTATTCTAGTATCGTCTGTTACCTTTAAATCATCATTAAGTGGCACATTGAAATCAACTCTAATTAAGGCTCTTTTTCCTGAAAAATTTATGTCGTTTACTGTAATCATTCTATTTGGTTTGTAGCAAATGTATACCCTCGCATTTAATAAACAAAGCACTTTTACTTAAAGGCTTTATTAACTTTGCCAACAATGAAATTTGAGGATATTATAGGCCAAGTTGAAGTAAAAAAGCACCTTCAGCAAACTATTGATGAAAACAGAGTACCTCATGCCCAATTATTTTTAGGTAATCAGGGTTTTGGAACATTACCAATGGCAATTACTTACGCCAAAGAAATACTTTGTTCAAACTCAAAAATTGATCAAACATCGGCCAAAGCAAAGTGTGATAAACTAATTCACCCTGATTTACATTTTATTTTTCCTGTAAATACTACAGCTGAGGTAAAAAGAAACCCTACTAGTAAACCTTTTTTAAAGCAGTTTAGAGAGGCTTATTTAGAAAACCCGTACTTAGATTTAAACCAATGGTTAGAATTTATTGGCGTTGGTAACAAACAAGGAATAATAAATGTGCATCAAGCGCAAGACATTTTAAAAGATGTTTACCTAAAACCTTTCGAAAGCGATTTTAAAGTGGTTGTAATTTGGATGGCCGAAAAACTTCATCCTTCTGCTAGTAACAAGCTTTTAAAAGTTATTGAAGAGCCGCCTGAAAAAACTGTTTTTCTGCTTGTTGCCGAAGACCAAGAGCAAATTATCACCACCATTTTATCGAGAACACAAATAGTTCAATTTAAAAGACTTCATAAAGAAGAAATTAAGGCTGCACTTCAAAAAAATTATTCTATTGGTGAAGATCAAGTAATTACCATTAATAACTTGTGCAACGGAAGTTATAATGAAGCCTTAAAGCTTTTACAACACAATGAAGTTGTTTTATTTAATCGAAATAATTTTATTGATTGGATGCGTTTAGCATTTAGAAAAGATTTGGTTGGAATTCAAGAATGGGTTGAAGGCATTTCTGTTATTGGAAGAGAGAAACAAAAGGCATTTTTAGAGTTCGGTCTTCATATTTTTAGAGAAGCTATGGTATTAAACCACAAAGGTTTTGATGTACTTCAACTAGGTGGTGAAGAATCTAAATTTGTGAAGAATTTTGCTCCTTTTGTGCATCAAGGAAACCTTAAAGCCTACATGGATTTATTTAACGAATCAATTTATCACATTGAGCGGAATGCCAACCCAAGAATTCTGTTTTTAGATCTTACCATAACTGTAATGAAGCTGATGAAAATGAAAAATCCATCCCTAACCCAAGCATAACATTTTAATAATTAGTTTCTTGGAAAAACATGTACTTTTAAGCATGCGAATTTTTGCTTTTTTCTCTTTTATTATGTTTCAACTATTTGGGTTTTCTCAAATAGACCCTAGTAATTTTGAGAGAGATGAGAACACGCTAAGGGTAGTTTTTTACAACGTAGAAAATATTTTCGATCCTGTTGATGACCCAAATAAAAGGGATGAAGAATTTACTCCAGATGGAGATAGACATTGGGATAATTATAAGTTTTATGATAAGTTAAAACGCACGTCAAAAGCTATTATGGCTTGTGGGGGCTTTACACCTCCTGAAGTTGTTGGGCTCTGTGAAATAGAAAATAGACGTGTTCTTGAGCAACTTATTTATTCCACACCTTTAAAAAATGCTAATTATAAAATATCACATTTCGAGAGTAAAGACCGAAGAGGTATTGATGTTGGATTGTTGTATAATTCTGAAACCTTTTCTCTTGTATCAGAACAAATAATTCCAATTGTTTTTCCTTGGGATACTTCTTATCATACTAGAGATATTTTGTGGACCCAATTAGCTTTTGAAAACGATACGATTAACTTTTTTGTGAATCATTGGCCATCAAGGTGGGGAGGCCAATTAGAAACTGAGCCCGCTAGGGTTTTTGTAGCCCAAACCCTGAAAAAAGTTTGTGATAGCCTTTATTTAAAAAACCCTTATGTAAAATTGGTAATTATGGGAGATTTTAACGACTCACCTGAAAACCAAAGTATGAGAGAATTTTTAACCTCACCGGTTAACAATCAAATTTATTTACGAAACTTAATGGCAGAAAAACTAAACTTTCCGGGCTCTCATAAATACCAGGGAGATTGGGCATATTTAGACCAAATTATTTTGAGTAAAGGAATTATTAACTCTAAAAAGGGTTATCAATATACCGCTAACTCTGTTACACCTTGTGCTTTGCCGTTTTTGTTAGAAGATGATAAAAAACATTATGGTGTTCAGCCTTTTAGAACTTTTGTTGGCTTTTCTTATGTAGGCGGATTTAGTGATCACCTGCCTGTAAAAATTGATTTACATCTGGTAGATTAATTACTCTACAACAAGTTTTTTGGTAATTATTTCACCTTTTATTACAATATTAATTAGGTAATAACCTTTTGGTAATTGCTTATCGAAATCGATAATAATTAAGGTGTGGTCATTCTGTTCAATAAATGTTAAATCAGAAATAAAATCTCTACCAAATAAGTCGTTTATTAAAACATTAAAGTTTTCGCCTTCTGATGAAGGAACTTTAAGAAAAATATTGTCACTTCCATTTGATGGGTTTGGGTAAAGAACAACTTCAATTTCCGCTTCAGATTCAAAAACTACCGAAACCATGTCAAAAGTTTCAGATTTACCATCGAAATCGGTTTGTTTTAATCTGTAATAAGATTTTCCCTTAATTGGTTCTTTGTCAGTATAGTTATATTCTTTGATTTCGTTTATTGTGCCTTCCCCAGGAATATGTTCTATTGCAATAAAGTTTAAATCTTCGTTTGATCTTTCAATGGTGAAATAATCATTATTAAGTTCACTAGAGGTAATCCAAACTAAATCAACCTCTTTATTTTCATTTAATGTTGCGTCAAAAGAGATTAAATCAATAGCAAGTGGAGCGCCAGGAATAATAGGGAAATTTGCTCCACTATTTGAACAAATAGTTGCTCCGCCACTTACTCATCCACCTGTAAATGGACTAGTTCCGGTGCCTGAGCAAACATCTAAGGAACCTGAAATTGTACCATTATTATCTATTCCGACCCCACCAATTTGAAGTAGACCAGAGCCATTTATTGTAGCGCCATTAACACTTTCATTAGTGTTACCTAAACCTTGGGCAATTAAGGCTCCATTAATAGTGAGAGTTGCACCATCATGATCTAAAACATCAACAATTTGAACAATAGAATTTGGCCCAATGGTAATATTTGCACCACCCGAGGATTTTAAATCATCAGCAATGTAAGCATTTGCGTTTATGGTTAAATTAATATCGTCACCAGGTTCTAAATCATCATTTACCCTTAAATCACTATTAAGAGTAACAGAAACATCATCCTTTAAAAGAAAATCATTTTCAACCAGAATAGTTCCGTTGCTTGTAAAAGAAACATCGTCTTTAATTTCTAAATCGCCATCAACAATTAGGTTTCCTTCAAAATTAACCGTAGCATCGTCTTCAATTTTTACATCTTTTTCAGCTGTAATAACTCCATTAGCTCCAGTATTAATGATGGCATCATCTTTAATATCAACACCATCTTCAAAAACCGAGGGACCATTTAAAGTAATTGATCCTCCATTTTTAACTTCAAAATTTTTCTTTGCCAAAACAGATCCATTAAAAACAGAAGTTGAGTTATCTTTTATGTGTAACTCTTGAGAGGAAAAACTTCCATCAATTGTAAAACTTCCATTATCTTCAACATCAAAGTGACCAACTATCATATCTCTAACAGCGTTGACAGTGCCATTATCAACTACCTTAAACTTTTTGTTTTGGGCAATGTTTTTTAAGGACCCTGAGCCGCTGATATTTAATACAGCATTGTCTTCAACATTAATTTCTTGGTCAAAAGTTACATCATGATTAATATTTACCACAGTGCTTCCTCCAAATTTATCATTTGGAGCTGCACCACCTACCCAAGTGTTATCATCATCAAAAACTCCATCTCTTGCACTTGTAAATGTTTGGCAAATCACTAAATGGGTAAGTATTAAAAAAGATAATGAAATAAGCAACCTCCTGTTTGTAAAATTAATTAAACATTTTGTTAATAAAACTCTTTACGACAATGAGTTAAAAAAGTTCGGTAAAAGGTTGTTTTATTTGGTAAAAGAGATTGAACGAATTATTGCTTCAAGCTCTCTTAGGTATTCTCTTTTGTTAAATTGAGGAGCAAAAACAAAACCGTATATATTGATGATTTTATCTTTTTTTGGATGAACAAAAGAAACACCAACAAAAGGCCCACCCATAAAGTTGTTTTCCATTTTCCACAAACCATTAACCTGTTTTGTGTATGTTTTTTCTATTTCAATTTCTCGGTATATTGGTGGCACAAACTCATAATCTGTTGTTACAAAGGAGTTTTCAGTAGGTCCAGGTATTTTTTTAAAAATATCATCTCTTTGGCGGTTCAATAGGCTGTCTAAAAACTGTGTTCTATCAGTATAATCAGTTTCAGAGATAATAATATTTTGGTCAATTTGGTGTTGGTATCCTCCAACAGGTCTTTCTCTTTCTAATCTTGCCCATGCAAAGCCAGGCTTTATAACCCTTAATTCAAAATCTTTTTGAAGAAAAAGGTCTACTCCAAATTGCTCTTCAATTTTTTTGTTTTCGGCTTTTGGTCCTAGCTTTTTATTTCGTGCAATTATTCTATTTAACTCAGCTCTCTCAAAAAGGGATACAATACCATTGTTATTTTCTTTTGTGATTTTTAGCGCATTCTCATAAGTTTTAGCTTTTACTTCAACAAACATTTGGCCTTTGGCGTACTTGTTTTTTTTAAACTTAAGCCCTTCTGTTTTTATTGAATCGTTTATGATTACGTTAAAAACGTTTCGATGAGTATTTAGCACCCGGTTGAAGTTTGCGTTATTTACCTGAATTGCTGAAAACTTAGCCTCTTCTTGTGGTAAACCATATTGAGGCTGTGAGATTACATTTCTAATTTCATCGCCTAAAGCGCCTTGCCAACTTTGTTTTGAGCAAACCACTACTACTTCTCCAACCTGACCAGAGTAGCCGGGTAAATAGCTATTTCTATCAGCATTGTCACATCCAATAAGCAATAAAAAAACAAATAAAAAGATGAAATAATTTTTCAATTAGCCCGCTTTGCTGATTACAATTTTTTCGCCCGGTTTAAGCTTTTGTGTATCGAGGTTTTTATTTAGCTCTTTAAGAGCTGCCACATCAATTCCCTTTTGCTTTGCAATGTCCCACAAGGTATCCCCTTCCTGAACTTGGTAATAAATAGTTGTGTTATTTTTTTGACTATCCGTTTCAGTCTGAGCCGTTTCAACCTTTGGTTTTTCTGGCAAATAAACTTTTTCGCTTTTGTAAATAATTAGCTCTTTACCAGGATGAATTGTGGTTGATCTCAAGTTATTCCACTCCATTAAACTGTTTGTAGAAACTCCATATCTAGAAGCAATAGAGCCTAAGTATTGTCCTGAACTCACCCTGTGAATAATCTCTTTATCTTCCCAAACATATTTTCTTCCATCAGAATCGGTATGGGCTAAAGGTTGGTCGTATTCATAAATTAAATCTTCGTTTAAAACGAATACCCCTACTTGCTCTTTTGGTAACCTTAAAACATGGTTTTTTCCATTATAGGGAATAAAGTCTTTTTTGTAGGATGGGTTCAAAAACCTCAATTCTTCCATAGTAATGTTTAAAGCAGAAGCAATTTGCTCAAACTTTAATTTTTTATTGATGATGAGTGTGTCAAAATCAAAGAAAGTAAACATGGGCTTTAAAGGATATAAATTGTGCTCGGCAGGATAATTCATTATATAGTTAACAGCGATAAATGCTGGTACATAACCTCTTGTTTCACGTGGTAAATAAGGAAATATTTTCCAATAATCTCTTTGGTATCCAGACCTTCTTATGGCCTTATTTACATTGCCTGGCCCGCAATTGTATGCTGCCAAAACCAAAGTCCAATCACCATAAATTTTGTAAAGGGATTTAAAATATTTACAAGCCGCATAGGTAGCTTTTATAGGGTCCATTCTATCATCTTGGTATGATGTTACCTCGAGACCATTCATTTTTCCGGTAGCATACATAAACTGCCATAAACCAGTTGCACCAGCCCTTGATCTTGCAGTTGGGTTTAAAGCAGACTCAACAATGGCTAAATATTTAAATTCCAACGGTAGTCCTTCTTCATCTAAAATAGACTCGAACAAAGGAAAATATAAGGAGGATAAACCCATTGCCTTTTCTGTTAATGGACGTCTTTTTACAGCATATAAATTAATAAAGGCACTAACCCGGTTGTTAAAAGTTAAGTCGAATGGAGTGTTTCCATCCAAAAGCTTCAAACGTTCTTCTAATATGGCATCATCAAATTTTGGAATCGAATCGAAAGGATAATCGTAAGTATTTAATGAGGTAGAATCAAAAAGAAAACCCATTAAACTGTTGCAATGGTTAGACCAAAGGCTATCGAAAGCTTTTAGCTCAAGGTTGTCTTGCACCAATTTAATTCTTGCAGAATCGGTTAGGTTGGTATCAATAGTAGATGCCAAAGAAGAAATAGAATTCAAAAAAAATAGCGCAATTACGAAAAGGCGCAACCTTCCTAGAGGTAGTTTATCCATAGCACAAATAAAGCAAGAGAACGGGTGTTAACGAAAAAAGTGTAGTTTAATTTTAAACTAAACGGTGTGAATTAGGAAATTGGAGAAATTCAACAGGTCTTTTTCTTTGTAATGATTTGCCATAACCTGCATTCCGTATGGTAAACCATTGCTATGTCTATACAAGGGTAGCGAAATACAAGGGTTACCCGCTAAGTTGGCGTGAACAGTAAAAATATCTTGCAAATACATTTCGATTGGGTCGGTTTTGGCTCCAATTTCGAAAGCTGTATTTGGTGTTGTTGGGTAAATTACAAAATCGGCATCTTCAAAAAGTTTATTTGTGTAATCTTGAATTAACCTTCTAACTTTTTGGGCTTTTGAGAAATAAGCATCGTAGTATCCCGCGCTAAGCACAAAGCTTCCAAGCATAATTCTTCTTTTTACTTCCCAACCAAAACCTTCAGACCTACTTTTAAAGTAAGTAGTTTCCATATCAGTTGCATCTTTACTCCGGTAACCATAATGCACGCCATCGTATCGAGAAAGGTTTGAAGAGGCTTCAGCATTAGAAATTACATTGTAGGCGGGTACCAAATGATCGATTAAATCAAACGATTTAAAACTTACATGATGGCCTAAGGTTTCTAATTTTTCGGCCAACCCTTTGGTTTTGGATACTATTTCAGGATCTGTATTTGGATGGTTTACAGCATCGCCTAAAAACACAATATTTTTTGGTGATGAACCTTCTTGTAAAGGAAAAAGATTTTCTATTGGTTCTTGAAAAGCTGTTGTATCCATTCCATCTGGACCACCCATTACTTCCAACAACAAAGCGGCATCATCAACACTGTTTGTTAATGGCCCAATTTGATCTAAAGAAGAACCATAAGCAATTAGTCCGTAGCGTGAAATTCTACCATAAGAAGGTTTTAATCCAACAACGCCACAAAATGAAGCAGGTTGCCTTATAGAGCCTCCAGTATCTGAACCAAGAGCGGCATGGCATAAACCTGCAGCAACCGCAGCCGCAGAACCTCCTGAAGAACCGCCAGGTACTTTTGAAGTATCTAGTGGGTTTTTTACTGGGCCAAAAGCTGAGTTTTCGTTGGAGCTACCCATAGCAAATTCATCGCAATTTAAACGGCCAATAATAATGGCGTCTTCTTGGAGTAATCTATTGATAGCCGTTGCTGAAAAAAGCGATTCGAAGTTTTCTAAAATTTTTGATGAGGCACTTACCTTGTGGTTGATGTAACAGATGTTGTCTTTAATTCCAATTACCATACCTGCTAACTTACCACCTTTGCCTTCTTTAATTTTTTGATCTACCAAAGCGGCTTGCTGAAGCGCGGTGGTTTCAAATATTTCTAAAAAGGCATTTAAATGCGCGTTAGATTTTATTTTGTCAATAAAATTTGTGGTGGTTTCAACGCAAGAAGTTTTACCTGCATTTAAATCACTTTTAAAGGCTTGGAATGTATTCACAGCAAAAGAAGGGCTTAAGAGTTAATCGTCAACTTTTTTTTGTTCGCCAGATTTAGTTTCGTCTTCTGATGAAGAGGCGCTTTTAAACTCTTTTATTCCTTTTCCTAATCCTTTCATTAATTCAGGAATTTTTCTACCGCCAAAAAGAAGTAAAACAACGAAAAGAATTACAATTATTTCTGGTCCGCCTAAGGCCCAAAGTAAAATCGCGTTAAGTATCATTTGAATAGCTTAAAATATGAGCAAATGTAGTTAAAATAAAAGGCGTTACTTCACATTGTAAAGCCACAATGCTGGGTTTTGTGTAACCTGGCCTTTCCAAAGTTCGAAATGAAGTTCAGTTTTGCCTTGTTCGGTATCAGAAATTATTTTCCCGATGGCTTGTTTCATGTCTACCGAATCGTCTTTTTTTACATAAACCTCAGCAAGGTTTGAGTAAACAGATAAATATTCGCCATGCCTAACCATAACAGCAATGCCTGAGCCTGGCAAAACAATAACAGCACTAACTTTACCAGAAAACACAGAGCGAGCCTCTGCGCCTTTTGTGGTACCTATGTTTATTCCATTATTTTGAATTTTTATTTCACGCAGTACAGGGTGAGGATGTTCTCCATACTTTTCTGTAATCACACCTTTTTCAACTGGCCAAGGTAATTTTCCTTTGTTGTTTTGAAAATCATCAGATAGTGCTTTGGCTTCGGGAGTTAAAGCAAAGCCAGATTTCTTTTTGGCTTCTTCTTGGCGTTTTAACTCTTCTTTAATAATTTTTTGGATGGCCTTTTTAAGTTTTTCAGCTTCTTGTTGTTGCTTTTTAATTTCTTGTCGAAGCTGTTTTTCTTTGTTTTGCAAATCTTTGTAAACGTTTTGTTGAAGACTTTTTTCTGCAAAAAGTGTAGATGAGGCTTCTTTTTCTTCTTTCAACAAAACCTCTTTTTCTTTTCTTATTTCTTCTAAGCCTTCTTTTTTGCGGTTTAGCTGTTCTTGGGTTCTAATGATTAATGCAGCTTGGTTAACCCTGTATTCGGCATATTGTTGCAGGTATTTTAATCGGCGAAAAGCTTGGTTAATATCCTGAGAGCCAAGAATGTAAATTAACTTATCGTAGTTGTTTTTGGTTTTAAAAGTATTGTAAATTAATTTGGCGTATTCATCTTTATACCGCTGTAAGTCAGCTTCGAGCGATTTTATTAATGATGAAGTTTTTTCAACTTCCTTTTCAATAAAGGTTAATTCTCGCGATATGGTATTGATGAGGTCTTCTCGCTCACTAATTTTTGTGTTTAACAGAATTAGTTGGCCTAATGATGCTTTTTGATTTTTTTGAGTTTCTTCTAAGAGTTTGTTTTTAAATTCAATTTCTTCAGTAATTTTCTTTTTTCTTTTTTCAAGTTCTTGGCGAGATTGAGCAAAGCCACCCATAGCAAATACTATGATGAAAGTAAAACTTAAAAAGACTTTAAAATTTGACTGGCTCATATTTACTTGAAATTGAAAACGGCATTTTTTTCGCAAGGTTAATTACCAAACCACTGTAAGAAATTTCACCTGTAACCTTTTCTTCTGCTTCTAAAGTTATTACTGTTTGGTGAGGAAAAACTTCATTTTCTACAGTTTTAAAATCGTTATAAAACACATCGAAAGATTGTTGGGTGTTAAAATCAACAAACGATTGACGGGTAATTTTAAAAGAAATTGGGTCTATCCAAGCACTAAAAATGCTTTCATCGTTTCCTTTTGCCTCTTCTTTTTCGTAGCTTTTTCGCAGCTTTCTTTTTTTCAGCCCACTTAATAAATATACACCATCGTCTATTGAGGCAACAAGCTTATCGTTATCTTCTAAACTAAGAGAATTACCTAAAAGCATTGCCTGAATGGTGGCATAATCTAAATCAACATCAAAAGTTTTGTTAAGGAAATTATAATCGCCCAAAAAGTAGGTTCCCTCTAGGCGGTTTACCATTTTTACAGAATCGGGCGTTAAAACAACCCTTGCTAACTCAACCCCAATTACTGGTGTAATTGAAAGCCAAATCATAGAGTCTCGTTTCATTCTGATGTTTGCCTTAAAACCTGTTTTTTCTTCGTTTTTTTCGAAATCTACCGAAGCTTTTACTGCCAACCAATCTGGTTTAAACTCAGCATTTTCAACAGACTGCAATAGAGTTGGTAGATTTTTTTTGTTGGCAAGCTTTTTACCTTGAATTTTTTGCTGGCTTTTACAACCCATCAAAACCAAACCTAAAAAGAGAATTATGTAAAAGGGTTTATTCTTCATACAATGTTCCTCTTTCAATTTTTTCTTTCAAACCTTCAACTGAGTTGTCTTTTTCGAAGGCATTTTTCCAATTTAGTTTGGCATTTTCAATATCTCCCAATTGGTACAATATGTCTCCATAATGGCTTAGCAAAACGGCGTTGTTTTTTCCTCCCGATTCAAAAGCTTTTTCTAGGTACTTTTTTGCTTCTGTATAATTTTTCATTTTAAAAAGTATCCAAGCATAAGTGTCTAAATACGATGGCGTATTTTGGGCCAACTCATTACTTTTTTTAGACATTTTTTCTGCTTTTTCTAAATCTTCTTCAAGTTCTGATAAATAATAGCTGTAGTTGTTTAAAATGTAGGCATTATTTGGGTCTAGGTCTAAAGCTTTTTGGTAATAATCAAAGGCTTGTTTGTGTTTTTGTACCCCATAGTAAGCATCACCAAGGTTTGAGTAAAACTGCATTTGTAAAATTGGGTTATCAAAAACAAACTCTTTTCCGGTTTCAAAAGCATTTATTGCTTTTTGGTAATCTTTCATTTGGTAGTAAGCAACACCATTAAAAAAGTAGAAACTAGGCAAATTTGGGAACAACCCCATAGCCTCTTGGCTGTTTTGAGCCATTGACTTGTAATCATCTTCTTCGGAGTTGATCATCAAAAGTTGGTTCCAAACTAAATACCTGCCTTTGTCAAAAGATAATACCTTTTGGTACATTTCTTTTGCCTCTTTTAAATCGCCTTTGCGATATAAATAATCGGCATACATGGCAAAACCTTTTGGGTCTTCAGGGTGAGTTTCAATATTTATTTTGTTCAGTTCAAAAGCAAAATCTATATTTTCAGTTTCAGTATTGTTGTAGAAGTTTAGTAGTATTTTGATTTTCGAATCAATATCTAAACTAGGATTTGCAAAAGCCTCTTTTAAACTTTTTCGAGCCTCTTCTTTGTTTCCTGCACCCTCATAATATTCGGCCATCGAAAGTTGAACATATGGGTTATTAGGGTCAATCTCTTTTATTTGTTGATAAGCTTTTAAGGCTTCATCTGGTTGGTTGTTATTGAGGTAAAGCTCGGCGAGTAAACCATAATATTGGGTTTGAGATGGATAGGTGTTAATTAACTTTTCTAATTCTACTATGGCAGATTCAGGATCTTTTAACTCAAGGT
>JABAYK010000168.1:21319-46418 GCA_018609045.1 Flavobacteriales bacterium
TTTTAGGGTCGTTTTGCATGATGTAAACCGAGGCCAATTCGTAATAATTTTCAATTGCTTCTGGGTTTATTCCAATTAACTTTTCGTAAATTTTTGAAGCATCATCGTAATTACGGGTTTTCTTGCAATAATCAGCCAATAGCAGCAAGTACCATTTGTTTTTAGGGTCTAACTCAACCGCCTTTTCAGCAAACTGTAAAGCCTCAGAATAGTTTTGTTGGGATTCTCTAATCAAAGCTAATTCAAACCAAATTGTTGCGCTATTTGGGTTTATTTGCAGCGCTTTTTGAAACTGCTCTGAGGCAGCTTCTTTGTTGCCTAACATTTTTTCTTTTGTAGCAGCAAAAAATATTTCTTGAAACCTAATTTCTTCTCTTTCCGTTATTTCTGCTTCATCAGGAGACAATGGTTTTTGGTCGGACGTTAATGATTTATTGCCCTTGCAACCCAAAAGAGTTAAAACTAAAAAGAAAAGTAAAATCGAATTAAACTTCATTAAATACCTTGTGTTGAGTAATCACTTAGACTCAGCGAAACGGGTTCTGCATACAATTGAACAGCATTGCCAAGCATTGTGTTTGAGAAATTTTGATTTTTTATGATACAACCCTCTTGAATTACAGAGTTTTCAATTCTTGAGTTTTCAATTTTTGTGCCCTTTCCAATTGAAACATGTGGACCAACAACAGAGTTAACCAATTCAACTCCATCACCAATATAGCAGGGCTCAATAACTTGGCTGTTTTTTAAAGATAGGGAGCTTGATACTAAAGATTCTTTAAATTTTTTAATTTCTAAAACCCTTTGGTTGGTATTTACTGTAGCGTTTTTATTTCCGCAGTCTAGCCATTCATCAACAGTGCCAGGATAAAAATTTGCACCTTGCTTAGTCATGTTTCTTAAAGCATCGGGCAATTGATATTCTCCGCTTTTAATTACTTTATTGTCAATTAAATATTCAAGTTCCTTTTTTAACCAATCTCCATCTTTAAAGTAATAAATTCCTATCATGGCTAAATCAGAAATAAAAGTTTCTGGCTTTTCAACATAGTCTTCAATTGCACCATCGCTATTTAATTGAACTACTCCAAATTGACTTTGGTCTTCAATTTTCTGAACCCAAAGAATGCCATCTTTTTCTTCATCTAACTGAAAGTTAGCTTTAAAAAGTGTATCGGCAAAAGCCACAATTGTTTTGCCATGTAAGGTTGGTTCGGCACACAATATAGCATGAGCTGTTCCTAAGGCTTCATCTTGGTAGTAGATTTTTCCTTTTGCTCCTAATCCTTCGGCGATAGAAATTAGTTTTTTCTCTACTGCTTCTCCAAATCTTCCAATTACAAAACCGATCTCATCAATTTTTTCATCGCAAACCTCAGCTAAGTCTTCACAAAGTCTTTCTACTATAGGCTTGCCAGCTATTGGAATTAATGGTTTCGGGATTGTTAATGTGTGTGGCCTCATTCGCTTTCCCATTCCGGCCATTGGAACAATAATATTCATGCAATTTTATTTTAGCCTGCAAATTTAACAGAAACCCCTGCTTTGCAGTAAATTTAGTTTGATAATCAATGCTTTCCTGTAGAGCCAAACCCTCCACCCGCTCTTTTGGTTTCAGATAGGTTTTCGGTTGCATGCCAAATTACTTGTTCGTGCTTTGCAAAAACCAACTGGGCAATACGTTCTCCATTTTCAATTTTAAACTCTTGATTTGATAAATTGACCAATATAACTCCAACTTCGCCCCGATAGTCTGCATCAATAGTTCCTGGTGTGTTAAGTACTGTTAAGCCATTTTTGTATGCTAGTCCACTTCTTGGTCTAACCTGAGCTTCAAAACCAACCGGAATTTCTAAAAACAATCCTGTTTTTACCAAAACCCTTTCTAAAGGTTTTAAAACAATTGGCTCCTCTAAAAATGCCCTAATATCTAACCCAGCTGCATGCTCAGTGCCATACTCGGGCAAAGGGTTGTTGCTTTTGTTTATTACTTTAACGTTTAATTTTTCGGTTTCCATTGTTGAAAAGGTTTTTCAATAAAAATTAATATTCCTAACACAAAAGTTAAAACAGACCATTTAAATAATTCTCTTAATACCTGAGAATCTATTTTTACAAATGTCCATAATTGCCAAATGAAAAAGGCTCCTAATAAGTAGCCTATTATTTTTTTAAGGTCGTAAGTTATTGGAAAATATTTTTGACCAAGAAAGTAAGAAAATAGCACCATTGAAAAATAGCAAGCCAAAGTGGTATAAGCCGAGCCAACATAGCCTATTCTAGGAATTAGAATAAAGTTCATCACCAAAGTTATGAAGGCGCCAAAAACAGCAATTAAGGCCCCATACATCGTTTTATCAGTTAGTTTATACCAGATAGACTGATTGTAGTAAATTCCTAAAAAAATGTTGGCAAAAAGTAATGTTGGTACAACCTTTAACCCTTCCCAATAAGCGCTATTTGGAATAAAATATTTAATGTACTCGATATTAAACATTACCCCTAAAAAGATAAACGCCACAACAGCCACAAAGTAGTTCATTACTTTGGCGTAGATGTTTTTTGCGTTTTTGTCTTTTTGTTGGGCAAAAAAGAAAGGTTCAGCGGCATATCTAAAAGCTTGAATAAAAAGGGTAATGATGATAGAAATTTTATAGTTGGCACCGTAAATTCCTAACTGACTCAAAGTGGCTTTTTCTCCAAAAGAATCAAAAAGTAGGCGTTTTAGCAGGATTCTATCTAATGTTTCGTTAATTATTCCGGCCAAGCCAGCTAGTAATAATGGTATTCCAAACCACAACATTTCTTTTAGTATTTTTTGTTGGAGTTTACCGTGGCCTTTTAGCATGGTTGGAACTAAAACTAAAAACTTAAAAATGCTTGCAATAAGGTTTGATATAAAAACGTAACCAACCCCAATTTCAGGGTTAAAAGTATGTTCCATAAGCCAGTTGGTATTGCCCGCCTTATGCATTGTCATGCAATAACCAATAAAATAAACATTCAAACCAATATTTACCGCTACGTTTAATAAGTTAACTCCCGCAAAATGAAAGGCTTTGTTTTGTTGCCGAAGCTTTGCTAATGGTATTGAGCCTAACGCATCTAGCCCAACAATTATGGCGAACCATAAAACATACTCGGAGTTATTTGGGTATTGAAGCCAGTTGGCAATAGGTTGTTGAAAAGCCCAAGCCCAAGCAATAAAACCAAAACTTGTTATGGTAAGGCTAATTAATGCTGTTGAAAATACTGATGTTTTTGAGCCCTCGTGTTTTGATGAAAACCTAAAGTATGCTGTTTCCATACCATATGTTAAAAGCACAACCAAAAATGCTACGTAGGCATACATTTCAGTAATAATACCGTACTGATCTGTGGTAAACTGGTCGGTATGCAAAGGGGTAAGCAGGTAGTTTAAAAAACGACCCACAATGCTGCTAAGACCATAAATAGCAGTTTGACCTAAAAGCTTTTTAATTGGATTCAAACAATAATTTTCACCGTAAAGGTGATTTTTATATTGTTACCAAATTCTAGGGATATAAAGATTTGCTCACTTAGGTTTGTGAAAACAAAACTAATTATGGTTTAATTGCCTGTAAAGTTTGGTTTTGTTTTATTTAGGAAAGCAGAAGTACCTTCTTTAAAATCTTCCGTGCCGAAGCAGTTTCCAAATTCTTTTATTTCTGTGTCAAACCCATTGGTGCCGCTTTGGTAACCAGCATTAACTGCAATAATTGCTTTTTCGATGGCTTTTGGAGAGTTTGGTAATATTTTGTAGGCTATTTCTTGTGCTTTGGTTAATAACTCTTCTTGAGGCACAACATAGTTTACAAGGCCATAACTTAAGGCTTCGTCTGCCTTCATCATACCTGCTGTAAAAATCATTTCATTTGCTTTACCTCTTCCAACCAATTGAGGTAATCTTTGAGTTCCGCCATAACCAGGAATAACACCTAAACTTACCTCTGGTAACCCCATTCTTGCGTTATCTGAAGCAACTCTAATATGGCAACTCATTGCGAGCTCAAGTCCACCACCTAAAGCAAAACCGTTTACGGCCGCAATTACTGGTTTGGTTGAGTTTTCTATTAAGTCAAATAATTCTTGTTGTCCGTTTCTAGCTAAGTCTTTGCCTTCTTGGTTATTGAATGAAGCAAACTCTGAAATATCTGCACCAGCCACAAATGCCTTATTGCCGGAGCCTGTAATAATTATCACTCTTATATCCTTATTATTCATGGCCTCGTCTAAGGTGTTTCCTAATTCAGATATAGTTTCTCTGTTTAAAGCGTTTAGTTTTTCAGGACGGTTAATTTTTAAGGTTAATACTTGGTTTTGTGTTTCGGAAAGAATATTTGACATGAATTTAATTTTAGACTAAGGTAATTGAATTTTGTGTTATGCCTTGTTCAATAAAATAAAAAATGTAGTTCCTTTATTTTCTTCTGATTCGAACCATATTTGGCCACCAATGCCATCAATAATATTTTTTACCATGGCTAAACCCAGACCCATTCCTGTTGTTTTGGTTGTAAAATTGGGCACAAAAAGATTGTTTTTTGAGTTTTTAGGAATTCCAACTCCATTATCTGTAATTGATATTTTCCAGCTTTTGTTCTCAGATAAAATATCAATTTTTATAATTCCTTCTTGGTTTTTTGGAATTGCCTGAATTGCGTTTTTGATGAGGTTGTTAAATACCCTTATAAACTCATTTTTGTCTGCTAAAACAAAGGCATTTTCATGTTCTAAATTTATAGAGAAATTTATTTCTGTTTGGCTTTTTTTGAATAAGTCAACAACCGAAAGAATCGAGTCTTTTATGTTAACAGAGGTAATTTCTGTTTTTGGCATTTTTGTAAAATTCGAAAACTCATTTGCTATTTGCGTTAATGCATCTATTTGTTCCGTCATTGTTTTAGCAAAGCGTTCGAGTCTTGAATCAAAGTCTATTCCTCCATCTTTCCAAGTTCTTTCAAGTTGCTGAACACTTAGTTTCATTGGGGTTAAAGGGTTCTTTATTTCATGTGCTACTTGTTTTGCCATTTCTCGCCAAGCGCTTTCTCTTTCTGTTTGGGCTAGTTTTTTGGCGCTTTCTTCTAACTCAGCTACTTTTTTGTTGTACTCAGAAACTAGTAAGCCAATTTCATCTTTTCCCTCCCACTGAAGCTCTTCGTTTTTTTGATTGATTTTTATAGTTTTTAATTTTTCTCCGATTTTTCTGAGCGATTTGGTTATGTATTGGGTAAGGTAATAACCCAATGCAAGTGCGGGTACCAATATGATTAAGTATAATAGTGAAAGTCTTTTTAGAAAAGAGTATGTTTCTTGTTTTGACGGTTCTAAACTAAAAAAATAGGGAAGGTTAATTATGGCGATTGGGCTTCCTTCTAGGTTTCTTAAATAGGAGTATACCGCAAGATGATCTTCTTCGCCCCTCATTTGATCTAATAAAACTGATTCTTTTCCATTTTCAAGGTCATCAAGCACCTTTTTGGAAACAAACTTTTCCATCCCACTATTTTCGTATTCAATAAAATCTGATGATGTTATTAATATCCCGTTAAGGTCGAAAAGGTTAATTGTTAGGGCATGAATGTCTGAAAATTCATTTATTCTATCAATAAATGCTTTGGTGTAAAAAGGAAAAAAATCTCCTTCTCTTTCTTGGTAAAAGTAGTAATTGATGGAGGTTAAAATGGCCGATTCTTTTCTAGATAAACGCTCTTTGTGGTAACTCTCGCTTTCTTCAATAAAGTTATAATATGTAGCGGCTCCCGTTATGATAAACGAAACCAATATTATACTTAGCATACTAATGTAAATTCGCCAGCTAAGCGAAAGATTAAATTTCATAGGCTATAAAAATAAGCAACCGAAGTATCAAAAATATAACCACAAAAAAAGGGATACATTTCTGAATCCCTCTCTTTGTTTTGTAATATATTTTTTAAGCGTCGTCTAAGGCACTTGCACCACTCACAATTTCTAAGATTTCATTAGTAATTGCAGCCTGACGTGCTTTGTTGTAAGATAATTTAAGAGCAGAAAGCAAGTCGCTAGCATTGTCGGTTGCTTTATGCATTGCCGTCATTCTTGCGCCATGTTCAGCAGCATTACTATCTAAAACAGCCTTATAAAACTGAGTCTTGAGAGATTTAGGGATTAAATTCTCTACTATTTCTACTTTCGAAGGCTCAAATAAATAATCTGTATTGTCTTTTTGGGCGCCCTCTTCAGATGGTTTAACAATAGGTAAAAATTGTTCAGCTTCTAATATTTGAGTCGCTGCATTTTTAAATCGGTTGTAAATTAAAACCACTTTATCATATTTCCCATTAGCGTAATCTTCCATTATTGCATTTGGAATTTCGCTTGCAGTGCCAAACTCTAAATTTTCATACAATAAATGGTTGTCTGCCTTTAGGTTACCATTGCTAATTATGTTATCAGTTTTCTTAAAATAATCGAAACCTTTTTTTCCAACAGTAACAACTTTATATGTTGCGTTTGTTGAGTCTGATTTCATTATCTCTCGAGCTTTTTTAATCACATTGGCATTAAAAGCTCCGCATAAACCTCTGTTTGAGGTAATTATAATCAGTAAAACTGTTTTTACTTCCCTTTCAACAGAAAATACATTTTCAGATGTGTCTAAAGAAGAAGAAAGTCTTCCTAAAATTTCGGTCAACTTTCTGGCGTAAGGTCTCATTTGAACAATTCGATCTTGTGCTTTTTTCAACTTAGCAGCACTTACCACTTTCATGGCAGAGGTAATTTGCATGGTTGAGTTTACCGATGTAATTCTGTTACGTACTTCCTTTAAGTTTGGCACAGCTAATTAATTTAAGCGGTTTGATATTTCTCTGATAATTCAGCAGCTACTTGCTCTAAGGTATCAGTAACAGCTGAAGTTAATTTACCAGCTTTTAATGTATCTAAAACGTCTCTGTGTTGAGCATCTAAGAAATTTAAATACTCCTCTTCAAAGGTTCTTACCATTTTCACAGGTATCTTTCTCAATAAGCCTTTTGTACCTAAGTAAATGATAGCAATTTGTTTTTCAACTGATAATGGAGACCCTTCTGCTTGTTTTAAAACCTCAACGTTTCTTGCTCCTTTGTCGAGTACACCTTTTGTAGCAGCATCTAAATCAGAGCCGAATTTAGAGAAAGCCTCTAATTCACGGTATTGAGCTTGGTCTAATTTTAATGTACCAGCTACCTTTTTCATAGATTTAATTTGTGCAGATCCACCAACACGAGATACCGAAATACCTACGTTAATTGCTGGTCTAACCCCTGAAAGGAATAAATCAGACTCTAAGAAAATTTGACCATCGGTAATAGAAATTACGTTGGTAGGAATATAAGCTGAAACGTCTCCTGCTTGTGTTTCGATAATTGGAAGTGCGGTTAATGAACCACCACCTTTTACTCTATCTTTTAAAGTTTCTGGTAAATCATTCATTTGAGCAGCAATAGCATCGTTGTCAATTACTTTGGCGGCTCTTTCTAATAATCTTGAGTGAAGGTAGAAAACATCACCCGGGTAAGCTTCACGTCCTGGAGGTCTTCTTAATAACAAAGACACCTCACGGTAAGCAACAGCTTGTTTTGATAAATCATCATAAATGATTAATGCTGGTCTTCCGGTATCTCTAAAGTACTCACCCACAGCAACACCTGCAAATGGAGCATAAAACTGCATTGGAGCAGGATCAGATGCATTTGAAGCCACAATTACTGTATAAGGTAATGCACCTGCATCGTCTAATTTTTTAACAATTTGAGCAACTGTAGAAGCTTTTTGGCCGATTGCAACATAAATACAATAAACAGTTTCTCCTCTATCGTAAAATTCTTTTTGGTTGATAATTGTATCTAAAGCAATTGTTGATTTACCAGTTTGTCTATCACCAATAATTAATTCACGTTGGCCTCTACCTACGGGAATCATAGAGTCAATCGCTTTAATACCAGTTTGTAATGGCTCGTTTACTGGTTGACGAAAGATTACCCCTGGAGCTTTTCTTTCTAATGGCAACTCAATTAATTCACCTGTTACTGGGCCTTTACCATCAATTGGTTGGCCTTGGGTATTAATTACTCTTCCTAATAAGCCTTCGCCAACAGGAATAGAAGCTATTAATTTTGTTCTCTTTACTGAATCACCTTCTCTAATATCTTTAGAGCTATCTAAAAGTACAGCACCTACATTGTCTTCTTCAAGGTTTAGTGCAATACCTCTTGAGCCATTTGAAAACTCAATAAGCTCACCATACTGAACATTAGATAATCCGTAAATACGGGCAATACCATCGCCCACTTGAAGCACAGTTCCAACTTCTTCTAGCTCAGCTTTAGTTTTCATTCCTGCAAGCTGTTCTCGCAAGATTGCTGATACTTCTGATGGTTTAACTTCTGCCATAACTTGTTGTGTTTATAATTTTACGATATATGGGTTGTGAGAAAATTCTCTATTTATTTTGTTTAGCTTTTGAGAGATGCTTTCATCCATTTGCTTGTCGCCAACTTTAATAACAAATCCACCAATTAAATCTAAATCTACGGTTTCTATTATTTCTAAATTACCTTCTGCAATTGACTTTACCATTTCGCCAATTTTTTTCTTGGTTGCGTCAGAAAGAACGGCAGCGGTTTTAACCTCTGCAGTAATAATGTTTTTGTGTTCTTTGTAAAGGTGGATGTAGTCGTTGCAAATGTCAACTAGCATCGATTCTCTTTTTTTTAGTACAATTATTTTAATAAATGCCTGAGTAAGGTCACCTAATTTATTTTCAAAAACTTTTGAAAGAATAACAGATTTTTTGTCTTGTTTGATAATGGGGCTTTTAAGCATTACAACAAGTTCACGATTTGCACGAAGTGATTCTTTAATTAAAATTACATCCTTGTAAACCGCTTCTGTAATTTCTTGAGAAAGAGCTAAGTCTATTAAAGATTTGGCGTACCGAATTGAAGCCTTGTGACCTCTCATTTTAGTTTAGTTTAATGTCTTCTAAATAAGTTTTTACCAATTCTTCTTGTTTGCCTTTTTCGCCAAGTTCCTTTCTCATTATTTTTTCAGCAATTTCAATAGAGAAAGAAGCCACCATTTGTTTCATTTCGGTAAGAGCAGCATTCTTTTGCGTATTGATTTCGTTTCTTGCTTGAGCAATTAACTTTTCGCCTTCAACTTTTGCTTGGTTTTTGGCTTCAGAAATCATTTTGTCTTTTGTGGCTTTGGCGGCTTTTAAGATTTGATCTCTTTCTTCTCTTGCTTCTTTTAAAAGGTCTTGATTTTTAGCTTGAAGCTCTTCAATTTCTTTTTTTGCTTTTTCGGCAGTTTGCAAAGCATTTTCGATATTTTCTTCACGCTCTTTAATGGCATTCAAAATAGGCTTCCATGCATATTTTACCAATAGAAACAATAGGGTTAAGAAAATAAGAGATTGCCAAAAGAACAATCCTACTGAAAACTCGCTAATTAATTTTTCCATTTTTTAAATTTTATTGAGTTGAAAAACAACTGCAACCAACCGTTGCAGTTGTTTTAATTCAAAATGATTAAACTGCAAATAATGCAGCAAATCCAATACCTTCAATAAGCGCTGCTGCAATAAGCATAGCTGTTTGAATTTTGTTTGTAGCTTCTGGTTGTCTTGCAATAGCATCCATTGCCGAACCACCAATTCTACCGATACCGATACCGGCACCAATAACTACTAAACCTGCACCTACAATCGCTGGAATTTCCATAGTATATAAAATTTAAAAATTACAATTTAAAAACATTAGTGATGTTCGTGTTCTTCAACGGCAAATCCAAAATACAAAGCAGATAACATTGTGAAAATGTAAGCCTGTAAGAAAGCAACCAATAACTCAATAACAGATAAGAACAAGGTTAAACCTAAAAAAGCTCCTCTTGCAAACCAGTTATGAAACACAAACAACAATCCAATTAAACTCATTAATACAATATGCCCTGCAGAGATGTTTGCATACAAACGAATCATCAAAGCGAAAGGCTTAATAAACACACCCAATAATTCAATAGGTGCTAAAATTATTTTCATTGGAACAGGAACACCTGGCATCCAAAATATATGTTTCCAATAATTACTATTTGCTGTAACCTGGGTTATTAAAAATGTCATTAAGGCTAATGCAAAAGTTACAGCTATATTACCTGTAACATTAATACCTAAAGGAGTTAAACCAACTAAGTTTACAATCCAAATAAAGAAGAAAATAGTAAGTAAAAAGCCCATGTATTTTCTGTAATGCTTTTCGCCAATATTAGGAATTGCAATTTCATCTCTAACAAAAACCACTAAAGGCTCAACAAACCTTCCGAATCCTTTTGGAATTGCATTGGTTTTATAAGATTTAGCCATGCTAGAAAATAAGAAGAACATTAAGATTGCCACAAACAGGGCGCTAAATACATTTTTGGTAATTGAAAAATCTAAAGGCTTTTCATTTGTAATATGACCTTCTTCATCGTAATTTACAGCACCCTCTGCGTCGGTTTTGTAAATATGACCATGAGAAAGCATATAAAAATTACCATCAACTTCAGCAATTTCTTCTCCGTGGTGAAATTTTGAAGATAAAAACACCTTAAGGCCATTATCAATTAAAATAACCGGAAGCGGAAAGCCGTAGTGAGTATTAGTTTCTTTGTCGGTAAAAAGATGGAAATCATAACCATCTTGCAAGTGATGTTTAATATCTTCCTTAATTTCGGTTTTAACATCAGCATTTTCTGCTTCGCCATGTTCGGTGTTGCTTGCTGAAAGATTAAAGGTGAAAACCCCAATAAATATAAGGGATAGAAGTAATGATTGTAATGTTTTTTTGTGCATGCTAATTACTGTCTATAGGGCTTCTTAAAAGCGCTGCAAACGTAAATATTAAAATTTAATTATTAACATCTTTTCAACTATTTTATTTTGGCCTAAAAACACCCTAAAACGATTAGCTTTTGTTTAGGATTTTTATCAAAGAAGTTGTTTCTAAAATTAGGGCTATAGCATAAGGAATAAAAAAAGAGGTAAATTCCAACTTATCTAAATCAAAATCGGCTTTGTAAACGGGGTAAAACATTATAAAAAAAAACGCGAATTTTATTCCACTGCTTCCCATAAATATAAAGCCCAAATAGTTGCTTTTACGCTCTTTTAAAAAATTGATTACCAAAAAAATAAAAATTGCCAATATCCAATTTACTCCGTATGATTGAAAAAACATAAGGTTTGGAGTAAACAAATTATTTTTAGTAAGGAATAAATAATGTACCCCTAAAGTAACAACTAATGTAAAGGTTAGCGTTAGGCCAAATTTAAGCGCTTGCTTTACCATTAATTTTTGTCGTTATATTTTTTAAGCTCTTGTAAAACAGAGTATATAGATAAGCCTACAGCGAGCAATGTAAAAAGTATGGTAAACCAATTCTTATCATGAGGGTATTTTTCGTCGAGCCATTTGCCAAAATAAGCCCCTAAAAAAATTGTTGCCCCCATTTGAATGCCGATGCCAGAAAAACGGGTAATGTTTTTCAGGTTGCTTTCCTTTGGTTTTTTCTTAGGTTTTTGGTTGTCCATTTTGGCTAAAAGCCTAAGCCTTATGCTTGCATTTCTTTTCGGTTGTTGCTATCAATAGAAATTTCTTTGATAACTGCACCCATAGAACATGAGCCTGTAAATGCTGCACCTGGTTCAATTGATAATTTACCCGTAATAATGTCTCCATTAATTGATGCGGAAGCTTGAAGCGCAAGTAATTCTTTAACGGTAATTTTTCCTTTAACCTTTCCAGATACGTTGGAGTTTTGACAAATAATGTCTCCATCTATACTACCTGTGCTTCCTACTACAACCTTGCCTGTAGATTTTAGGGTTCCTACCAATACACCATCTATTCTTATATCTCCGTTGGTTTCGATATCGCCAGAAATTGATGTGCCTTTGGCTATGTGGTTTCTTGCAAACGAATCAGCATCATTTGTTTTTCCCATTCCTTTTTTGTTGGAGTTAAACATAGGATAATTTTTAGCAAAAGTAACAAAGTCAAGTAATTAACCTCTAGTTGGTTTCGTTGAGGTAAGATTTAGAGAAAAAGTCTAGGTATTCTTTGGTGTCCTTTTTTTGAAAATAGATGGGATAATTTTCAAAAGAAATCACAAAAAAGTCGTAAGCCTTATCATTAATATCTTTTAAATAGGTTTGATTTTTTAGAAAGGTGTTGTAATATGATAGCGCCTTTTCTGCATTGTCAAAATTTTTGATAGAGACCATTTGATTTTCTTTATCAATAAAAATAGCATTAATAGAAAGGTTGTTGGTTTTAAAATATTGGGTGTTAAAGTTAGATATTGATGCTTTTACCTTTTCCATATCCATATCTAAATTTGGAACTATTAAAACTGCAGTATGTTTTGATTCTTTGTTAAGGTCATAACCTTTTTTAAGCAACTCTTCTTCTTCTGCCCTCTTTTTGGCTTCTGCTTGAGAAAGTGTCCAATAGTTTAAAATTTCTTGTGCTTCTTTTCCTTCTGGTTTACTTCCGAAGTTTTTACTTAAGCTTTCTAACTCAGCAATAAAAGCTTCTTTTTCTCCCATTCTACCTTTAGATTGTGCTTTTAGCAACAAAAACTTTGCTTGCAATTCGTTTTTAGGAAACCTGGTTTCGCTCTCTTCACAATTGGTAATACAAGCCTTGTAATAACCTCTTTTGTAATAACCATAGGTTTTTTCATAGTAGGCCACAAGCTGCTCTCGTTCTTGGTTTTCTTCTTTAAAATAATCGGGGTTTAAAATGAGTTTTGCATATTCAGAGTCTGGGTATTGGGTTAGAATTAAATCTTTGTAATAATTAGATTTAAAAGTATTTCCTTCTGCATCATAAAGTCTATAAAGCCGATAATATGAAACCAAATGATAATCGCTTGTGTCGAATTTTTGCACAAGAAGCTCTAATGTTTCAATTGATTTAAGGTTGTCTTCTAGTTGATCTTTGTAGATAACCCCTAAATCGTAATAGGCCTTAACAAGCCTTTTGTTTGATTCGGCTAATTGTTCCTCAGAAAACGGAATAGCTTGGGTATAATATTCAAAATCAGTTGGGTCATTTGTTTTTGTAGAGTCAGCTGCGCCTTTAGATTCTTCTTCGGCAAATAAATCATCAAAACCACCTGAAGACTCTTTGTTAGACCTACGCCAATTGTCTTCATTAGTTCTTGCTCCCCAAACTCTTTTAAACTCGTTGGCTCCGAAACTTATGGCAGTTGGGTTGTAAAAATACCACTTGCCATTTCCTTCATCTGGCATAGAGTTGTAACTATTTCCTTGGTCACCAAAACCTGATGCATCTCTTTCAAATTCTCGCTCTTTGCGTTCTTGTTCTTTTTCAAACTCATCAATACTTGCATAAATAAGGTCTTCTAGTTCTTTTTCAGATAACTTGGTTAATGATTGAAGACTATCTTCCTCTTCAATAATTTTTATGTTTTTTACAAGGTCGGTTAAGCTAGTGCTAATCTTGATAATTTTATCAAAATCTGGATGCTCAGCACTGAGGTAGGTTTTGGTTGAGTCATAATACTTTTGTGCCGATTCATAACTTAACCTATCAAAATAAATTTGAGCAAGTTTATAGAAAGAAAGCCCTTTTTGGTCTCTATTATCGGTACTCGATTTTGCTGACATTTTTAAGGCCTCAACGCCTTTATCTTCATCTCCTTTTTTAATATATACCTCTGCCAACGCATAATAAATCTGATCTAAATAATCGAGGTTTTTGTCGTCGTTTATCATTTTGGTAAGTAACTCAATTATGTCGTTACCCCCACCTGCATCGCTACTAAATGCAGTTGCCAAACTTATTTTGGCATAAAACTCCATTTCATATGGAGGGTGACTTTTTATAACTTGTTTGTAAAAACCAATAGCCAAACCCGCATCACCATCTAGTTGATAAAGCTGGGCTAAAATGTATAGCAATCTAATTCTAACGCTTTTCTTTTTGGTTAATGTAATGGCTTGTTTAATTTCGGGAATAGCCATTTCATAATTTTGTTGTTTGATGAAGTAATCAGCAGTTACCAAGCTTTTTTCCTCAATGTATTCTGGTGGAAAATTTCTTTCTCCTTCTAAAATTGTTAAAATTCTTTCAGCTTCAGAATACCGTTCTTTTTCAACGTATGTTCTAACCATCCACAGTAAAGCCTCAAATTTTATGGGTTGCCTTTTGTATTCTTTGGCTACATATTCAAAAAAGCTTTTGGCTTCATCATATTCTTGTTTGTAGAAGTTAGCTTTTCCAATTCCCATGTAGGTGTCGTCAATCCACTTGCAATATTCTTTGCCTCCAATACTCATCGAGTGCATCTCTATAACACGAGAAAATTTTTCGATGGCAAGGTCCATTTCAGGAGTAACCCCTTTTGCGTCTTCCTCAGTTCCATAAATAAAAAGAGGAAGCAGACTTTTATAATCTTCTTTGTAATTTGATTCAAGCTTTTTAACGCCTTCTCTTATTTTTTCTCTTCCATTGTAGTAACCATTAAACTTGGATGTTACATTATGGTAGCCTCTATTGATAAAAGTGTTTTTTTCTTGCGAGCAGCCCCAAATTAGAAACACTGAAAAGCTTAATAAAAAAAGAAGTTTTGTGAGCGATTTCAAATATGGCAATTCATAAGGGTTTTGGGTAAACTGCAAAAGGGCAAAATTATTTTATTTTTAGGCATAATATTCAAATTTCTTTGTTTGCTGAAATAATGATATTTGCAAAAACAATAAAAGGTTGGCTGAACCAGAGAATAAGAAAGTAATTAAAAGATTAAAAAGTAAGTTTAGGCTTGTTGTTATTAATGACGATACGTTTGAAGAGTGGTTTTCTTTGGTATTATCGCCATTAAATGTATTTACACTTGTTGGAATATCGGCGCTAATTTTTGCTTCGGTTTTGGTTGCACTAATAGCTTTTACTCCTTTGCGGGAATTTATTCCAGGTTATTCTGATTTAAAAACAAAACAGCTTGCCACTTTTGCTGCCTTTAAAGCCGACTCTTTAGAAATTAAACTGGCCCAAAATGAGCTTTATATAGAAAATGTGCGTAAAATCTTAAACAACGAGCCTACAAATAATTACATGGCCGAGGTTGAAAAGGAAGATACAAAATACGACACCATTAAATTGAGGAAGTCTTCTGAAGATTCTTTGCTTAGACAAAAGGTAGAAAACGAAGAGCGGTTTAACGTTATGCCTGGTTTAACAAGAAGTGAAAGCGTAAATATTGGAAGTGTGTTTTTCTTTCTGCCTATTGAGGGTGTTTTAACCTCTTCTTTTAACCCATCCATAAAGCATTATGGTGTTGATATTGCAGGTGGTGATAATGAAGTTGTAAAAGCGGCTTTGGAGGGTACAGTAGTAATTTCTGCTTGGTCGTCAGAAGATGGTTATGTTGCCCAAATTCAACACAAAAACGATTTAATTTCAGTATACAAACACAATTCAATGCTTTTAAAAAAATCGGGAGATTTAGTAAAGGCTGGTGAGGCAATTGCTATTATTGGAAACTCTGGTAAAAACACAACCGGACATCATTTGCATTTTGAAATTTGGCACAAAGGGGTTGCCCTAGACCCACAAAACTTTATTCAGTTTTAATGGCTAAGATTGTTGTTTATACTGATGGATCCTCGAGAGGAAACCCAGGGCCAGGAGGATATGGGATTGTGCTAAAGTCTGGCAAAAACAGAAAAGAGCTTTCGCAGGGTTTTACAAAAACTACAAATAACAGAATGGAGTTGTTGGGGGTAATTGTTGCGCTTGAATCAATAAAGGGAAAAGGCCACGAAATAACCATTTTTTCAGACTCGAAATATGTTGTTGATGCTATCGAAAAAAAGTGGGTTTTTGGTTGGGAGAAAAAAGGTTTTAAAGACAAGAAGAACCCAGATCTTTGGAAAAGATTTTTAAAAGCCTACCCTAAAAATCAGGTAAAATTTCAATGGGTGAAAGGCCATGCCAATATTCCTGAAAATGAAGTTTGCGATAAACTTGCTTTTAAAGCCGCCACCGAAGGCCCTTTTATTGAAGACATTGGCTTTGGCGAAAATGAAAATCCCGCTTCGCTTTTTAGTTAACCATTAACCTAAGAGATTGGGTAAATTCTTCGCTCGTAATTTGAACATTATAGGCACCACTAGAAAACTGGTCTACAGGGATTTGAAATAATTTTTGGGTGCCATTTGTGCTGAAAATTTTACGCCAAACTATTTCTCCTTTGCTTCCAAGCACAGTTAATAAAACATCGCCTACAGGGGCATTCAAAAAGTTTACATAACTAAAAGATTGTGCAGGATTAGGAAAAATTACAACATCTTGGCTTAAAGCTTTATTATCCACGTAAATATTTGGATCTGAAGATATATTCCTAGAAATATTTGAAAACTTTACATCAGCGCCACAATTATTGATATCGGCAGCAATTAAAAATTCTGAAATATTTCCCAAAGAATCTAAATCATAAAAATTGGTTGGTGGTGTAATGGTTGCCACTTGATTAAAGCTTCCCGACGGTTCCTTGGCGTATAACCTGTATAGGTTTGCATCATTTTTTTCATCTTGCCAAACGGCTCTTATTTTTCCTCCTTGAATTTGAATGGTAGACAACAAAATACTGTGGTTTACTCCTTTAATGGCAAAAATTTCGGGATTTAAATCACAATCTATTTGCTGAAACCCCTGTGTAAGGGTGTTTTTATTTGCTGATGTTGTGGCAATTATGGTTTGCCCAGAGGTTGAGCTTAAAGATGAATTAGGTGTTTTTAACAAGCCGCCCCCAGACGCAATAGTTTGCAGCTCAATATTCTGCCCAATTGAAAACTGAGAGCAAATAAGAAATACGCAAAAGGCTAAAAAGCGATTAATATGTTTCGGTTTTGGCGGCAATGTTAATTAAACCTCTAAAAGTAAGCTTTTTATCATA
The DNA here is from genome assembly GCA_018609045.1 of Flavobacteriales bacterium. GTDB lineage: Bacteria > Bacteroidota > Bacteroidia > Flavobacteriales_G > Salibacteraceae > JAAZVO01. The sequence continues at coordinate 38,330 of JABAYK010000168.1, forward strand.
ACACTAGTCGATTTTCAGATAATTTGAATTTATAAAAACAGCCTTTTAGACATGGATCTGTCTTTGTCAATTCTGTTAGAGTATTCACAGCTTACAAAAAGACCCCATTCTTCATCTGCTTTGTAAACCTTTTTGAGTAAATCAATGTACTCTTGAGGAATTGCAAAAACGTAGTTAAACTGGTCGTTTCCGCCTAATAAATCATATGGGAATTCCGCATCCATATTAATGTCGTTGTGCTTATCGATTCCATGAAAAGAAACAGAAATTTCTTTTTGTGCGATGTAGCCGTAAAAAGCACAAGTAATGGCTTGATACTCTACCCCATCTAAGGTTACTTTGGTAAACTCATCGTCTATTTTGGTTTCGCTTACATTATTAACTTTAATGGGCGATGGAAATACAAAAGCTGAGTAATCATCACCTGCAATTCTTACTGTTTTAAAAATTTCTTTGCCTTTGTACTTTTCGAAATTAGCCTCAATGGCTTGTTTTTTATTTTCCATAATGGTTAGGTTTAATTGAATATGCCATAAAAATAAATTAATTTATTGAGCTATAGCTAATTAGTGGTTGAACCTTCCAACAGAAATTGTGTCGTTTGAGCCTGAAATAACCAATAATGTATCATCAACTAAAGTCAAATTTTGGCTATCGGTATTGTCAAAATATCCCTTAAAACTGATTTCTCCGGTGGTTTTTGATAACCTCAACGTATCGTTTACCAAAGAGAAAGTCTGAATTTCGTTGGTTGAATCTCTATCTGTAACATCAATTTGGTTATTTAAATTTCCTAATTGGGTTTGAAGGGTTAGTGAATCATTCACCATTTTGCTTTTCAAACTATCAGTAACCCCAACAAAAAGTATTGAAACTGATGTACTTTTTGATTTTATTTCAGCAACTTTTTGGTTTAAAAGCGCTTCCAAATCTTTGATGGCGGTTGTGTCGTTGAGGTGAGAAAGGTTAACACCACCTCCATTGCTTAAATTTATCGAATCACCTAAAAGGATAATGGTTTGAAGCTCGTTGTTTGGGTCACGGTCAAAATCGTTTAAGGCCGAATCTGAAGTTACCGAATGATATGCGTAAGGCACAGTGTAAAAGCCAAAGCCACCCATGTCAGTAAAACTGGTTCCGCCGCTTATATCGAGACCAATTTTTACAAAATGAGGAGGGTTTGACCAATCAACCCCGTTTAGGGTGTTTAATATGGCTGAGCCAGATCCAATAACCAAATTGATTATTCCAAACTCATTGGTTTGAACGGATACATGTTGCTCAGTAAAGAGAACATTTCCTTGTAAACTATCTTCAACAATTGAAAATTGAAAAGAAACATTTGTGTTTTGGAGGGTTGTTCCGTTTGAATCTCTCACAACAGCTTGGTACTGAACACCATTTTATTGTGCATATAATGTGACTGAAACCCATACCAATAGAAGGGTTAAGATTAATTTTGGTGAACAGATAAGCGGTTAATTATTCGATAAGCGGATAAAACTAAGTTTAAATCTGCTAAAAATCAACTTTGTACGTAAGAAAATTTCACTTTTTCTAAGATTAAAAGTATTGTAATATTTGAGGGTTTTTTTCTTTTTCAATCAACCTTGAAACACATTTCAAAATTTCCTGGTTTACTTGAGCGTTTATTCCCGAAGTTTCTTTAGTCGAAATTTGATTACAAAACTCTTGAAGATCAAAAATAGATTGCATCAATTTTAGCCTATTCCACCAAGCATCTTCCTGCAATACTGCTTGTTCGATAATGGGTAAAAACTGAACTGTAAAATTGATTTGATTTACATTTTTCAAATAATTTACCCAGCTTTTTGCTACAAATGATTTTTCGTTTCCTGATGTGGAATTAAACAAGGTTTTAAAATAATTTACTTTGCTTGTGTCTGATGATTTTGCATAGATACTTGCAATCTGAATTTTAAGAATACTGCTTTCTTCCTCTTCAAATTCGCTGGCCAATACCAAACCTAATTTGGGGTTAATTTTATAAACTCCATACAAAGCTTCACCAACAACAGTTAACGAACTATCAGATAATTTTTCCTGCATCAACGGAAGTAAGTTCTTATCGGAAAAGTTTTTGTTTAAAAATGCCAAAGCTTTTTTTCTAACCATAGGGCTTTGGTCTGTTTTTACCAAGTTTACACATGTGTTTTTTAACTCCTCAGATTGATATGGCAAAACCAAACTTAAATTATCCAAGGCGCTTTCTCTAAACCAATAATATGGGTTTGAGAGAGCAGAAATCACTAAATCTTTTGCAGCAGTGTCGGAATCTACACTTTGGGCAATTTGTAAAAAAGAAGATTTTTGAGCGGAAAAACTATTGGAGTTGAAATATTGATAATTGAACCAGCTAAAGGGCTTGTTTTCTTGCCACTTTACCAATAATTTACCTTCAGGGTCTAAAAGCACATTTTGTAGTTCGCCTTCGTAAGAAACTTTTAATGAATCAACTCGATTGAAAAGCTCAACATTGGCTTTGTAAATCCCTTGAGTTGTTTGAACTTCAACATCTAACGGCAAGTTGAAAAAGGGGTAAATATTGTTAGAATTTTCAGTTTGGTTAAACTGAATTTTAACTGTTTTCGATGCTTCATCAACAATATAATCAACTTCAACCTCAGGGTGTCCTTTTGAAAAATACCATTGGTTAAAGAAAACATCTAGGTTTTTTCCTGATGCTTTTTCCATGGCAAGTTTTAAGTGAATAGCCTCAACAGGTTGGTACGCATTTTCGGTTAAAAATATTTGTAAACCTTTAAAAAAAGCATCGTCTCCAAGCTCGTTTCTTAGCATATGAATTATGGTTGAGCCTTTCGAATACGAATGCCTATCGAACATATCGAGTGGTTGATAAAACTGAGTTCTTACTAATTTTTCTTGTTTAAAAACAGCTTCTTCGAAATAGCTTTGTTTGTTGTTTTCTAAGTATCTATCGGCATCAATTTTTCCGTATTTAAATTCTCTCCATAAATAAGGAGCGTAAGTCGCGAAGCTTTCATTTACAGTTAAATTTCCCCAACCTTCACAGGTAATTAAATCTCCAAACCAATGGTGAAACATTTCGTGGGCAACAATGTCTTGGTTATCGCCATCAATTAATTCGCGTGAAGTTTTTTGTACAAATTCCCCAAAAATTACTGCAGTTGTATTTTCCATGGCCCCACTCACATAATCTCTTACAATTACTTGGTCGAATTTTGGCCAAGGGTAATTTACTCCTAATTTCTTGGAGAAAAACTGAAGCATTTCTGGCGTATATTTAAATATTTTGGCTGCATGGTCTTTGTATTTTGGCTCTACAAAATATTTTATTGGAATATCAATACTGTTGTCTTCAACAACAGCAAACTCCCCAATGGCCATCATAAATAAATAAGAGCTATGGGGTAAATTCATGCTCCAATAATCTGTTCTTGTGCCATCGCTATTGAGCGAAGAAAAATCTAAAACACCATTGCTTAAAGTGGTAAATTTTTCATCTACTGTTATGGCAATTTCTTGGGTAGTTTTTTGGTTTGGTGTATCAAAAGTTGGAAACCAATTTGAGTTGGCTTCAGGCTCGCCCTGTGTCCATATTTGAGTTGGCTTATTAGGGTCGAGGTTTGTAGGGTTAATAAAGTACAAACCTTTGTCAGATCTGATGGCAGAGCCAATTCCTTCTGGTTTAAACTCGTTTGGTTTTGAGGTGTAATCAACCCCAACTTCAAATGTATCTTTTGATGAAACCTCTTGGTTGAGGTATATGGTTAAATTGAAATTCGATTTTACAAAAGAATCGACCTTTAGTTCTTGATTTTTGAGTGTTGCTTTTACGTTGTGAATTTCCATTTTTTTGGCATCTAAAACCACATTTTTTTGTGGATAGAAGTATGGGGAAATTGTCAAGTTTGCCTTTCCAAAAAGATATTGTTTTTCTAAATCGAACTTTACTTCTAAAGTGGTATGTATTAAATCGAAATCTATGTCTCTAGCAGTTTGAACTGGAGTTTGCTCAGGGAAAGCACTAACATTTATGGTGTCTAAAAAAATGGTTTCTGTAGGTTGAGAGGTGATGTTTTTTGTGTTTTTACAACCAAGAGAAATAACAATTAGTAAGAGGAAAGCAAGGTTTTTATTCATCAAAAAAAATTCGAGTTTCAAATATAGGGTTAAATGCGTGCTCGATATAATATATTTGCCCTATGTACAAGGTAATATCAAACAAAAAAGAGTTTTCTGTTTCTGCTGAAAAAGAAAACAACGTTTTTTATGTTAATGATAATAATGTGGCTTTAGACATCAAAAAATTATCAGAAACAGCATTTCACGTTTTAAGAAATAACAAAGGTTATCAGGTGGAATTGGTTCACTTAGACAAGGCAGCAAAAACGGTTAGTTTAAAAGTAAATGGTAGCATTTACAACTATACTTTAAAAGATGAAATGGACCTGCTTTTGCAAAAAATGGGTTTAAATAATATTGCTACCGCCAAGGTTTCTGAAGTAAAAGCTCCAATGCCTGGACTCGTTCTCGAGGTTGTTGCCCACGAGGGCGATACAGTAAAAAAAGGCGATGCTTTGGTTATTTTGGAAGCCATGAAAATGGAGAATGTAATTAAATCGCCAATTGATGGAGAAGTTAAAGCCATCAAAGTAAAAAATGGAGAACCAGTAGAAAAGAATCAAATATTAATTCAATTTAAATAAATCTTAAAATGGAAAAATTAGCATACATATTTTTAGCAACATCAACATTATTTTTACTTTCTTGTGGAGGTGGCACTACAAAAACAGAAGATCAACCCAAAGAAGAAGCGAAGGCTGAGTCTCATGAAGGACATGATCATGGAGATATGGCAGCATCTGAAGGAATGCCGCAATTACCAGTTCCCGAAGGAGCAAAGGTATTTTTCGCCAATTTAGAAGATGGTCAAACCATTACTTCGCCTTACTTAATTGAGTTTGGAGTTGAGGGAATGGAAGTAGAGCCTGCAGGTGAGCAAAATGAAGGAAAAGGTCATCATCATATTATTATTGATGCGAACTCTATTGATAAAGGAACTATTGTGCCAGCGGATGAAAAAAACATTCATTTTGGCAAAGGACAAACCAACTTCGAAATAACTTTAGAGCCAGGTGAACATACCTTAACCTTACAGTTTGCAGATGGTTTTCACCAAAGTTATGGCGAGCAATTAAGTGCTACCATAAAAGTAAATGTTGAGTAATTAAACTTTAAATAACTATTTCAGATTGCCCTTTAGCCTCGGTTGAAGGGCAATTTTTTTTGAACCAATCTTCCATTCCTTCTAGGTCTTCTCCAAAAAACTCTATACAAGCACCAATGCATTCTTGAGAAAGTTGATTAGACTCTTGAAATTGAGGATTATGAATGCAGTTGCAAAGCTCTACCGAAGGTTTTCTTTCTACGATGCAACTAAGCATCAAGCTTGCTATACCAATTGTTAAAAGTTTCCCAAGTGTTTTCATGGCTAATTGTTACAATGCTTTTGTGCACTGTTTTGTTCATGTGAAGTAAGCTTTTGTGGTTAGGTTCTTCCAAATCAAATGGTAGTTTTACCAGTCTTGCATCATCCTTTTTTATTATTGGATGATCAGGTTGATTGTAGATAAAAGGGATTAGACTTTTTGCATAGCTGTAATAAATAACATTGGTGCTTTCCAATACTTTCCACTCCCCTATTTTTTCATGAATCTCGTTAAAGAATTTATCTGCTTGCTGAAGTCTAATTCTTGAGCCTAACCTCGATTTGCCTTTGCTGTTTAAGTGCTTTAATTGGGCCTTGCCTTGCTTTTTACGCACCATGTATTTTTTGATAACCTTATGGTGAATAATTGTGCCATTTTCGGCATAACCGATAGCTGCAGAGCCTGATTGCACCAATAGAAAAAGAGTATTACTAACGTAGTTGTTTGGAGAAAAAACTTTCGGTAACCCCTCTTCTTGCTTAAAACAAAATGGCAATATTATTTTCATCCCTTCAGCTTCAACAATGCCATTTTTTGCATTGAAAGAGAATGGGTTTTGTTTTAGAAAATCAACCAATAAAAGGCTTTGAGTAAAATTAAGCGCCAGCCTTTTTGGTTCCAAAATTATTTGTCGCTTAAAGAGATTTCAAACTGAACCAAGTCTACAAATTGCTTAATTCTTTTTTGGATTAATAGGTCGTTTAAATCCATAAGCTTTTCAGTGCCAAATTTCTCCACACAAAAAGAAGCCATAGCAGAACCGTAGATAATCGCTCTCTTCATATTGTCGAAAGAAATATCTTTTGTTGAAGCTAAATAACCCATAAATCCGCCGGCAAAAGTATCGCCAGCACCTGTTGGGTCAAAAACTTCTTCTAAAGGCAATGCAGAGGCAAAAAAGGCTTCGTCTTGGTTATTAAATAACAATGCGCCGTGCTCTCCTTTTTTAATTATAAGATATTTTGGACCCATAGCTATAATTTTTTTAGCGGCAACTACCAAAGAGTATTCACCAGAAAGTTGACGAGCTTCTTCGTCGTTAATGGTTAAAACATCAACCATGGCAATGGTTTCTTTTAACTCATCTAAGGCAATGTCCATCCAAAAGTTCATGGTGTCCATAGCAATTAGTTTTGGTTTGTTTTCCAACTGCTCAATTACTCTTTTTTGTACTGATGGAGTAAGGTTACCCAACATTACAAACTCAGGATTTTTATATGAATCAGGCAAAATAGGATCAAAAGTTTCTAATACATTAAGCTCTGTAGCTAGCGTATCTCTTGAATTCATGTCGTTGTGGTATTTACCCGACCAGAAAAAAGATTTTTGTCCTTTGTGAATTTGAAGTCCTTCCGAAGAAACCCCTTTTTTGTTCAATTCTTCAATCATTTCTGCAGGAAAATCATCTCCTACGGTGCTCACCAATTGAATGTTATTGGTAAAGTATGAAGCTGCTAAACTGATGTAAGTCGCTGCTCCTCCGATTATTTTGTCTGTTTTTCCGAAAGGTGTTTCAATGGCATCAAAGGCTACCGTGCCTACTACTAATAAACTCATAAAAAAAATTTGCGCGCAAAGATATTGTTTAATTAAAGAGTTTATACTAATATTGCAGGCCGAAATTTAATCGGAACAGTATTCCTCCTTAGCTCAGTTGGTTAGAGCGGTTGACTGTTAATCAATAGGTCCCTGGTTCGAGCCCAGGAGGAGGAGCTTAAAGTTTAAAACCCTTGCTAATTAAAGTGAGGGTTTTTTTATGGCCCAAATAATTCAAGGGCGAGAAGTTTATGCTGAGCGACGTAGGAGACGAAGTAAGCCCTGGAGGAGGAGCAAAAGCCTTAGACAAAATTGTCTGAGGCTTTTTTGTTTTTTGGTTGTTATGAAGTATTGCTCAGTTTTTTGAATAATCAATAAGCCTTAACAGAATTTAGCCTAATGGCTAGTTTGGCGCTATCAGAATGTGACCAATCATTACCGTAAATGGCTTTTTCCCATTCGCCATACATAGGGTTTGGGAGCATTACAAAATGGTTTAACAACTCTTCTTTGTTTTGTAAAACCAAGCCTTTTCCCATGCCTTCTCCTCTATTAGCAAACAATTCGGAGAAATCTGTAAGATTATCGCCTACGTAAACTAGTACGTTGAATGATTGGCTAACGATGGCTCTTCTTGCGGTTTTATCTGAGGTTTCTTTTTTAAGAAATACATGAGCAGAATCTGCATTTGGTAAGTTTAGTGCTTGCATATTTTTAAGCGTGGGGCCTAACAACTTATCTAATCGGTTTGAAATATAAATAACCTCAACACCTTTGCTTTTTGCGTAATTTAAAAAGTCTGCTGCGCCAGGAAGGGCGTTGGCATCGGCCATTTCTACCCAATTATTCCAAGTGGCGCTGCTATAAGTTTGCTTGCTTTTTATAAGCATTCCTTCGTAAGGGCTATTATCCAAAACTGTTTCGTCTAAATCGAGTAAAACTGCTGCAGGTAATTCGTTGTCATAATTTTCGAGATGTTTATCTAATATCATCTTGCCATAAGCATACGCCTGCAAATAAGAAGCTTGCATTTCTGCTGAGTTTTGATACCACAAAAC
>JABAYK010000168.1:46518-54688 GCA_018609045.1 Flavobacteriales bacterium
TTTTTAAGCCGATTGAATCTTAAATACAACAAAATAGAAACCAGTACCAACAGAATGAGACCAATAAAAACTACGGTATTGGTTAATTGCTTTTGTTTTAGCTCAAGACCCTGAATTAGGTTTTGTTGAGATAGAATTAAGTTTTCATTTTTTTTCTCTTCTATTTCTTTTATAAGCTTGGCATTTGCTATTGCAGATTTGCTTTCTTCTGTGTATAATGAGTCTTGTATTTTATAGTAGATGTCTCTAAAATCAATTGCTTTTTGGTAATTTTTTTGAGTAAAAGCAAAGTTTGATTTTAGAAGGTATAATCTTGGTTTTAAGTCAACAAACCCATTGCTTAATATTGTTTTTTCTAGGCCGTTGAGTAATTCCTTTTGGTTGAAGGTGTTGTTTTGCCCAATTTGTAAATCCAATAAATTGATTTTAAATGAAGCCATTTGATAAAGATTATTGGCCTGCTCTGCAACCAATATCGCTTCTTCAAAATGCGCCTGAGCTTTTTTGTAATCTTTTAAAAGTTGTTCGGTTAATCCAATATTATTTAGTGTTTTGGCATAAGAAACTGTTTTGCCTTTTAAGCTCTTTAGGCGAAGCGAGTTATTGTAATAAACTCTAGCTTTTTTTAGGCTGTCTATTGAAGAATAAGACAACCCTAAATTATTAGTTGATTTTGCTACTTTTCCTGTATCGTTTAAGACTAATGCTTTTTGATATGCATCATTAAAATAGTTGATAGACTTTCCATAATCACCAACAAATTTGTAGCATGCACCTAGAGCATTGCAAAGGTCAAACTGAAGAGCTGTGGAGTCGTTTATTTTTGATATTTCAAGGGTTTGGCCAAAAGCAAGAATTGCATTTGAAAAGCCCCCTTCATAATATTTTGCGTATCCTTTTAACTTTCTGGTTTTTATTGAAAGGTTTGTGTTTTGTGCCTTGTCTGCAATGGTTTGGGCTGAATCTAAAATATTAAACGCCTTGCTAGTATTTGTTTTTAAAGCATCTTTTCCTTTAATATATAAAGTTGAAGCTTCTTGGCTTTTGCCATTGAAAAAAATCAACAGCATAATAAGGGTAGTTAGGTGTACCTTAAACATTAAGGTAAAAGTAATTTATTACTTGAAAACCGACTTAAGTACTTCTAAACTTTTTGGAGATTTAAAAAAACTGATGTGATACTTCAAATAATTTAGTGCTATTTCCAAGTCATTATTTGTAAGTTTTTTGTTTGGAGCTTCAATATTAGAAAGCAACTCAATTATTTCCATAGATTCATGGCTATTAATTGGGTATTCAGTTGAAACAGACCCCATAAATTCACCGGAATTTAAATGGAAAAAGCAATTACTTTTCATGGCAGGTAATGCGGGCATTATTCCCAAATAACGCGTAAGGCGCCAAAGTTTGTAAACAATAAAAGCAGCTAAGTTTTTGTCTATTTCTTCTATTTCTTCAGAGATAGAAGAAATAAAACTAAAGAGATCCTCGTCGGGTTCATCATGACTTAAGGTTGAAGATAAAACCTCAGCAAAAAACATGGCTATTGCACTTTTCCTAGGGTCTTGATAATTTACGGGTTGGTTTAATGAATTTAAACTTAATTCCTTTAAAATATTTAAGTCTTTTCCTTCTTTGTTGTAGGCAACAACTTCTACCCTATAAAGCGGAACAAACAAGTTATAGCTTAAAGATGCTCTTTTTTTTCTAACCCCTTTAGCTATGTATGATTTAACGCCATATTGTTGGGTAAAAACTTTGCAAATTATACTCGATTCTCCAAATTTTGTTTTGGTAAGAATTATTCCACGAGTAGAGATTAGCATTAGTTGGCGATAAAAATTTTGGTTACTTCTCTTTGTATTCCATCTAATGTTGATACAAAAACTAAATAAACTCCTGAAGCTACCATGTTTCCGTTTGTATCTTTTTTGTCCCACAAAATCTGGCCTCCAGGAGCTATGGTTTTTAATACAATATTACCCGCTAAATCTGTTATTCTTACCTCTGAGTTTCTTACCAAGCCTGTAACAGCCACAGGGCCGGTAAAAGTGCTTTTCACGGGGTTTGGGTAAGCATAAATTTGAGAGTAGTCGCTGTTTGGTTCAGTTTCTAAACCTCGGTAAGAAATTAAGCCTTTGTCGGTTCCAATATAAACCTCGCCTGTTTTTTGGTTTATGCCAATGCTTTGGATATTATTTGACCAAAGCGCACTGTTTTCTGCTGTAAAGTGGAAAATCTCATTTGTGCCATCTGGAGACAAGCAAAAAACACCTGAGCCTTGAGTTCCTATCCATTTGTTATCTCCTCCATCAATGGCAATTGATGTTATTGCTTCAGACTCAAGCAAAACTTGAAAATATAAACCTTGTTTTATCAATATGTCTTGTGCCTCTGCATTGTTATTGAAAACTTCTTCGGGGTTATATATTACCCTTAAACCTTTATCGCTTCCTATCCATATTTCTCCATCTTTATCTTCGGCAATAGATAAAATGGTTGCGCTTGGAAGGTTACCATTTCCTTCGGATGGGGTTAAAAGTTTAACTTGATCATCTGTTTTGTCAAATGGCGTGTAATTGTCGTCAAAAACCAAAATACCTACGTCTCTAATCGAAACCCATTTTTGGTTAAAGCCATTTATTAGTAAGTCGGCTGTAGTCTCTTCGTTTAGGAGCGTAGGAAATGAAAATGACTCCCAATTATTCTCAGCATCTTTAACATGTAAAATGCTGTTTGTTAACATATTGGTACACCATAGGTTTCCATTGTTGTCAAATTTCATATCTGAAACCCCTACCCCATAGCCAATGATGTTTTCAAGGGTGCTGTTTTTATCGTTGTAAATTGATTTTACTTTATTGCCTTCAAATTTTACAAGACCAAAGCCAATTGTGGCTCCAATTATTTCAGTAGGGTTGTTTGGATTACTTGCTAGGTTTATGATGTCTTGTATTGAGTCTAAAGGTGGGTTGTTTGTTTTATCAATGCTACTCCACTCGTTGTTCTCATAAACCATCAAAGTGGCCTCTGTAAATGTTTTTCCCCAGTTTTCGGCTCTATCTCCTCTTGTTACATAAACAGTGTTGTTTGTAGATATTATGTCTCTATTTCCTGAATATGGCGGAGATGATGGTATTACTATCTCATTATTAAAAGGGTCGTTGGCCTTAATCAATCCTTGTCTGAAATCAGCTATCCACATTGCACTTTCATCAAAAATGGCATACCTTGGTTGAGGTGATGATGCAGATTGGTAATCGAAGTAGCTAGACAATACTTCAAAGTTTTTGTTGTAAACTGTTACGTTGAAATTATGAGAAACCACCAAAGTGTCTCCTTTAGGATAAAACGACATGTTATTGTTTCCAATTAACTCGGTAATTTTTTTAAATCCTTTGGCTGATACTTGATAAAGTGTATCTCCCAAAAAATCGGTAGTAGAATAGTTTAAGTAAAGTTTCTCGTTAAAAAGAAACAGTTTAGTGTATTCAATATTTGGTTTTTGTAACGTGCTTATTTTGTTCCATGCTTGCGGAAACTTTATAAGTGGATTATTCATTAGGCTGTAATACAGGCCTTTGTTTGTGGCAGAAAATATGGTATCTCCTTTAATTTGTGTTGCATTTACCTCTATTGGGTTATCTGAAGTTCCAACTGAATAATTTTCAATAATTTCTTTTTTTGATAAATCAAATAGAACTATTCCGAAACCACCTGATATGTAAGCAATTGTGTCGACTATTTTTACTTGGTTAATTGTTTTGTTGGTTATTTGTGTAGCTCTTAAAATGTCTCTATAATTTGTTGTTTTATTTCCATTTATAATATCAATATTTCCATTGGTGTACCCAACAATAAGAGACTGAAAATCAGGTGAGTAGGATGCGTCTGAAATTTCAATATCTGATAAATAGTTGATTTTGGAAACTCTCTGAATAAAACCATTTTCTTTCTCGTAAGAGAATAGACTGTATGGCGTTACACAAAAAATCATTTCGGGGGAGGAAAACACCTTGGTTGTTTGGTAATAAGAAAGGTGGTCTTTCCATTCATTAATTTGTTGGGCTAAACCTAAATAGCACATCAAAACAAACAAGGAAATTATTGTAATAATTTTCATAGATTCAATAACGATTGCAATATAAAATATTGTTTTTGATAGTAGTTTATTTCTACTTTTGCAGCTTTATTTTGCGCCCGTAGTTCAACTGGATAGAATATTAGATTTCGGCTCTGAGGGTTGAGGGTTCGAATCCTTCCGGGCGCACAAGGCCGTTTAGATTTTTCTTTACGGCCTTTTTTGTTCCACGTGGAACTACCTTCCCAGGTGAATCATCAAAACAGAAATATCCGAAGGACTCACCCCGCTTATTCTAGATGCTTGTCCAATTGTTCTCGGCTTAATAGAGGTTAGTTTTTCACGTGCTTCAGATGAAAGCGATTTCAATTTATGATATTCAAAATCCTGGTGCAATTGAATTGATTCTAATCGTTTCATTTTGTCGGCCATTTCTTTTTCTCTATCAATGTAACCTTGGTATTTTATTTTTAATTCTGCTTGCTCTAAAACGGGGAATGTAGGTTCTGAAAATTCTTTGATTTTTTCTACTAATGGCTTGAAACAATCTTTTAAAATTTCAAGATTCATTTCAGGCCGAGCAAGAATTTTGGCAACTTTAGTTTTTTGGGTTATCAAACTAGACGATACTTTTTCTAAAGTTGGGTTTAATTCTTCGGGGCTAATGCTTGTTTCTTTTAAGAATTTTACCAAGCTTGAAGTATTTGAGTCTTTTAATTTTACTAATTCTAAACGTTCTTTGTTGGCAAGGCCAAGTTTATATGAAAGTTCAGTAAGTCTTAAATCTGCATTATCTTGTCTTAAAAGAATTCTGTACTCCGCTCTCGAGGTAAACATGCGGTAAGGCTCTTCTGTTCCTTTTGTAATTAAATCGTCTATTAAAACGCCGATATAAGCTTCGTCTCTTCCTAAAAAGAATGGTTCTTTATTGATAGCATTTTGATGAGCATTAATTCCCGCCATTAAACCTTGGCAAGCTGCTTCTTCATAACCTGTTGTCCCGTTAATTTGTCCAGCAAAAAACAGGTTTTTGATCAATTTAGTTTCTAACGAATGCTTTAGCTGTGTTGGTGGAAAGTAATCATATTCTATGGCATAACCAGGCCTAAATAGTCTAGCATGTTTAAACCCAGCAATTTTGCGAATTGCATTTTCTTGTACTTCTTGAGGTAGCGAAGTTGAAAATCCATTTACGTAAACTTCTACAGTATTCCACCCCTCGGGCTCAACAAAAATTTGATGCCTATCTCTTTCTGCGAAACGATTTATTTTGTCTTCAATTGAAGGGCAATACCTTGGTCCTGTTGATTTAATGTTACCATTAAACATTGGAGACTTGTCAAAACCTAATCTTAGCGCATCATGAACTTCTGGCGATGTATAGGTTATATGACAACTTAATTGTTTGGGCAAGTAATTTACAGGAGTTAAATATGAAAAACCTACGGGGTCTTCATCTCCTTTTTGCTCTTCCATTAGTGAATAATCTAATGAGCGCCCATCAACTCTTGGAGGAGTTCCTGTTTTCATTCTTCCTGCCTCAAACCCAAACTCTACCAGTTGCTCTGTAATTCCACGAGAGGCCTTTTCTCCGGATCTGCCTCCACCAAAGTTTTTTTCGCCAATGTGGATTAAACCATTTAAAAAAGTCCCGCTGGTTAGCACAACAGTTTTCGATTTTATTTCTAAACCTATTCCTGTTTTTACGCCTGTTACTTTATCTCCTTCGGTTAAAACACCAACAACCATATCTTGCCAAAAGTGAACATTGGGTGTTGCTTCTAACATTTCTCGCCAAAAAATAGAAAATAGTGTTCTATCGTTTTGTGTTCTTGGGCTCCACATGGCGGGACCTTTAGATCTGTTTAACATCCTAAATTGAATAGCCGATTTATCAGAAACTATTCCGGAGTAGCCTCCTAAAGCATCAATTTCTCTAACAATTTGGCCTTTTGCAATTCCACCCATAGCCGGGTTACAAGACATTTGGGCAATCTTTGTCATGTCCATTGTAATTAACAATACTTTGGAACCCATATTGGCTGCTGCTGCAGCTGCTTCGCATCCTGCATGCCCAGCACCTACAACTATTACATCATAATTTTCTTGCATAAAATCTTTAATGTTCCACGTGAAACTTAGGCGCGCAAATTTAGGTAATAATCCTCCTTTGAGGTCATTTCAATTTGCTGAGTTGGTGTTTTATCATTATACCCTACCAAATGTAAAATGCCATGAACCATAACGCGATGAAGTTCATTATAAAAATCAATTTTTCTTGAATTTGCGTTTGATTTTACAGTATCTATACTGATAAAAATATCGGCATTTACTTTCTTACCTTCATTGTAATTAAAGGTAATAATATCTGTAAAGTAATTATGGTTGAGATAATCTTTGTTTATTTTTAGAATGTAATTGTCAGAGCAAAAAATATAATTTATTTCTCCTAAAGTAAAACCTTCATTTTCTAAAGTGCCTTTTAACCATTTTTTATTAGCCAATACACCCTTTAACTTGAAGTCAATATCCTCTGAAAATTGTCTTATCAAAACTTAATTTTCTTCAAATGAAAAATAGAGCTGAACTTCTTTACCGTGGTCTGAAAAATCTACCTTTTCTGCCAAGTTTTTCATTAGGAAGATCCCTCTTCCATTAATTTTTTCAATATTATCTGGTAAAGTTGGATCTGGGATACTATTGTAATTAAACCCAGGGCCTTCATCTTTTACACAAATACAGTAACCATCTTCAACCTTGCAGTATTTGATAATTATCTTTTTGTCTTGTTGGTTTTTATTGCCATGCAATTGGGCATTTGTAGCAGCCTCAGAAACAGCCACAAAAAAGTTTCCATAATGTGTATGGTTAATTCTTTGGGATTCAAAAAACCTATCAATTGATGCTTCAATATCTTGAATTCCTTTTATTGAGGATTCCACGCAAATTTCTTCTATTACCTGCATTAAATTTCGTTAAAATATTCAGCAACCTTTGTCTTATAATAAAGATTCAAGTTTGGAGGAACAGTTCTTAATAACTCAGTTTCTTTTTCTTTTTTCTTTTTATATTCTTCAAATATTTTTTCTAATTTTTCAGAAATTTCATCAGCCTCTTTCGATTCTCTTTTGTTGTCATATTCTCTTTCTCTTTCTGCTTTTTCAGACTCTAATAATCTGGTTAAAATTTCCTCTTGTCTTTGAAGGGTTTCTTGTCTTAGTTGAAAGTTTACGAGATCTTCTTCTGTTTGTTCCATTAATTCCTGAAGTTTCTTCATTCCTTCTCCTGAGCCGCCATTTCCCTCACCATCTAGTTGGTTTTGAATTTCTTTTAAAGCCTCTCTTATAGCCGCTTGCTCGGCTGCCATTTTAGCTATTTCTTTTGACATGCCAGGCATTTGCCCTTGACCTTCTCCACCTGGTTTTTCACCATTTTTCATTTTCTCCATCATCTGCTTTAGTTGCTGATTAAGGCCTTGTTGTTTTTTCTTTAAGTCAGATGCAGATGGTTTGCCAGATCCAGGTTTGGTGCATTCTCCTTTGCCTTGCATCATTGATTGCATTTGCTGCTGCATTTGTTGTAAAACTTCATCTAAAATTAATGCTAAATTATTGGTTGAAGTCATAACAAATTGTTGTCGAGTTGCCGCCCTCACTGAGTTTCTATCAGCCAAATCTTTTATGGCTTTTTCCATATTGTCATTAATACTATTAATCTCTTTATTTACAACTGCCTCCAGTTGAACTACTCTTTTCGACAAAGCAAAAAGAGAATCCTCAATCATTTTGGCATTGTCCTTTAACTTTTTCTGTTCTTGGTTTGCAGTTACAAAAGCTGGATCATTTCGGTTGAAAGTTTTTACCTCCTCCATAAGATTTTCTTGGTCGAAGGATAACTCAATTAAATTTTCCAATAGAGCCCTTAAATCTTCCATATTTTCGCTTTGTTGCGCGCTTTGCATAGAAGACATCATATCGGACATAGACTGCTTCATTTGCTCCATTTTTTCTTGGGCTTTTTCTTGGCTTTCAGATGATTTTTTATTATTCTTTTTGTCTAATTCTTCAGAAGATTTCTCCATTTCATCTA
>JABAYK010000168.1:54698-63684 GCA_018609045.1 Flavobacteriales bacterium
GGAAAAGGATGTTTCTCCTCCAACTCTTCATTTTTTTCTTGAAGTTTTTCCAAATCCTTAGAAAGCTCTTCTGCTTTTTTGTTTAACTCGTCTTGCTTTTTCTTTAAATCTTCAGCAGGTTCTTCTTTGTTATCCGTTTTTTCTTGGAGTTCTTCTTGCTCTTTTTGAAGTTCTTCAATTGCTTCAATTGCTTGTTTTAAATCTTGTTCAAATTCAAATTGCTTAAATAACTCCAAGGTTCTATCTAGTTCTTTTTCAACATCTTCATTTGAAAGTTTGAACTTTTCTAGATTTTCTTGAAATTGATTTTTATCCATCTTTTCCATCAACTTCTCCATTTCTTCTAGAAGCTTTTTCATTTCTTCATCCATGATATTTTCAAAAAGCTTTTCTAGTTGTTTTTGCTTTTCAAGTAGTTGAGGATCAGGCTTTAAAAACTCATTTTGAAGTTTGTTTTTGTCTGAATTTTTCTTCATTAAGTTTTTAACCTTTTCTTCTAAAGATTCGCGCTGTTCCATTAGCTGTTGAAGTTGCTGTTTTTCTTGCCATCCGGGTTGCTTTTTTTCTAACACTTTCTTGGTAAGCTCGTCAATTTTTGCTTGAATATCTTTTGCTTCTTTGATAGCTTCTTCAATCTCGTCTTTTATTTCTTCACTTTTTTTTGATGAAGTAGATTTGATTTCGCTTTTAGAAGGTACTTTAATAGAGTAAATTTTACTCCTTGTCGATTTAGAGCCATTCACTCCATCATTATCAAATACTTCGAAATAGTAATTAATTTCATCTCCTGCCTTGAGGTTTAATTCCTCTGTAGTCCAAGTAAAATAAAAGTTTTCTTGGGTTCCACCAGTTGATATTTGAACTGGAGTAGTTGTTAACGAATCATTTTTCTTTACAACGAAGTTTAGCTTTCGTATTCCGTAATCATCGTTTAATTCTCCATTAAAATAGAATTGCTTTAAGGTTAGTGAATCGGCCAATTCTTGCACATCAATACTAGGATATTGATCATTAATAACATTGATGTTATAATTTACGCTTTCTGTTTTGTTGTTGGCATTGTTAGATGCTGTAACCAAGTAATTAGTAGACTTAGTGAATTCTTTAGAATATGAAAACTCAAATTCGTCAAGTCTTTTTGCAGTTCCCGTATCGTTTGAGAAGATTTTTACAGAATCAACATCAATCATTGAAAATTTCCAATTAACAACTGTTCCTTCAGGGATAATTAGGCCGCCATTGTTACTGATGGTGGTACTTTTTCTGTTGGTGTATTCAGGATATTTTAAATTTATTTCAATTCCTTTAATAACAGGCGTTGGAAGCACCTCTATTTCGAAATTGCTTGAGATAAAAGGTTCAGAAACTAATTTAAACTGTTTTCCTTCTTGAATATTTTTAAATGTAAAAGCAAATTTTCCATCTTCAGTTTTTCGCATTTTATAACGTGTGTTATCAAACTCAATAAATGCTTTTTGCGGAATTGTGCTTCCTTCTGAAACAACTGTTATTTCAAAATCTTCGTTTTTGGAAGCCCTTAAATTTTCGTTTTCAAGGTTTAAATTAAATGGTAAAGGTCTGCTATAATCATTGTTGTAATCAACCAATCTTTTGGTTCCATCTTTAATAAAAGATGGCGTTGTAAATGATAATATCATCAAAACCAAAATTGGGATTAATGCGTATTTGGCATATTTTCTATTTCCTTTAAAATCAATAGCTAATTGAAAAGGAACCGGTTTTAGTTCTTCAATTTTTTGCTCAATACTAGCCAATAGTAAACTGAACTCTTTTGGGTTTTTCTCGGCAACTTTTTGAAGTTGCAGGGTATTTACAATTTTGTCGTTTACCTCTCCAAAATGCTTTCCGATGAGCTTTGCAGCGGTGTAATAATCTATTGTTTCTCCTAACCGACTAATTTTTAATAATGGAATAATTATGTAATTTATCAGGATAAATACTGCTCCAACCAAAAAACTAAAAAACAAAATTGGTTTTGCTGGGCTTTTCAAATAAAAAAAGTACTCGATAAATACTGCAGATAAAAATGCTACAATCAACAGTCCAGTTGCATAAATGCTCCCTTTTATGAGTTGATTTACATAATATTTCTTGATAAAAGCATTAAGCTTTTCGGTAAGTAAGTTAAAGTTTTTGTTTTCCATTAGGGTTCCTCAAGCAAGGTGTTTGCCAAAGGCTAAAGTAACGATATTTTTTACCCATTTATTTCATTTAATGTTAATCATCCTAAAAGCTCTTTATAATAGACATCAGCCATTTTACTTTATATCTTTGCAGGCTCAAAAAAAACGGCATGGAAAGAAGAGTTAGAGTAAGGTTTGCGCCTAGTCCTACAGGGCCTTTACACATGGGTGGTGTTAGAACCGCACTATACAATTATTTGTTTGCAAAAAAGAATAATGGAGATTTTATTCTAAGAATAGAAGACACAGACCAAACCCGCTTTGTTCCGGGAGCAGAGAATTATATTTTGGAGGCCCTGGCTTGGTGTGGTTTTCAACCAGATGAAGGGCCACAAAACCCAGGTAAGTATGCTCCTTACAAACAAAGTGAGCGCAAGCATTTGTATAAACAATATGCCGATCAATTATTGGAAGCTGGCTTAGCCTATTATGCTTTTGATACTCCCGAAGAGTTAAACGAAATGAGAGACAGATTGAAGGCCGCAAAGGTAGCTTCGCCACAATATAATGCCATTACAAGAAACTCAATGAAAAACTCACTTACTTTAAGTGAGGATGAAGTAAAAAATAGACTTGATAATGGTGATCCGTATGTAATAAGAATAAAAATTCCTCGCAACGAAGAAGTTCGTTTTCACGATGAAATTAGAGGTTGGGTTGTAGTTCATTCATCTCATTTGGATGATAAAGTTTTGTTTAAATCTGATGGGATGCCAACTTATCACTTGGCCAATATTGTAGATGACCATTTGATGGAAATTACACATGTTATTAGAGGAGAAGAGTGGCTTCCGTCTGCCCCATTGCATATTTTATTGTACAGATATTTAGGTTGGGTAGAAACCATGCCTAAACTTGCTCATTTGCCGCTAATTTTAAAGCCAGATGGCAATGGAAAGCTTAGCAAGAGAGATGGTGACAGACTTGGATTCCCTGTGTTTCCTTTACAATGGGAAGACCCTGAAAATGGTTCTATTTCTTCAGGTTACAGAGAAAAAGGTTATTTCCCTGAAGCTTTTGTAAACTCTCTAGCCTTTTTGGGCTGGAATCCAGGTACAGAGCAAGAGTTATTTAAATTAGATGAGCTTGTTGAGGCATTTTCTCTTGAAAGAGTAGGAAAAGCAGGAGCCAAGTATGATGCAGATAAAACCAAGTGGTATAACCAACAATATTTGCGTAAAAAGTCTAACCAAGAGTTGGCAGATTTATTAGCGCCAATTATTGAAAAAACAGGATGGAACACCAACAACATTGACTTACTAGCCTATGTTGATTTGATGAAAGAAAGAGCTGTTTTTGTTGAAGATATGCTTGAAGGAAGTTACTTTTTTGAGTCTCCAACTTCTTATGATGAAAAAACCATCAGCAAAAAATGGAAAGACAACTCTGCAGAAATTGTAAATAAACTAATTGAAGTTTTAAATAACATTCAAGACTTTACAACCGAAAACATCGAAAAAGACTTTAAAGCATTTTTAGAGAAGGAAAGTTTAGGCTTTGGGGCTGTTTTGCCAATTTTTAGGGTTTTTATTACAGGCTTAGGCATGGGGCCTTCAATGTTTGCAATATGTTCTTTATTAGGCAAAGAGGAATCTTTAAAAAGGCTTAATGTTGGTTTAGAAAAAATGCATGGAAAATAAAGTTAGCCTAAACGGAGTAAGGCTTTTTGGCTACCATGGTTGCCTTAAAGAAGAAGAGCATACAGGAGCAAATTTTATTGTAGATGCTCATTTATTTTTAGATTTAAACCCATCTTCCCAAACTGACGATTTAGATTTAACCGTAGATTACGAAAAAGCTCTTTTTGTAATGAAAGATGCTTTTGATGTAAGAGCCAAATTAATTGAAACCGCAGCATTAAATATTATCAAGGCCTTAAAACAAGAGTTTAAAATGGTGAATAAGGTTGAAATTACTATTTATAAACCTACTGCACCAATAAGTGCCGATTTTAAATCGGTAAGTATTACGCTGTTTGGGTAGTCCTAAAAAAGATAAATAATTACATTTGCAACCGATTTGGTCACGTGGCCGAGTGGCTAGGCACAGCTCTGCAAAAGCTTGTACGGCGGTTCGAATCCGTCCGTGACCTCCAAAAAGACTTAACTATCAATTAGTTAGGTCTTTTTTTTTGATTTAAGAATAACTATTAAATAAATTAGATAGAAATGGCTTATTGTCAGTAAGAGCTATATTATCAAGAAAAATTAAGCAGCTTCTTCTAATTGCTTTTTCTTAGCTTCTTCAAAGTTTCCTTGGTAAGTTGTGCTGTCTGCAAGACCTAACCATAATACATAAAACCCGTTTAAGGCCAAACAAATTAAATAATCGCTAGTTTTTGTTCTGCCGAAACAAATACATAACTCATAATATACTTTGGCCATGTACCCAGCCCAAATAACAGCAAAAACGGCTGCCAAGCCATAACCTAAAGTAGAGCCACCAGAAAACAATACACCCCAAACAATTATAGGTGGTGGAACTATAACAATGAGGCTTTGCCATGCTGGTCTTCCTACAATTTTCAGGAATGTGGTGACATTCCAAACAGGCACAACACAAGCATAACCAGGCAAGTCACATTTATAGTATAACATCCATTGCCCCGTTATTCCAATTAACATTAAAAAACCTATTAAAAAATAAAGAACTGGACTCCCTCCGCCAGTTTCCATTATTAATTCGTGAACAGCAATTAACTCATCCATCAGTTTTAATTTTTTGGGTTATAGATTTTGGGATAAAGAGGTTAAAATAAGAAATTAAAAACTGAAATTGCAAATTTTTTCGATTGAATTTTCGAAAAATCTAGTATATTATTAATTAGGTCCATTAATTGGTTGGATGAAAATGTAAGCGAGTTAATTAATTCAGATTCTTTTAGTTCTTTTTTCTCTAACAACAAATCACTAATACCTATAATACTATGCAAAGGGGTTCTAATCTCATGACTCATTACTGAAAGAAAGTCATCTTTAGCCTTAAGAGCCTTTTCTAACTCTAACTCAATTTTTTTAATATCAGATATATCGAATGAAAAGGAGAGTAAATATTTTGAGTTTTCATCTTTTTCATCAATATCAATAATATACTTTCCACCTAAAATATGTTTTAATTCTCCATTAATAAAGTGGCTTTCTTCAAAAACACCATTTTTGTAATCATCCCAATATTCAATATCATTTTTCACTAATTCTTCGGCCTGCTTTTTTTCATATAGGTCATAATCTGTTTTGCCAATAATTTGCTCTTTTTTAATATTTAAGTTGTTAAGATAAAAGTTGTTTACAATTAGGTATTTTCCTTGTTTTGTTTTTAAGGTAATATTTAAGGGAAGAGAGTCTAGTATTTTTATATTAAGCAACCTTTGTTTTTCTAATTGCTCATTTAACATTTTAGATTCTGTAATATCTCTAATAATCGATGAAAATATTATTGAATTACCTACATTTAATGGAACAACAAAAAGCTCAATAACAATTTGTTTACCACTTTTTGTTTTAGCTTCAAATTCTATTTTCTTATTAAAAACATTAGATTCTTTGGTTTTTATAAACCTTTGCATTCCATTATTATGAGTATTTACTAGGTGTATGGGTATAATTAAATCTGCAATTTTTTTTCCTAAGGCCTCTTTTGTTTCATATTCAAATATTTCAGTTGCTTTTTTATTCCACTCAATTATTTCTACTTTATCGTTTGCAGCAATAACGGCATCTAAACCATTGTTTAAAATTGTTCTAGCCAGAAACCGGCTTTTTTCTAATTTAATAAGAGCTTGTTCTAGGTCGGTGGTCCTAGATTTTACCTTATTTTCTAAACTAGAATTTAACTCTAAATTCTTTTTCCTTTCGTTAACTAGGTTTAAGGTTAAAGTTTTGAACTTATCGATTAATTTATTTAATTCGGACGAATTGCTTTTGATGGCAAACTTTATATCGTAATTTCCTAATGATAATTGTTCAATTGTTTTAATTGAAAAGCGTATAGGTCTTGTTATTTGAAACGAAATAATATACAAGAAAACGCCAATAACAAACAAGCTTAATATTAGCAATAGGTATATTGGTTTATTTACCTCATTAATTTGGTTTTGGATGTATCTTTTAGATACCGCAACCATTATTTTTCCGTTTAATCCATTAGCACTAAAATTATTTTTCTTAATAAATAATTTTTTTTTAGACTCTTGAATTTGCTTATCGGTTAAAATATTTGGGTAGGTTATAAAAAGTTGCTCCCCTCCTTTTTCATTATTAAGAAAAACGGCGGCAAATGCTAAATTACTTTGCGCCGCTAGATGAGAAACAGATTCATTAAGCCTTTCAAAGTCGTCATTACCAATAGAAAACTCTATGCTTAATGCCGTGGTTTTTGCTAGTTGTTGTAAGGTGTTTTGCTGTATTTCAATAATGAAACGTTCTTGCCTTTTAGGCAAGTAAAAAAACAATATTGAAAAAACAAGCGCAATTAATAAAATGCTTGGATACCAAAGTTGAACAGAAATGGAAGTAAAAAACCTTTTCATTTTTCTAATTCCATTATTTTTATTTTATCCCAAGGGCCTGAAAAGATTACAGCAATAGCATTTTGGCTAGTTTCTACGTAATTAATAATTTCACTGGTGGTTTCAAAAAACAAGGGAGGTTGTGCAGCTCTTCCTTGAAACACTAATGATAACCAATGCTTTTGAACATTTATTACGGAGCCACCAAAGAAACTTTCTGCAAATTTTTTACTTTCAGGCGAAGTACTTTTATAAAGAACAAGGTTTATTATTTCGCCTGATGGCCAATAAGCAACCTCGCCATAAAGTATTTCTTTAAGCATTTTTTCATTTAGAGTTGCATTATTTTGCTTGTTACAAATTACATAGTAATTACTTTTTTCTTGTGCTTGCAATGAAATTAAGAACCCAGTAAAAAACATGCCTGTTATTAACCTTTTAAAATCCATAAGCCACTTGTATTTTGAATTCACTTTTTTGATGTGAAAGGTTAATATCATTTCTAGTAATATTTAAGTATTCTTCTAGTTGAAAACTAATAATAAGAAGATGACTAAAAACTTTTTTAAAGCCTAAGCCTAATTTTGCCTGGTTTACAGGCATAATATGTACATCGTTTAATGCAATGTTTTGGTAATCTATTAAACTAAATATTACGTCATCATTCAAAAGCTTGTAGCCTAAATAGTTAAAACAATTTATATTGTAAGATTTTTTACCTTCAAGAGTATTAATATTGGTTGAGGTTTCATTTAAATATTCTATTCGGTTTTTAAAGCTTGCAAATGAAAAAGAATATAATTCGAATAATATATCTTTATTTACTAGGCTTGTTAAACCATGTTGATGCAAAGAACTATTATGGCCAGAGTGAGAACCAACAAACCCCCCATAAATAATATCTCTATAGTAACTTAAACTAATTCTTGTACCAAAACTTGGCTTTGCATGGGCCGCTATTGTTATCGACTTTTGAATGTTTATATCGGTTAAATCATTGGAAGAAATCCCATTACCAAAAACAACATCATAACCTAACTTTAAAGAAGTTAAGTTTTGGCCTTGAAACCTGATACCAGTAGTATGTATTGGAACAGTAGTTTCAAAGGCAAAAGGCCTATCGATGGTAGGAAAAAAAGTCTTCCATGATGATAAACATCGTTCCAGTAATTTACAGGAGTATGCATTTTACCTAAAATAACAGAGTGTTTATTGTTTATGGCAAACTTTACACGGGCCCTTTCTATGCTTGATTTAAACCCCGTAGAAGTTGGGCCAACAATAATTTCGCCTAAAAAAGACCATTTTTTAGAAAAATTATTTGTTACGAATAAATCGTGTTCACCAATACTGTAGTTTGAAAATAGCTCTTCGCTTTCTTCTTTTTCTATGCTAAAAGTTTGATGGCCAAATATTTTTATATTACCGTTTTGACCACGGGCATAAAATTGATTTAGTGCAATTATTAATAAAGAATATAGCAAGGGCCTGTAAGAAGCACGTAATTTTTTATTATAAATCATCTCCTAATAAATTTGTTAAAGAAATTTTCATTAGCTCGGGTTTTAGAGGCTTACCAACAAAGCCTTTAACATTATCAAAATTTGTAATTCTTTTTATTTCATCAGGGTTTGAGCTAGAAGAGTGCACTATTACAGGTATGTGAGATAATTCTTTTTTTTGCATTTCTTCCAAAAACTCAAAGCCGTTAATAATTGGCATGTTAATGTCTAAAATAATTACGTTTGGATTGAAGGTTTCTAATTTATGCAAAGCCTCTCCGGGCTTACTGTAAAGTTTAATATTTACCTTTTTAAAGGTTAATTCTAAAAACCTTTCAATTACCCTCAAGTAAAAAACATCATCATCAACAACAAAAAAAGTGTAATTCTCTCCAAATTTTGGGGTTTTAATTTTTTGAGGAATTTGATTAACCTCAGAGAAGCCTTGGGTTACTTTTAATATTTGTGAAGTTTCGTTAATAAGTATCTTCTTTAAATCCTCATGCTGAACCTCTAGGTCAATCAGGTCTTTACTTTCTAAAATTTTTGCCGCAGAGTTTCTTATTTGATGGTTTATTATGTTGTTTAATTTGGCAACTTTTTTTTCAAACTTTTCCTTTTCTCTTTCGAGGTTTTTTATTTTTAACTTAATTGATTTTGCTTTAGCCAGCCTAGTTCTTATGCTATCATGAAGTTCATTAAAGTTAAATGGTTTAGTTATAAAATCTTCAACGCCAATATTAAAAGCTTCTCTATTGGTTGTAGTATAACTC
>JABAYK010000044.1 GCA_018609045.1 Flavobacteriales bacterium
AATCCTTCAGTTTGATAAAGTAAACCTTACCGAAGTAATTAAAAAAATAGAAGAGGTTTATGAAGTGAAAATAACACTTAAAAAATCTGAAATAGAACAATGTGCCCTAACTTCAAGGTTCGATAACCAAACCATAGAGCAAATAATGCAAACCCTTAGCTTAACGCTAAACCTTCAAATTGAAAAAGATGGAAAGATCTACCAATTGGATGGCTCAGGTTGTTAGGTATTGCCTAATCTCAATTTTTTTAATTTCAGCGAATAGCCTAAAATCTCAAGAAGCTGGCAAAATAAACTTTCAGGCCAATGGGGTTAGCGTGGATGAGGCTATTCAAAATATTGCTAACCAAACAGGGTATACTTACTCGTACAATCCGTCAATTTTCGAAAACCATCCAAAAGTTTATTGTAATGTAAAAAGAGAATTACCCTTGGTGATCTTTAATCAAATTATTAATGATGCATCTATCGGTATTAAGCAACTTGATAATAGTTTCGTTTTTTACCAAAAGCAACCTAATCAGGTAAAGTTAAGAGGAAAAATTTCGAATTACCGAACCGCAAAACCAGTTCCAAATGTTAGGTTGAGTATTAAACAAGCTAACTTATCTACAATAACAGATTCATCAGGAAATTACCAATTTAGCTTTGGAACCTACTTAGATTCTTTTGAGGTTTATTTCTTTCATCAAGATTTTAACGAAAAGAAAATTCAGATTCAAACCAATGTAAGTGAAATGAATTTGAGCTTAATGCCAATTCCTGAGTATTATTCTTTTTTGCCTTCCATTAAATATGAGCCTTTATATGAGCCAGTTGCCTCAATAGAAAAAAACTTTTTAGTTAAAGCCTTTATTGCTGACGAAGTTTTAGATCAAAATCAAATTATTGAAGAAAACCTAAGTGATTCTAATAAAATAAATGAACCAATTGCTAAAAACAAAAAAACACCTTTTTATGCCCCATTTCAGTTTGGTTTTGTGCCGCCTTTAAATAATCATAAATTAAATTCCGGATGGGCTATCAACAATATTTCATTCAATGCATTTTCAGGTTACAGTTACGGATTAGAGGGGGCAGAGTTTGCCAGCTTTTTAAACATTGCTAGGAAAAATGTTAGCGGGCTACAAGTTGCTGGTTTTGGCAATGTTAATGGCGGCCAAACAAATGGAATTCAATTTGGTGGATTTTTTAATTACACGCACAAGCAATTAAATGGAATTCATTTCTCAGGCTTTTCAAATATCTCTAGAGGAGAAACTATAGGGCTTCAAGCGGCAGGATTTACCAACATAACCACGCGAGATTTTAAAGGGTTTCAGCTTAGTGGTTTTCACAACACCACGGCAGGATCGTTTTTAGGGATTCAAGCAGCAGGATTTTTAAATACAAGTTCAAGAAAATTTTATGGCATTCAAGCGTCTGGCTTTTTAAATGTTCATGAAGGACAATTTAACGGAATCCAATTGGCAGGCTTTTCAAACGTAAGTGGCAATGTAAACGGAATTCAGTTTGCTCCATTTTTAAATGTTGGAATGAAGGTAAATGGTATGCAAATAGGAATTATTAATTATGCAGATTCCATCAATGGCTTAACTATTGGAGCCATCAACATTGTAAAAAACGGGCTTCATAAATTTGAGTTTTCCTACAATGAATTAGGCATGGCAAGTTTGGCTTTTAAAACAGGTTCATACGGATTTCACAACATCTTTTATGGCGCGTTAGAAGCCACTGAAGGCAAAAAAGATTGGGGCGTAGGTTATGGTTTTGGAAGCATGATTTTTGGAAAAAAGAAAATTCAATTGGCAGTAAGTACGGTTTCTATTCAAATGAGTAGAAATGGCGAATTTTACAAAGGAGTTAATTTGTTGAATAGGGCCGCATTTTCTTTGGGCATTAAAGCCAACAATGGGTTAGATGTATTTTTTAGTCCTACTTTCAATCTCTTGTTAAGAGAGCCTTCCGCGCAAAACTTAGAAGAAGCAACCTTCGAAATTGCACCATTTGATTTTTCTCAAAAAATCGACCCATATTCTGATGCTGTTTACCAAAGTTGGATTGGATTTGAGGCTGGAATTAGGTTTTAACAAAAAAAAATTGTTAATCTTTAAATAACACCATATAATTTTACCTATTAAGCTTCTTGTACATTTGTAAAATGAAAATATTTTTTACCTCAATTGCTCTATTGGTAACGCTTTTCGCGAATTGTCAAAATTTTGTTATCAATAAAGATTCAGTTTTATTTCCCAGTACAAATGAGCTTCAATCATCAAATGTCGGCGTGTATATTCATAACCAATCCAATAGTTCTGTTGATATTGATACCATTTATTTCCCTGAGGTTTACCAACATTCACCTTTCAAAGCTAATTTTTCATCAGGCAAAACCATCGTGGCAAACGATTCACTTTTTGTAATGTTTGAGTTTGCTCCACAACAAAATATTCTTTTTAAACAAGATCCATTAGTTGTTTTCACAAATGGAGAATCAATAAATATCAATTTTCACGCACAAGGCGAATTTTCAAATACATATTACAATTCAATCCAAAATAAAAGCGAAGAAGACCTTAAAACTGCTTTAAAAGCTAGACTTTCAAATCCATTTTACTCTTTATCGTACAACACCGCTAGAGATAATATGTATGGCACTATTGATAATGTTGGAGGAGATGTAGAGTGTGTTTATACCGGAAGAATGGCAACTTTTAATACGAGAGCAGGAGCAAATTCAAATAACTTTAATTGCGAGCATACTTTTCCCCAATCAAAATTTAACAGCAACCAGCCTATGCAAGGCGATATTCATCACTTGTTTCCTGTTGATGCTTCATCAAATAGTGTAAGAAGCAACAATCCTTTTGGAAACATTCAAGGCAATCCAAGTTGGAGTGTAGGAGGATCAAAGCTTTTAAGCGGAACTTTCGAACCTAGAAACGAACACAAAGGAGATGCCGCAAGAGCTATGATGTATTTTGTGGTAAGACACCAAGACTACACCAACTTTTTTGCACCTCAAGAACAAACCTTGCGTCAATGGCATTTAGAAAATTTGCCAACCCAAAAATCTATTAATAGAAATAATGCTATTGAAAATGTTCAGAAAAACCGAAATCCATTTGTAGATTATCCTCAATTAATTCATCGAATTACAAAGCTTTCAGGTACTTCTAACGCTTTTCCAGTTTATAACTTGGTGGCAGATGTCTCACCAATTTATTTTGAAGAAGTTGACCAAATTACAGAAAAGGCCATTTTACAAAAAGCAATTTCTAATTTCGGAAACACTGCCATAACTATTTCAAATTTTCAATTTACCAATGGCAATCACCAAATTTTGAATTTACCTGCAACCAGTACTTTGGTTCTAAATCCATCAGAATCATTTGTTTTAGAAATTGAAATTGACCCACTAAGCCAAACCTTAAATAGTACCCAACTTACTTTTGAAACTACAGATTTAAACACCCAAAACGCTACTATTGATATTAGTTGGGATCAAAAGTTAGCCATTTACGAAATGAACTCTGAGCCTAATTTTCAAATTTTCCCTAACCCTAATCAAGGTAATTTTGTGTTAAACCTTAATAGTGAAATTGAAAATATTCAGGTCTTAAATTATTTATCACAAAATATTGAATTTGATTTAGTTAGAATTGATAATCTAACTTATAACATTAATATAAATCAACCCAAAGGAACTTATTTTATTATAGTAAATTCTCAAAACAATTCGTTTACACAGAAAGTTATTGTTTGGTAAATAGGTTTCAATTTCCTCTTGTAACAAATTATTGATTCATCAGCCTGATAAACTTTATTTTAGCAAGATATTTTATTGAAGACGCATGAAAAAAATCTACTATTTATTTTTACCCGCTTTGGCAATTACAGCCTGCCAACCCAAAGAAACTAAAATGGAAAATTCAATTAACTATCCTGAAACCAAAAAGGTTGATGTTGTAGATAATTATTTTGGCACTAATGTTCCTGACCCATACAGATGGTTAGAGGAAGACACCTCAAAACCTACCGAAGCTTGGGTTGATGCCCAAATTGAAGTAACCAATAACTATTTGGCTTCTATACCTTACAGAGATAAAATAAAAAATAGGTACGAAGAAATATTCAACTATGCTAAAGTTGGAGCTCCCCGAAAAATTGGCGAATACTTTATTTATTCTAAAAACGATGGACTTCAAAACCAATCTGTTTATTACTATAAATTGGGTAAAGATGGAGAAGAAATGGTTTTTATCGATCCAAATTCACTTTCAGAAGATGGGACAGTTTCTGTAAGTTTACTCGGAAGCTCACAAGATAAAAAGTATGTTGCTTATGCTGTAAACGAAGCAGGCAGCGATTGGCAGAAAATAATGGTAAGAGAAATCGCAACCAACACCGATTTAGAAGATGAAATTAAATGGGTTAAATTCTCAGGTGCTTCTTGGTTAAACAATGGTTTTTTCTATTCTAGATATCCTGCACCAAAAGAAGGAACAGAGTTTTCAGCCGAAAATAAATTTCATTCAGTTTATTACCACAAACTTGGTGATGCTCAAGCTAACGACAAGTTGATTTTCGAAGACAAAAACAGCCCAAATATGTATCATTATGGAGGCACAACCGAAGACAAAAAATATTTTGTTTTATACCGTGCTTTAGGAACAGATGGTTATGAATGTTATTATAAAAACATAGAAAAAGGATTAGAAGGCGAGTTTGTGAAACTTTTTACAGGCTTCGAAAACAAAAGCAATATTGTAGATCATAAAGAAGGAAGCTTTTATGTTTTAACAGATATTGGAGCACCAAATTATCGTTTGGTTAAAATAGACTTAAAAAACCCATCTCCAGAAAATTGGGTTGATATTGTTCCTGAAAAAGAAAATCTTTTGGAAGGGGTAGGAACAGTGGGAGGTAACCTTTTTGCTTCTTATCTTGAAAATGCTTCTACCAAAGTTTACCAAATGAATTATGATGGTTCATTAATTAGAGAAGTGCCTTTTCCAGGTGTTGGCACAGCAGGAGGATTTAGCGGAAGGGCCGAAGACAAAGACCTTTATTACTATTACACATCTTTTAATTACCCAACTTCTATTTTTAAGTATGATATAGAAAGTGGAAATTCAGAATTATTCTTCAAGCCCGATTTAAAGTTTAATCCAGATGATTTTGTATCGAAACAAGTATTTTATAAAAGTAAAGATGGAACTGAAGTTCCTATGTTTTTGGTTCACAAAAAGGGCTTAAAACTAGATGGAACAAATCCTACGTTGCTTTATGCTTATGGCGGATTCAACATTAGTTTAACTCCTTCTTTTAGCACAGCCAATATTATTTTGCTAGAAAATGGTGGTGTTTACGCGTTGGCCAATTTACGCGGTGGTGGCGAGTTTGGCGAAGAGTGGCACAAAGCAGGAATGTTAGAAAAAAAGCAAAATGTATTTGATGACTTTCTTGCTGCTGCAGATTATTTGGTAAAAGAAGGTTACACCTCAAAAGAAAAATTGGCTATAAGAGGTGGCTCAAATGGCGGTTTGTTGGTTGGTGCATGCATGACCCAAGCTCCAGAAAAATTCGCGGTTGCTTTTCCAGCTGTTGGTGTAATGGATATGTTGAGGTATCACAAGTTTACCGTAGGTTGGGGATGGATTCCTGAGTATGGCTGCGCCGATAGCTCTAAAGCCCAATTCGATTATTTGTATGCATATTCACCTTTGCATAATTTAAAGCCTGCAAATTATCCCGCAACAATGGTTTCTACTGCAGATCATGATGATAGAGTAGTACCTGCCCATTCTTTTAAGTTTGCTGCTCAATTGCAAGCTTCTCAGCAAGGAAGCGCTCCAACCATTATCAGAATTGAGAAAAAAGCTGGACATGGAGCAGGCAAACCAACCTCTAAAATAATTGAAGAACAAGCTGATATTTGGAGCTTTATGTTTTGGAACACAGGAATAAAAGATGTTTATCCTGAACAAAATCAACAATAATGAGAAAATTAGGAAATTACGTTTTAGGAAATTGGATTGAAGGAGATGGCGAGGGAAAACTATTAACCAATGCGGTTAATGGAAGCCCAATTGCTTTGGCCACAACACAAGGATTAGATTTTGAGAAAATTTTACAATATGGTCGTGAAGTAGGAAATCCAAAACTTCGCTCAATGACTTTTTATGAAAGAGGTAGAATGCTGAAGTCGTTGGCCTTTTTCTTAAGAAAAAATCTTAAAAAATATTACGCTTTATCCTACCAAACCGGCGCAACCAAAATTGATTCGTGGATTGATATTGAAGGTGGAATTGGAAACCTATTTGCGAATGCGAGTTTAAGAAGACAGTTTCAAGATTTACCATATTACGTAGAAGGCGACCCAATTGGGCTTTCAAAAGGTGGAACTTTTACAGGTCATCATATTTGTGTTCCAAAAGAAGGAATTGCAATACACATCAATGCATTTAACTTCCCAATATGGGGAATGCTCGAGAAAATAGCAGTAAACTTTTTGGCAGGAGTTCCTGCCTTGGTAAAACCTGCAACCAATACTTCTTACTTAACCGAATGCATGGTTAGAGATATTATTGATTCAAAAATTTTACCTGAAGGGGCGCTGCAATTACTTTGTGGCTCTGCCAATGGTATTTTAGATACTGTTGAATCTCAAGATGTAGTAACTTTTACTGGTTCTGCTTGGACAGGAAGAAAACTAAAATCTCATCCAAGATTAATTGAAGAATCTGTTCCATTTAATATGGAAGCGGATTCTTTAAACGCAGCCATTTTAGGGCCTGATGTTACACCAAATCACGAAGAGTTTGACTTATTTATCAAAGAAGTTGTAAGAGAAATAACTGTAAAAGCTGGACAAAAATGTACTGCCATTAGAAGAGTAATTGTTCACGAAAATCAAGTAGAGGAAGTTAAAAAAGCACTTTCTGCTCGTTTGGCAAAAACCATTATTGGTAACCCTGAGCTAGAAAATGTTAGAATGGGTGCTTTGGCTGATTTGGCTCAACGCAATGAAGTAAAAGAAAAAGTTGCTCAACTTTCATTAAGCCAAGAAGTAGTCTATGGAGATGTTAATCAGGTTACTTTAGAAGGAGCAGATGCTGAAAAAGGTGCATTTATGTCGCCAATTTTGTTCTTCAACAGCAATCCGTTTGAAAAAACAGATGTACATAATGTTGAGGCTTTTGGTCCTGTTTCTTCAATTATGCCTTACAAAGATTTAAATGAAGCTATCAAACTTTCTAAATTAGGCAAAGGGTCTTTGGTATGTTCTATAACTACACAAGACAATAAAGTAGCTAGAGAATTCACCTTAAACGCTGCAACAAGCCACGGTAGAATCTTAATTTTAAATAAAGATTGTGCTAAAGAAAGTACAGGTCATGGTTCTCCTTTGCCATTATTAGTTCATGGCGGACCAGGTAGAGCAGGAGGAGGAGAAGAAATGGGCGGTAAACGCGGAGTATTGCATTATATGCAGCGTACAGCAATTCAGGGCAGTCCAACAACCTTAACAGAAGTTACTCAAATATATCAACCAAATGGAGATAGACCAGAAGCCAAAGACCATTTGTTTCGCCAATATTTTGAAGATTTAATAGTTGGTGAAACTGTTTATACGCATAAAAGAACAATCGAAGATTCTGATATTGTAAGTTTTGCCAATGTTAGTTGGGATCACTTTTACGCTCATACAGATGTTACCTCTTTAGAAGGAACCACATTTGACAAAAGAGTAGCCCATGGTTATTTTATTTTATCTGCTGCTGCAGGATTGTTTGTTGACGCCAAAAAAGGTCCTGTTTTACTCAATTACGGATTGGAAGAATGTAGATTTACCAAACCTGTTTATGCAGGAACCACCATAGGAGTAAAACTTACTGTTAAAGAAAAAATAGAGCAAGAAAAGAAAGATGAAGAAGACATTGCTAAAGGAATTGTAAAGTTTTATGTGGAGGTTTATGATCAAGAAAATGAGACTGTTGCGGTTGCAACAATTTTAACAATGGTTAAAAAAAGAGATCAATCTAATTAACATGGAAGAAAATATTATCAATCAAGGTTGGGTAAAATTAGAAGAAGAAAACGGGATTGGAACAATTACCTTTTTTCACCCAAAAAGTAATTCTTTACCTGGTAAGGTTTTAAAACAATTGGCAGAAACCATTACTGAAGCAGGAAAAAAAGATTCTATTAAAGTTTTGGTTTTAAAAAGTGAAGGCGAAAAAGCATTTTGTGCAGGAGCCTCTTTTGATGAATTATTGAGCATTGAAGACTACCCAACAGGAAAAGAATTTTTTATGGGTTTTGCCCGTGTAATAAACGCAGCAAGAAAATGCCCAAAATTTATTATTGGCAGAGTTCAAGGTAAAGCAGTTGGAGGAGGAGTAGGAATGGCGTCAGCTGTTGATTATTGTTTTGCAACCGAAGCTTCATCAGTTAAATTATCTGAGCTTGCTATTGGAATAGGCCCTTTTGTAGTAGGTCCTGCCGTTGCAAGAAAAATTGGAAACTCGGCTATGAGTCAGTTGGCTATAGACGCAACCAACTGGCAAAGTGCTAGTTGGGCAAAACAAAAAGGTTTGTACGCTGAGATTTTCGAAACTGTTTCAGAAATGGATGATGCAATAAATGTATTAGCTCATAAACTATCAGAAAGTAATCCAGAAGCAATGCAATTGCTAAAGGGTAATTTTTGGGAAGGAACAGACCATTGGGATGAGCTTTTAGAAAAAAGAGCTGAAATGAGTGGTAAATTGGTTTTATCTGAGTTTACTTCAAACGCTATCGGGGAGTTTAAAAGTGGAGCTAGGTAAAAACAAAAAAAAAATTAAAAAAAAAGGGGCGATTAATTCGCCCCTTTTTTTATGCTAATGTTAAACTCTTTCGTATATCGTTCAATTTATCAATTGACAATGGTTTTGTAACAAACTCAAAAACTAGTGGGTGGTTCTTCGATTTTTCAATATCTTCAGGTGATATAGAAGAAGTAAGCATTAAAATATGAATATCAACAGCGTTTTCTTTTCTAAACTCTTCATAATGTTTAAGAAACTCCCATCCATCCATTAATGGCATATTGATGTCTAAAAAAATTAATTCAGGAAGAGAATTTTCTTTGGCATTTCGAGATAAATATTCTAACGCTAATTTCCCACTTAAAACCTTATCAGTTTTATTCGAAAATTTTGCTTTTTCTATCAACTTAGAGCTAACCATGTTATGGATAGGGTCATCATCGATAATTAAAATTTTATTAAAAATATCCATTTAATTAGTTGAACTAATATACAAATTATGTTTTGTAAGAATTTACCGTTGGTAAAAATTAATATTTTTCTCTACCTGCAAAAAAGAAATTTCCTTCAATTTCTGCATTTTCATCAGAATCTGAACCGTGAACTGCATTTTTTGCTTTTGATTCAGCAAAAGCTTTTCTGATTGTGCCTTCTGCAGCTTCTGCAGGATCTGTAGAACCAATTAATGCTCTAAAATCAGCAACAGCGTTATCTTTTTCTAAAATTGCAGCAACTATAGGTCCGCTGCTCATGTAATCAACTAACTCACCATAAAAAGGTCTTTCAGCATGAACTTCATAAAATTTTCCAGCTTCAGCTTTACTTAATTGTGTTTTTTTCAAAGCAACAATTCTAAATCCACCATTTTCAATCATGGCCAAAATAGCTCCTACTAAACCTTTTTCAACCGCTTCGGGCTTAATCATGGTATATGTTCTTGTACCTGTCATTTTGTATATAAATTTTTTGCAAAAATAGTATTCTACATGCCTAATAAAAATTAAATAACCTGTTTTGTTTACCTACTTTTGTTAAAAATTAGTCTATTGGATTTTTCAGAGATCAAAACTGCTTTAAATAGCCCAAAAAATATTGTAATTACCACCCATATTTCGCCTGATGCTGATGCAATTGGGTCATCAGTAGGATTAGCAGAAACCTTAAATAAACTTGGTCATCGAATCGAAATAATTGTGCCCGATATTTATCCTGATTTTTTAAATTGGATGGATACCGAAAAACGAATTGTTGCATTTGATTGGCATCATGAAAAGGCCAAAAGGCTAATCAATAATGCAGATATTATTTTCTCTTTAGATTACAACAAACTATCAAGAATAGGTGATGATTTTGGGAATGAAGTCCTAAATGCAACAGCTACAAAAGTTCTCATAGACCATCATAGAGACCCTGATGAATTTCCAGATTTTACCATTTCAGATACATCTGCATCTTCAACCTCTGAGCTTGTTTGGGATTTTTTGGTTGATTTAGAAATTGAAAACTTGCAAACCCAATTGGGAGCAGAAGCTTTGTATGCTGGAATTATGACAGATACAGGTAATTTTAGGTTCAATTCTACCTCCTCTAAAACCCACGAAACTGTGGCTAAACTTATGCGAATTGGGGTAGAAGTTGATAAGGTGTACAACCGCATTTACGATCAAAACTCTATTACTCGTTTAAAACTTTTAGGACATATTTTAGACAATAGAATGAAGGTTTTTCCTGAATTGAATTCAATTTATTTTTGGTTAACTCTTGAAGATAAAAAGAAATTTAATGTGAAAAAAGGCGATACTGAAGGGTTTGTGAATTATGGCTTGTCTATTAAAGGCATGAATTTTTCTACTTTTATCACAGAAGATGACGACAAAGTAAAATTTTCTTTTCGTTCAAAAGGAGAATTTAACGTACATGAATTTTCAAATACCCATTTTGGTGGTGGAGGGCATTTTAACGCAGCAGGTGGAAGAAGTCTAAAATCTTTAGAAGAAACCATTTCTGAGTTCGAAAATGCATTAATTCAGTCTGAGTCTCAACTTGTAAAACCATTTGAAGTATGAAATTAAATTTATTGATTGCTTTTTTGATTTTTAGCAATTCGTTGTTTTCGCAAGGTTATTCTCCAAAAAATGGAGATTTACTTTTTCAAGATTTAGATTGTGGAGATTTTTGCGAAGCCATTGAAAAAGTTACGCAAGGCGTATACAATTACAATTTTTCTCATGTCGGAATTTTGGTTGAAGAGAATGGAAATTTCAAAGTAATTGAGGCAGGTGGTAATGGTGTTGTTTATACTCCCTTAAACGAATTCTTAAATAGAACTTCTGATGAAAATGGAAATCCCAAGGTAGTTGTTGGAAGGCTTAAAAATACTAATGCACAATCTTTAGGAATTGATATTAATAAATGCGTTGAACTGGCCAAAACTCATTTGGGTAAGCCTTATGATGATGGATTTGTGTTAAACAACAATCAGTTTTATTGCAGTGAATTGGTTTACGAGTGCTTTTTAGATGCATCAGGAAATTCTGTTTTTCAAACTTTTCCAATGACGTTTAAAGACCCAGAAACAAACGAGATTTTCCCTGCTTGGGATAATTATTTCGATGAATTAAACTTAAATATTCCAGACGGTGAGCAGGGCTTAAATCCAGGTGGTATTTCACGCTCATCGTTAATAGAAATTGTACATCAATATGGAAATCCTTCTTCCAAAGAATAAATTCAAATTAGTTTTTTCAATTTTCATTTTATTTTCGGGTTTAGCAGCTTGTAGTCAGCAATCTGATAAATCAAAATCGCCTCCTAAAAATGTAAATGAAGAATTAATTAAAGCCAACCAATCTAGAATAGAAGTAGAAAGCGAAAGAATTGAAGGTTTTATTAATCGCAGAGGCTGGAAAATGGAAAAAACAGGCACTGGATTAAGGTACATGATTTCTCAAAAAGGCAAAGGACCAAAGGCCAAAGATGGCGAAGTAGTTAAAGTGAACTTCAAAGTTTCGTTGTTAGATGGCACTGTTTGTTATTCATCAGACGAAGTTGGTCCCCAAGAGTTTTTAATTGGAATGGATAATGTTGAAAGTGGCCTGCACGAAGGTATTTTGTTTTTAAATCAAGGAGCAAAAGCAACTTTTATTTTACCCTCACATTTAGCACATGGTTTAACTGGAGATCAAAATAAAATTCCAGGAAATGCAAGCATAGTTTACGATATTGAAATATTGGAGATTAAATGAGAAATGTAACCTTTTGGTTTTTTGCTTCAATTCTCTTTTTTTATGGATGCCAGTATTCAAAACACGTAGGTTATTCTATAACCAAATCAGGATTACATTATCGAATAAACTATATTGGAGACGGAGATAGAAATCCAGAAATTGGAGATTATTTGCACTACAATTTGGTGCTAAGTACACCTGAAGATTCAATTATTTTTACCAATACAAATTCGGCTTCAGGTGGAGTTAAACTAATTAAGTTCAACAATTCCACAAAAGGTGCAATTCAAGAAGCTTTGTACATGATGCATCAAGGAGACAGTGTATCTCTTTATATTGAAACCGAAAATTTGCTTTTGGAGCCTTTTTCATTTGTAAAATACATTCCTAAAGATTTGGAAACCATCAAAGCTGAATTAAGACTTACAAAGTTGTATTCGCCAAAGGAGCTTGAAGATTTAGAGAAAAAAATAGCTTGGAAACAAGATGATGAAATGAATGAGCAAATTCAATTAAAAAAATTTTTGGAGGAGCATGAAATAGGAGAAGAATACTTTGTAGATGGAATTTATATTATTCCTCACAAAGAAGGAAAAGGAGAGAGACCAACAAGTGGTAACAGTGTTTTAATACATTACAAAGCAGGGTTTCTAGACGGAACCCATTTAGATGATACCTATTTTTTAAATAAACCTCTTGAAGTTAGATTAGGCGACCCAGATCAATTATTACCAGGCTTTAATATTGGTGTTAGGCAAATGAAGCTAGGAGGTCACGCTACATTTATTATTCCATCGCTTTATGCCTTTGGCGAAAAAGGCTCAACCAATGGTACTGTAAAACCTTTCCAAACCCTAATTTACGAGGTTGAATTAGTTGCTATTTTTTGATGGAATACCAAATATTCTTAAAAAGAATTTTTTCAATAGCCGAGCTAAACAACACAACTGTAGAGCATAATTTTGTTTTAGGAGAAGTTGAAACCTCCTATTTTTTTCCTAACATAAAACTTGCTATCGATTACCTTGAAGATGGCCACCAGCATACCGATGCATATTTTGAATTAGCAAAAAAGAAAGAAATTTTAGCACAACTTGGTATTTATTATGTTTTGGTTGAAAGTTTTGATGTTGAAAATCGACTTCAAGAAATAGAGCAAATTGTAAAACAAACAATTCGAAAATGAGAGAACGCTATTTTATTATTTTATTAATCATTTTAGGAATAATGATTTTGGTTGATTTGTATTCTTTTAAAGGATTAAAATTATTAACCAAAGACCTAAACTCTCAACAAACAAAAACAATTATACATTGGACATATTGGG
>JABAYK010000145.1 GCA_018609045.1 Flavobacteriales bacterium
ATATATTGCACTTACTATATGGAAAACTATAAACCACAATATATTTCTATAAAAAATTGGGCTGACGATGATAAACCTCGTGAGAAATTATTGAGTAAAGGCAGGGCAGCGTTAAGCGATGCAGAATTAATTGCTATTTTAATAGGAAGTGGAACAAAAACCAAAAGTGCTGTAGAGTTGGCCAAAGAAATTTTGGCCGAGAATGAAAATAGCCTACTTCAATTGGGAAAACAATCTGTAAAACAACTCATGCAGTTTAAAGGAATTGGCGAAGCAAAGGCAATTTCAATTGTGGCTGCGTTAGAGTTGAGCAGGAGAAGAAGAGGGCAGGAGCAGCCTTCAAAACCAAAAGTTTCTTCCTCAAAAGATGTTTTTGAATATGTATTTCCCTTTTTATCAGATTTAAATCACGAACAATTTTGGGTTTTGCTAATCTCTCAATCGAACCATATTATTGGCAAAAAACAAATAAGTTCTGGGGGTGTTACTGGCACCGTGGCCGACGCCAAACTTATTTTTAAAGCTGCTCTTGAAGCTTCTGTTCCTAATATTATTCTTTGTCATAATCACCCATCAGGAAACTTAAGGCCAAGTCAGGCAGATATTAGTTTGACCAAAAAAATATATGAAGGCGGTAAAAACCTTGATATTTTGGTACTAGACCATATCATAATTGGAGGACAAGGTTTTTACAGCTTTGCCGATGAAGGAATGCTATAAGATTTTTATTCCTGAAATAAAGGCTTAAAAATGGTGCTTTTATACGTTGGCTGGCTTACTTGAAAATTTCCTCTTGCTCCATTCGAAATATTTGTTGGGACATTTGCAGGTGGCGAACTTGCAAATAGGTTTCCACTTAAATCTGTTTGGTTAAATAAAACCTCATAAAAAGTAGCCAATTCTGGAGAAATTGAAAGCATTTCGATCGTTATTTTATCTCCATAATCTGCTTGAATTTTAGGAAACTGTTGAACACTCCCAGTTACTTCCCCATTTAAAAATTCATCATCGAAGTAAACAAAATCTCTAGGATAAAAGGATGCGAGCGTATCGTTTACATAGTATTTGAAAAGATAAACATCACCTTTTTGTGGTAATTCGGTATAGGTAATATTTATATCGTAAATGGTATCGCCCGGGGCAATAGGTACAAATTCTGAAGCAAATAAAAATTGGATATCGTTATAAAAAACTTCCATAGAATCTATGTTTGGTATTGGTTTTAATTCTGAAACGGCAGTGTAAATTTCATCATCAATAGAAATTGTTAAAGTATAAGCACTGCCAATTTTCATTGAGAAATTAGCAGGTTTTATATAATAACCTAATGAGTCTGGATTAGTGCTTTCCTTTAATTGAAATGGAGAGCCATTGTCTTCTGTAATTGTTACCAAGGCTCCTGTTACTAACTCTTCAGGTTCAGAGTCATAATAACTTGTGGTTCGAGTT
The DNA here is from genome assembly GCA_018609045.1 of Flavobacteriales bacterium. GTDB lineage: Bacteria > Bacteroidota > Bacteroidia > Flavobacteriales_G > Salibacteraceae > JAAZVO01. The sequence continues at coordinate 1,450 of JABAYK010000145.1, forward strand.
AGTTTTATGGCTTCTCTAGTAGATATATTTCTTAAAAATGCTTCAACCACCATAATTCCAGACTGGTCATCTTTTAATTCTAAATCTATATCATCTTGGCAACCAGATAATAAAGCAACAAGGGCTAAAAAAATAATACTAAACTTTTTCATAATTAAAATCTAAAATTCCAAGTTACTGATGGTATTGGGCCAGGTAAATAAAACATGGTTGATTTTGATTGACCAGGATTTTCTTGGTCTTCAGCAAAACTTACTGAAAATGGATTTTTTCTTCCGTAAACATTAAAAACTGAAATATTCCAACTGTTTTCTATTCTTCTTCTGTCTGTTGTACTTCTGGTTTTTCCATCAATTGTAACCGATAAATCTAACCTATGGTAATCTGGTAATCTGTTAGAGTTTCTATCGGCAAAAAGTGGTATCGAGGTGCCGTTATAATTGTATTTGCCAACAGGTAAAGTATACGCTCTCCCAGTTGAGTAAATAAAGTTACCTCCAAAATTTACCCTCTCAGTAATTTGATATGTAGATGCTACCGTTAAGTTGTTTCTGATGTCGTAAGGAGCATAATACTTTTTACCTCCATTTATTTCATCAATAACTCTTTCAGTTTTGCTCCAAGTATAAGCTACCCAACCTGTAAATAAGCCGGCTTGCTTTTTGGCTAAAAATTCGGCTCCATAGCTCCAGCCGTTTCCAACCCTCAATTGCCCATCAAAAAGTTCGTTGCCTAAAATATCGGCATTATCAACAATGTCTGTTTGGTTCTGAATGTATTTGTAATAAACCTCTACAGAAGTTTCTAGCTGATTATCAAAAAGGTTTTTAAAATAACCAGCTGCTATTTGATCTACAATTTGAGGAGGTATATTGTTGTTAGCCAAAAACCAAACATCAAACGGAGCTACAGATAAAGAACTCTGCACCTGTTGAATATATTGGAAAATTCTGTTGTAGCTTGCTTTTACTGAGCTTGATTTGTTTAAAGTGTATCTTAAACTAAACCTTGGCTCAAACCCAAAATAGGTTTTATAAATTTCGTTTTTTGCAATTGTTGTTGTGTCGGTAACCCTGTAAAAAAGTGGATCTGATTTGTCATAAGAATAGATATTATCTGGTCCAATATTTTGAAATGCAGATAAACGACCTCCATAAATAAGAAGTAATTTGTCGTTCAATTTTTGCTCATTGCTTAAATAAATTCCATGTTCCAATCCGTCGTTTTCTGATAATTCGGTAACATTTTCGAAAGCTCCTTCAAGTTTTGCAGTAATTTTTCCGGGATCAAAATTATGGTAGGTACTTTGAATTCCCCATCTAAAAGTGTTATTCGAATTGGCATAAAATGTAAAATCACCTTTAAAGCCTACATCATTTAACAATGAGTTCCAAGTAAACTGAGCGGGGCCAACATCTCCCTCAATTTTAAAAGTATAATTAGTGTAAATTAAACTGAAATTACTGAAAATCTTATCAGAAAAAAGATGATTCCAACGCAATGTTCCTGTTGCATTTCCCCAATCGAAACCGAAAATATCACTAAATCCAGTTACATCCCTTCCAAAGTACCCCGAAAGAAACAATCTGTTCTTGTCGTTGATTTTGTAGTTTAATTTAGTATTTAAATCATAAAAATATAGTTTGTTTTGATTTATAGCATCATCATTTGAGAGCCTTAAAAATAAATCGGCATATGTTCTTCTTCCAGTAATTAAAAAAGATGATTTGTCTTTCACTAAAGGGCCTTCTAAGGTTAGCCTGCTTGATATTAAGCCAATACCACCGGATGATGAAAACTGTTTTGAGTTTCCATCCTTCATTCTAATATCAAGCACACTTGATAGTCTTCCGCCATATCTTGATGGTATACCTCCTTTGTATAATGTAAGGTCTTTAACGGCATCTGGGTTAAAAACAGAAAAGAAATTGAATAAATGAGAAGCATTGTAAACAGGTGCTTCGTCAAGTAAAATAAGGTTTTGGTCTTGACTACCGCCTCTTACAAAAAAGCCAGTATTTCCATCACCTGCAGATTGAACTCCAGGTAAAAGTTGAATAGTTTTCAAAACATCCACCTCGCCCAAAAAGGCAGGCAATTGTTTTATTTGCTTTATTTCAAGTTTTTGTGTACTAATTTCAGAACTTGTAATGTTTTGGTCTTTTTTTTCGGCTGTAATCTCTACCGTTTCAAGACTTACTGAATTATCTTTCAACTCAATATCCATTTTTAAATCTGCATTTAGCTCAACTTGTTTTCTTTCAGGATTTTTTCCTAAAAAAGAAAAAACTAAGTTGTAGTTGCCTGCAGGTAATTCAAGCGAATAATATCCGTAAACATTTGTTGCAACCCCACCTTTAGTTTCTTCTACAAATATGGTAGCTCCAATAAGCTCCTCCCCGTTATTGGCGTCTTTTATGTATCCACTAATAGAGTGTTTTTGGGCAATACCAAAAAACGGAATTAGCATTAATACAAGTAAAATTTTCTTCATCATAATTTTATAGGCTGCGAATGTATGCTCACTTGGCATCATAAATACAAACAAATACATTAAAGGTTTATTTAATATTTGTTAGGTTAAATATTAAATCGAGAAAAGAGACTAAAGCATTCAATATTTACTTTCGCATCTTATGATTTTAAAGGATTCACTTGTTGTTGCACAGCACGAGTTAAAACTCGAAATACGTAATAAAAACGCTTTGGGTGGTTTGATTCTTTATTCAATTTCAACTGTTTTTGTAACCTACCTTAGTACAGGAGGTTATATTCCCAATAATTTATTTGCTGCTCTGTTGTGGATTATTTTACTTTTTATTTCTATTAATGCTGCTGGTAAAAGCTTTTTACAAACCAACAATGGCAGACATCTTTTTTATTTTTCGCAAGTAAGCCCGCAAGCTTATATTTTAGGAAAACACCTTTTTACCTCAGGCTTGGTTTTAGTGCTTATGGTTTTGGTTTCGGGGCTTTGCTATTTTTTGTTTAGCCCCAAAATTGAAAGCCTAATATTTTTTGCAATCACAATATTTTTAGGAAGTTTGGGGTTTGCATTAACAATAGGGTTTTTAAGTGCAGTTGCTCAAACCGCATCAGGTAATTTTACCATGGTTAGTATCTTAAGTTTTCCTGTTTTACTGCCTTTTTTTCTAACTCAAATAAAATTGCTAAATATTACTTTGGCAGGATTTAATATCGATTTGGCTTATAAGTACATTGGTATTTTGTGGTTGTTAAACCTTTTGGTTTTGGGCTTATCGTACATACTATTTCCATACCTTTGGCGTGATTAAAAAAGGGATAAATGTTGGCATTGAAATGGTGGAAAATCTTGGCAATCGTGTTGGTTCTATACAGCATTATCGGTGGTTTTTTAATTGATGTGCCAAAACTTCCAATTTTACACGAAACAATTAGAAATACTTATTTTCATGTAACATTATGGTTTGCCATGATGTTTCTAATGACAATATCTATGGTTTACTCCATTAAACACCTAGGAAAACCTTCTCAACAAAATGATTTAATTGCTTCAGAAACAGCTAACATTGGGTTGTTTTTTGGGATTTTAGGATTAGTTACGGGCATGATTTGGGCTCAATTTACTTGGGGTGCATTTTGGGTAAATGATGTAAAAACCAATGGAACAGCAATTACCTTGCTTATATACTTTGCTTATACAGTTTTAAGAGGTTCTGTTGAAGATGATGAAAAAAGAGGAAGAATAGCGGCAGTTTATAACATTTTTGCATTTGTTATGCTCGTTTTGTTCTTGGGTATTTTGCCTCGAGTAAACGATTCTTTGCATCCAGGAAATGGGGGTAATCCTGCTTTTGGAAATTACGATATGGACAATACAATGCGTATGGTTTTTTACCCTGCCATTATTGGATATTTTTTAATGGGCTTATGGTTTGTTGATCACAGGATAAGATTGAAGAAAATTGAACAAAAATTAACAGTTTAATGCTAAACAAACTCAATTTGAAAAAAGTTATATTATTCGTTTTGTTGTTGATTTCAAACTTGGCCTTTGGCCAACAAATTGAAATGGCTGACAAAATGAGAGAAAGTGGAAAAATTTATGTTGTGGTTGCTGTATTAGTAACCGTATTTGTTGGAATTGTTGTTTATCTGCTTGCGCAAGAAAAAAGAATAAAAAAAATTGAAAAAGAATTAGGGGAGAACAGTTGAGATGAAAAAAGGACATATTATTTTAATTATTTTAATTGCTGTGGCAATTGGAGCCATTGTTGGGTCAATATCAGATTCGAGCACCTACGCCAATTTCGATGAAGCATTCTCCAACCAAGACAGAGAATTTCATGTTGTAGGTACTTTAAATAGAGATAAGCCTACAAAATATAAGCCTGAAGAAAATGCCGATTTATTTAGGTTTTTCATGTTGGATAACAATGGGGTTGAAAGAGAGGTTTTTTTACAAAAAGCAAAACCTCAAGATTTTGAGCGGTCAGAGCAAATCGTTTTAATTGGCAAAGCAAAAAACGATGTTTTTGTAGCGAGGGAAATTCTCATGAAATGTCCTTCAAAGTATGATGATGGAAGCCCTGAGCAAACCACCTCAAACGCCTCTTTGTAATGGAAATAAATTATGTAGGAGAGCATCTTTGGATAGGTGAGATAGGTAACCTCTTTATAATTCTATCTTTTGTTGCTTCCCTTTTCGCAACAATTTCATTTTTTCAAGCAACAAGGCAAAAGGATGATTCTTGGGAAAAATTAGGAATATTAGGCTTTAGAGTTCATTCGTTTGCTGCGTTAACCATAATCGGTTTGCTGTTTGTGATGTTAGCCAACAATTATTTCGAATACCATTGGGTTTGGAGTCACTCTAGCAGTACTATGCCGATGAGATATCTTCTTAGCGCATTTTGGGAAGGGCAGGAAGGCAGTTTCCTACTTTGGACTTTTTGGCATGTTGTAATTGGGAATATTCTTATCTACACGGCAAAAAACTGGAGAAGGTCCGTAATGACTGTTGTTAGCTCGGTTCAGCTTTTTTTAGCCTCCATGATTTTAGGAGTTTTTATTATTGATTTCAAATTGGGTTCTAACCCTTTTACTCAATTGTTGAGAGATCATCCTGATTTTGCCAATTTACCCATGTTTGCAAACCCTAATTACTTAGAATCTTTAGATGGAAGAGGCTTAAATCCACTGCTTCAAAACTATTGGATGACTATACATCCTCCAATAACATTTTTAGGATATTCTTTAACCATTGTTCCGTTTTCTTACGCCATTGCAGCACTTTGGCAAAAAGATTATCAAGGCTGGTTTAAGCCAGGTTTACCTTGGGCTTATTTTGGTGTTGCTGTATTTGGTACAGGAATTATTATGGGTGGAGCGTGGGCTTACGAAGCATTAAGTTTTGGAGGTTTTTGGGCTTGGGATCCAGTTGAAAATGCTTCATTGGTGCCTTGGTTAACTTTAGTTGGTGGAGCCCATTTAATGATGATTTTTAAAAACAAAGGAAGTTCGCTGTTGGCAGCTTTTGTTCTTATTATCCTTTCTTTTATCTTGGTTTTATACTCAACCTTTTTGACAAGAAGTGGCGTTTTAGGAGAAACATCTGTGCATGCTTTTACCGATTTGGGCATGAGTGGTCAGCTTTTAATTTACCTTTTATTTTATCTTTTTCTTGCAATTGGGTTAATTGCTTGGAGATATAAGGATATGCCAAAATCAAAATCAGAAGACGAGCTTTGGAGCCGCGAATTTTGGATGTTTGTTGGGGCATTAATTTTAATGATTGCTTCTTTTCAAATTGCATTCACAACATCAATTCCAGTAATTAATAAGGTTTTCGGAACCAATATGGCTCCGCCTGCCGATCCGGTTGATCATTATAACTCATGGCAGCTCCCTTTTGCTGTACTTACTTTAATTGTAATGGGTTTTGCCATCTTTTTAAAATATAAGCAAAACCAATTTGTTCCTTTCTTTAAAAGAATTGTAGGTCCTTTAATTGCTGCGTTAATTATTACAATTGGAGTAGGGGCTGCTCTTAAAATGCAAAACCCGTATTATTTAATGATGTTGTTTGCATCTACTTTTACAGTAGCAGGTAACCTAAATTATATTTCATCCATTTTAAATGGAAGAATAAAAAAAGCAGGAGCTTCTATTTCTCATGTTGGATTTGGAATTTTGATGTTGGGTGCTCTTATTTCAATGAGCAGCAATCAAATAATCTCGAGTAATACTTCAGGTGTTGATGTTACTCAATTAGGTGAAGATTTTAAAAACAACGAAAATATTTTATTGCTCGAAGGAGATACTTTGCCAATGGGAAAATACTTTGTAACCTACAAAGGTCGCGAAAAGGAAGGTATTTATGTGAGGTTTAAAGTAGAGTATTTGTCAAAATCTGAAGCTGGTTACAAACCTGAGTTTTTGCTTAAGCCATTTGTTCAATTAAATGATAGAATGGGAAATGTGCCCGAACCAGACACTAAGCACTTTTTGAAAGAAGATGTGTACACCCATATTACTTATGCTACTCTAGAAACTCCAAACCAAGAAAAAGAAGGTTATAAGGATTTGAAAACTGAAGAAATGGGGGTGGGTGATACTGCTTATGCAAGCAATGCTATTTTGGTTTTAGATAATATTTTTAGAGGTACAGGTGGTAAAGATTTGCAACTAGCTGAAAGCGACATTGCTATAACAGCAAGGATTCGAGTTTTTGATTTTAATACGAAAGAGCACTTTTTGCAACCCACCTTTGTATTAAAAGATTCAAGTTTTGTGATGCCAGTTGAAGCTGAAAAAGAAGACTTAGGATTAAAAGTTAGTTTTGATAAAATAAATACCGAGACAGGTAAAATAAGTCTAAAAATTCAAGAGTCTAATGCTTCAAAAAGAGATTTTGTTATCATGAAAGCTGTTGTTTTTCCATACATCAATCTTCTTTGGATTGGTGCAATTTTAACTGTTATTGGCATTTTGTTTTCAGTTTACACAAGAATTAAAAAGGGCTAAAAAGCTTGAAAAGTATTGCAATTGTAGGTTCTGGTAATGTGGGTTGGCATATGGCCAAGGCGCTTTTTAATGCCAATTTTAAAATTTGCAATTGCTATAGCAGGAATCTCGAAAGAGCCAAAGAGTTGGCAATTGAAGTAAACAGCAGGCCCATCAATAAAATTTCAGAAATTGAAAATAAATGTGATGTTATTTTGGTAGCAATTCATGATGATGCTACTGATGAAATAATTAAACTCTTAGACCAGCAGTTCCAAGGCAAAATTATTTGTCACACTTCTGGCACCAAACCAATGGTTAACAATCTTCAAAATAACGAGTCTGGTGTTTTTTACCCCTTACAAACTTTTTCAAGAAAGGGAAAAGTTGAATTCTCAAATGTTCCAATTTTAATTGAAGGTGAGAATAAGGAGGTTCAAAATGTCTTAACTGAAATAGCTTCTAATATTTCATCAAATGTTCAATTAATTAACTCAAAACAAAGGGAGCAAATTCATTTGGCTGCGGTTTTTGCCTGTAATTTCACCAATCACTTTTACCAAATTGCCAACGATTTATTGGCTTCAAAAAACATGAGCTTTGATTTGCTTTTGCCTTTAATTTCAGAAACTGTAAACAAGGTAAAATCAACTTCGCCCGAAGTGGCACAAACCGGCCCCGCAAAACGAAAAGACCAAAAAACCATGCAAAAACACCTTAACCTACTTAAAGGAAATGATAGTTTGCAAATGTTGTATAAATTGATTTCTACCGAAATTCAAAATAAAAATAACCATGCTTAAGCTCAAACTTGCCACTGACCCAAGGTGGGTAAACATTGCCGAAAAAAATATTGAAGAAATTTTAACTGACCATGCTTTTTGCGAGCAAAAGGCTGCATCCACAGCAATATCGTTTATTGTTACTTATCCTGAATTACCAGAATTGGTAGAGGATATGAGTGCTTTGGCAAGAGAAGAGATGCAACATTTTAGAATGGTGCACAAAAAGATTTTAGAAAGAGGTTATAAATTGGGTTGGGATAGAAAAGACCCTTATGTAAAAGATTTGCAAGCTTTTTTCACCAAAACCAATAACAGAAAAATCAACTTGGTTAATAGATTGCTTTTAGCGGCTATGATTGAAGCTAGGAGTTGCGAAAGGTTTAGGGTTTTATCAGAAAATATAAAAGACAAAGAACTTTCGAAGTTCTATTATGAATTAATGAAAAGTGAAGCGACCCACTATACCATGTTTTTAAAGCACGCCAGACATTATGGAAAAGAAATTATGAATGTGGATGAAACGTGGGAAGATTTTTTGGCTTTTGAAGCCAATATCATGAAAAAATATGGCACCAAAGAATTAATTCACGGCTAATTAATTAGCCTGTCTAGCTTTTCGTAAACTGAATTATTGCTGATAAACTCAGGCACTAACTCTTTCATTTTTTTTACCATCAATACATGGTTTTGCTTTCGCTGAAGGTTAATTAGTTGCTCTATATTTTCCTCTACTTGCTCAAAAGTTAGCTCTCGTACTTTAGCAATCATTATTTTAGGATGATGTGTAGTGATGGTGTTTTCTTCAGTAGCTAACAATTCTTCGAATAACTTTTCCCCAGGTCTTAAACCAGTAACTTGTATGTGAATGTCTTTGCCAAGTTCCAATCCAGAGAGGGCTATCATCTTTTTAGCCATGTCCAGAATTTTAACAGGTTCCCCCATGTCAAAAATGAAAATTTCGCCACCTTGTCCCATGTTGCCAGCTTCTAAAACCAATTGACAAGCTTCTGGAATAGTCATAAAAAACCGTGTAATGTCTTTATGGGTAACAGTTACAGGGCCTCCATCTGCTATTTGTTTTCTAAAAAGTGGTATTACACTTCCGTTCGAACCCAAAACATTTCCAAACCTTGTGGTAATGTATTGAGTTTTGAATTTTTGATTTGCTGCTTGTGCATAAATTTCGGCAATTCGTTTTGAAGCTCCCATAATATTTGTTGGGTTTACAGCTTTATCTGTAGAAATCATAATGAATTTTTCTACATTAAACTTTCCTGCCAATTCTACCAAGTTTTTCGAACCTTGAACATTAGTTCTAATAGCCTCAGTAGGGTTATTTTCCATAATAGGCACATGTTTGTAAGCCGCAGCATGAAAAACTAGTTGAGGTCTGTAATTGGAAAATACAGACTCCATTCTTTTTTCATTTCTAATGTCGGCTAATATTAGTTGGGTAAAAGAATTTCCAAACCTGGTTTTTAAATCAATATCTAAATCGTACAGAGGAGATTCAGCTTGGTCTAAAAGAATTAACTTTTTTGGATTGAATTGAGCAATTTGTTTTGCAAGTTCACTTCCAATAGAACCTGCAGCCCCGGTTACAATTATTACTTTTCCGGTAATATATTGGTTGATAACGTTTGCATCTAGTTTTATTGAATCTCTACCTAATAAATCTTCAATTCTTACATTTTGAATTTGCCTATAGGTTAATTCGACATTAATCCAATCAGATGGAGGAGGTACATTTGAAACCTTTACTTTAAATTGAATTGACTTTTCAATTAGTTCTCTTCTTTTTTCAGGATTAATACCCTGAAAAGCAATAATTAAATGGTCTAATTCTTTGGTTTCTAAAATTTTATCAATAAATGATGGATAGTGAATATTTACTCCTTCTATCTTTTTTCCAACTTTTTTGACGTTGTCATCTAAAAAGGCAATTACTTGGTTGTTTACCCGAGTAACCCTATCTAAAGTTCTTTTGGTAATAATACCTGCTTCTCCGGCGCCATAAATAACAACTTTCTGAACTTCTTTAGATGAGTTTTTTATTTCCTCATAAATCTGCTTTACTGCCAATCTAAAGGTTACCAATAAAAAAATAGTTGATAAAAACTCAATTGAAATTATTGAAAAAGGCACCAAAAAAGTTTCATCAACAAAGTAAAACTTCACAATATTTAGTAGAATAAAAATCGCTGAGCCAATAATAGTAATGATGAAAATTCTCTGGGCATCAGCACTACTGGTATACCTAATCATCCCTCGGTTGGTTTTGCCAAGTAAAAATGTAATTGCCCTAATTCCTATAACTAATGGGAAAACAAAATAAAATGTTTCAATTTCTCCTTCAGGTATCTTGAAGTTGAATCTCAGCAAATAAGCAAGTATTAATCCGACAAAAACAATCCCTAAATCGATTAAAAATATAATCCACGTAGGTGTGTTTTTATTATCTAAAAAGGGTTTGGCCATTTCGGCTCAAATATAGAAAAATTGGGTACGAATATTTAACTAGCTACTGAGGATAGGTTTTATACATTTGCCAAAAATTTCAGCATGAAAAAAACCGCCTTAAACAGCATTCATATTGAGGCAGGAGCTAAAATGGTTCCTTTTGCAGGATATGAAATGCCTCTGCAGTATTCTGGATTAACAGATGAGCATCTTAATGTAAGAGAAAATCTAGGAGTGTTTGATGTTTCGCACATGGGTGAATTTTTTCTAAAAGGAGAAAAAGCACTTGATTTGGTTCAAAAAGTTACATCAAACGATGCTTCAAAATTAATTGATGGAAAAATTCAATACTCGTGTTTGCCAAATGGAAAAGGCGGAATTGTTGATGACTTGCTTGTTTATCGCATAAATGCTGAAGAATATATGTTGGTTGTAAATGCATCTAACATAGAAAAAGATTGGAATTGGATTAAAAGCCACAATACTTTTGGGGTGGAAATGACAAACAAAAGCGATGAAATTTCATTGCTTGCAGTTCAAGGGCCAAAAGCTGTTGAGGTTTTACAAAAACTAACTTCAGTAAATCTTTCAGAAATTAGCTACTATAGTTTTGTTTATGGTGATTTTGCAGGAATTGAGAATATTTTAATTTCTGCTACAGGTTACACCGGTGCAGGTGGTTTCGAAATTTATTTTGAAAATAAACATGCCGAAACTATTTGGAATGCAGTTATGGAAGCAGGCAAAGATTTTGGTATTAAGCCTGCTGGTTTGGCTGCTAGAGATACCTTAAGGCTCGAAATGGGATTTTGTTTGTATGGAAATGATATTGATGATACCACTTCACCATTAGAGGCGGGTTTAGGCTGGATTACTAAATTATCAAAAGATTTTATTGATTCAGATTATTTAAAAGCTCAAAAAGAATCTGGTTTAACCAAAAAATTAGTAGGCTTTGAATTGATAGATAAAGGAATTCCACGTCATGATTATGAAATAGAAAATGAAGAAGGTAAAACAATAGGCAAGGTAACTTCTGGAACAATGTCTCCAAGCTTAAAATCAGCTATTGGTTTGGGTTATGTCGAAAAACCTTATTTTGCAGTTGATTCAGAAATATTTATTGTTGTTAGAAATAAAAAACTAAAAGCTAAGGTGGTTAAAATTCCATTTTTAAAATCTTAGAAATTTTATCGTGTTAGGAGAATATAGATTAGAAGTAGCGTTTTCGCCGGCCCTTTTTGGAGGTTGCGATTTAGACAATGCCATTGTAGTAGTAATTGATGTTTTGAGAGCAACATCGGCAATTTGCACTGCATTAGAAAGTGGAGTTAAAAAAGTATTGCCAGTTTCTACTATTGAAGAAGCTTTAGAATATCAAAAGAAAGGCTATTTGGTGGGTGCAGAAAGAGATGGTGAACAAATTCCAGGATTTGATTTTGGAAACTCTCCATACAGTTACAAAAACGATGAATTAAAAGGAAAAACTGTTGTTTTAACAACTACAAACGGCACAAAAGCAATCAATATGGCTAAGGAAGCCGATATGGTTGTAGTTGGTGCATTTACCAATATTTCGGCCTTATCCACGTGGTTAGAAGAGCAAGATAAAAACGTTGTTTTTTTGTGTTCGGGATGGAAAGGTAGATTTAACTTAGAAGATTCATTATTTGCCG
>JABAYK010000180.1 GCA_018609045.1 Flavobacteriales bacterium
TTTATATTTCATCAATGGCACCAACAATGGATGAAATAAAGCAATACGAAAAATTATTTCGAGGACGTAAAGTTCTGTTTATTATGCCTTCATTATCGACAGGTGGAGCTGAGCGAGTGATGGTTACAATAATTAAGCATTTAAATAAAGCTATTTTTACGCCTAAACTTTTGGTGCTCAATAGAGGCGAAAATGATCTTGATTTAGCGGAAATTGGTTGTGAAGTTGAGGTAATTGATTTAAAGCTTAAAAGAGCTCGCTTTGCACCTTTAGCGTTGATATCTGCCATAAAAAAGGAAGAACCGCATACCGTAATTTCAACCTTAGGCTACCTTAATGAAATAATAAGTATCGTTTTACCCTTTTTACCCAAAAAGATGCATTTCATAGCGCGAGAGTCTAGTATTCCATCTTTGAGGAATAATGCAGATTCATTTAGTAAACTGCATCATTGGATATATCAACGATATATGCGGCGTTTTAACACAATTGTTTGCCAGTCTGAGGAAATGTTTGAAGATTTGAAAAAGGTATATGGAATACCAAAAAATCAACTAGTGATTATCGATAATCCCTTAGATCAAGAATATATTCTTCGAAAATCGAAAGAAGAATGTTCTGAATTGAAAGTTGAAGAGCACAATATTTTGGCTGTTGGTTCCCTGAAGGAAGTTAAGAATTACAATTTATTGATAGAAGAAGCTACAGCAAGTAACACAAACAATATGTATTGGATAATTGGGGAAGGTGACGAAAGAGAAAACTTGGAGGCATTAATTTTGGCAAATGGTTTAAAGAGAAGAGTAGTTCTTTTAGGTCATCAAACTAATCCTTGGAAATTTATGGCTAATGCTGATGAATTTTGGCAAAAGAGTCATTGGGAAGGAAATAGTAATGCTAAGAAGGAGTGGGAGTTTCTTAAAAAGAGTGTAACAAATAATCATTTGAAGACTTGAATTCTAAACCAAAATATTTATGCGCTTTTGGCTATCACCGACAAAATTGGATTGCACCTTTAATTGCTTTAGAAGAGGATGTACAATTAGTTTTTGTTTTCCACATTTACAAAGCGGATGAGCAAATTGAAGGCTTGAACGCGAAAATTGTCTATTGGAGTGATTTTTCTTCTGCTCAAGATTTGTTGGATCAAATTAAGCCTCAAAAGGTGATTTTTATGTCCATAGATTCTCCACTTACCATTGCCTTAAATTCTGTTGCCCGAAAAATGCAAATTAGAACCGTTTTTTTGCAACACGGGTTGATGCATTCTTTAAAAATGTATGATGAAGTTCAACGCAGAGGAACTCCTCTTCAGGTCAAAACTCAAGAACCTTCAAAAAATGCGTTAGCCAGACGAAATTTTATTTTGAAGTTTTTTCTTTCTTCATTAAGATTTTACAATCTAAAATTGTTGATTTATCAGTTTAGGTTGAGTTTATTAGAAAGAAAACACTCAAAAGCAATTGCGAAATCCAAGGTGTATTCTGATTTAGTTCTCGCGGATAAATACATAGTTTACACAAGAGAAAATGCGAAAGTGTTGTCTGAAAGAGATAAGGTTTCTGATGAAAAATTGATCCCAGTAGGCATTCCTGAATTCGATATTTTTTTTGAAACGCAAAGCGACACGGAAACATATATTGAGCCTTATATGCTTTTAATTGACTATCCAATGGCTGAGGTAAAAGAGTATAATAATACCGGAGCTGGGTACACTAAAAAGGAAGTCAATAATATGTATTTGGCTTTATCAGACTATGCTAAAGCAAAAGGATGTTCACTGAAAATTAAGCTGCATCCATATTCTTATGAGTCTGAGTTTATGGTTCAGGATAAAAACATAACTTACCTAAGGCATGCAGATACGAAGGATTTAATCTTGAAATCAAAGTTAATTTTTGGTGCTGTTTCTAGTTTAATGCTGCCTGCTTTAGTCTTTAAAGCAGTAGTATTAATCGAGGTATTTGAAAATTCTGACTTTGCACTTAGACTGCAGGAGTTGGGCATGTGCGATAGTTTTACGGTGAAAGAAATAATTAATGGAGCTCTTATTTCCGCAAAGCCAAAGATGAATTCTCGAAATAAAGATTTATTTGTAAACGAGTATTTATATAAGACTGATGGGCAAAGCATGAAAAGAGTAATCAGTGAACTATTAAGGGACTAATTTCCTGCCTTTTGTCAGCCAATTGATATAATTTGGTGGTTAGTTTTGTTGGTTTATCGGGTTTTGAATTTGTTTTCAAAACAATAACAAGGAATTTGAAATGGGGTTAAAACATGTAGCTAAGAGGTTTTTTGAAAAGAACCAAAGGATTTATAGGTCTAAAGCGATTTATAAACTGCAACGCTTGCGTCAAAAAGGTAACATTGAACCCGATTATGATAATTGCAATTACAAGGATATTTTGCGAGAAATTGACCTAAATGGTTGCACTATTATTGAAAACTTTATTCCTCCTGATATTATCAACAAAATTCTGGTTGAAGTTGAAGCTCCTTATCTTGAGATGCAAGCTGGAAAAAAAAATGATGATTTCTGGCATTCGGAAGGAGGCAATGGCAGAATTGGCAATATTGACAAATATTCTCCACTTGCTAAGGAATACCTATTTGACAGTCAGATGATTTCTAACTTAGCTAAATCTTATGTGTCCAAGAGCGCTGTTGGTTTTAGAAAGGAGGCTGATTTTAAATACTCACCTGGAGAATCTTATCAGGCAGATATAGTTCATATTGATGATTGGAGACATCGATTTAAAGCCTTTGTGTTGCTCCATGATTTAGAAAGGGTAAATGCGCCGCTCGTATATTACAAAGGCAGCCATAAGTCTGCTCATTGGAGGCAAGACCTAGAGTATTCTTATCATAAAGATGGACAATCAGGTCGTTTTGGACACCTATTCCCACAAGAAATGAGAAAAATCCAATCGGAGCATCACTATGAGAGCGTCCATTTTGAAGGGAAGGCGGGTTCTTTATTTTTAGGTGACTTTAGAGGCCTGCACTCTGGTTCAATTCTAGTGGAGGGTAAACGTGTTATGCTGAACTATACTTGGGGTCTAGTTTAGCGACAAAAAAACGGCTCGATACATTTTAAAGACCTTTTGCGCACTATATTCCCTTAGTATTAGCTTTCTAGAATTCTCCGAAAGTTCATTCCTTTTTTCTTCGTCCTTATGCAAGGAAAGAATAGAATTCGATAATTGAATAGGATTATTTTCTTCTACAAGATAAATGTTTTCTCTTGAAAATAAATCGCCTATACCTGCGACATTTGAAGCTATTACTGGAACCCTCATTGACATGGCTTGTAAAATCGACATACTCATAGTTTCACCCTTTGAACAATGTATGTAAAGCTGGCATTTTGAAAGAATATTAATAATACCATCTTCATCAAGTGGTCCTGTCAACTCGACTGTTTCGGATAAATTGAGTTCTAGAATATCCTGTTCAATCTTTTGTCTTGTTGCTCCGTCACCTACAATATAAAGTTTAACCTTAAGCAAAGTCTGCTTACAAATTATTTCAGTGGCCTGAAGCAGAGTAGAGTGGTCTTTTAATGAATTCAGGCGACTTATCATACAATAGTTAAGTCCTTCATGATTTTTAGGATTTTGATTGCAGAATTTATGGGTGTTTACTCCATTTGGAATCAATATGAATTTGGAGACAAACATTCTACTAATAAAATTAGCTTTCAATTCCTCTAAATATTGTTCGGTTAGACAGATGACCGTACTAGCTAATAGTATGCATAAAATTGAGCTAAGCTTATCCTGTATTCGTTTTAGGCTATTGTTTTGATGTTCTACTGACACACAAACGGCACGATTAATTATAGAGTAAATAATAACTGGCACTATTAGCTGGGTGCTATGCAAAATAATGTGCGTGGGACGCTGTTTTTTTAGCGCTTGAAACAGTTCTAGGTAATTAAATCTAAATCGAGTTTTTTTAACGTAATCGAATTCAAATGAACTGCGCTTACATTTTTGAGAATAGTCCTTAAAAACGGGTTCTACTCCATAGAAAATAAAACTGTGCCTATCCAAGTTATTGCTGTCCCCTTCACTAATTGAAAAAGCTACAGACCCGTGTCCACCCATTCCGCTATATAAAACTTGGCTAATTTTCATTATTTGGAATTAGAAAAGAGAGTTTTTAACGGCTTTAGTGGGGAAAAAACTTTGCGTTTACCATCTATTATTGTCTTGCTGCCAAATGCATTAATAGTATGAATACCATCGTTGTAATAGTGAAACTTATCCGCCTTTAAATTTACAACATGTTCTTCTTTGAATTCATTTTCAGTGAGTTCAATAATTTTATTGATTGCAATACTTTTTCCGTAATCTACTTCGCAATTTTGAGCTGGCCGATACAATTCTCCTTTATATTCGAAGAATCCTCCGGCGGGCCGACTAGAGCTAATATCACTTTTTACTGGATTTTTAATATGAGCCTCCCACTCTTCAAATGGATTAACGCAGGAGTAAATATGTAGTTTTTCTTTACCGTAATTCTCAGTTGATTTTGTGCAGAATAACCAATATTTATGGTTGTTTTGAAGGATTGTGCTATCTACAAGATTTTCCTTTATTAAAGTTTTTTTAATCTTGAATACTTCATTTTCAAGCTTGTAAATAGATACTTTATCCTCTGCTGAAGACTCAGGGATACAATAAACACCGTCAAAATCGCTAAACATAAAAGGGTAAGACAGGTGTGCTTTCGAAGTAATGTTGGACTCTTTCGGCTCTTGATCGGCGCTTTCAGGGTCAATTTTCACAATAGTGCCAATTCGGCTATGGAAATTATACATTTCGCAATAAATCCAATCGGAATTAGGCAGGTGAAATGGGTCAGCCAAGAAATATTGATTCGTTTTTTTTATCCATTTTATTGATTCAAAAAAGTCTGAATCATAAAGAACCGCTTGGATAGGCTTATCAATTATTCCAATGTTCCAGTCTTCTTCTATAAAAAACCGACTAATTAGTGCTCGGAAGAAATTTGAAACCATTTAGCAAATTAACAATATTGAATTAAGCTATCAATTAAATCTGTTGAGTCTAAAAATTCAACGTTGGGATTCTTTCTTTCTTTTAACTCTTTTATGGCGTTTGGGTCTTTGACGTTTACTGGGTAGGATTCATAAATAAAATCAATCATTAAGGTTGAAACTGAAATCAAATTAAAATCTTTTAATTTTTTTAAAAGCATTTCTGCACATTGATTTTGTTCAGTTTTAGTTGGCTTACTTTCAATACTATTTACTATCAAATTATTTTCTTTAACTCCATTACCTGATTTCACTGAAATACAGAGAACTAGCTCTGTATTGGGTACGTCTTCACAAAAAGCACCTGTATCCGAAATAAGGTTAATTAAGTTATCTTCTAATACGTGGATAAAACTAAAGGGAGACTTTTTTTTACCATTTAATCGAAGAACATAATGCTCTCCAATAAGAACACGTTGAATAGGGTTGGAAGTAGTATCATTCCAAGTAATGTTTTCAATATTAAAATTCTTTGTTAAAATGAGTTTTTTGCAGGTCATTTGTTCACCCGAAGAGGAGGTGACACATATTGGTGAATTTTGAACATTGGCAGATTTTATTTTACAATTTGTTTTTATTATTCCATTTCTTTTTAAAATATCTAATTCTAGTTTCTTTACCAATTCAAAACAACCATTTGGAAAGTACTTGTATTCGGACCTTTCCTGGCGTCCATGTTTAAGTGATTTTAAAAAGTCATAAAATGGTCTTTCTATGGTGGCTTTTCCAGCAATCTTACAGACTAAGTAGAAGAATGTGTTTAAAACTTTATTTAAGGCTGAAACCCCATTTGGTTTAGCAATAAGGACGCTTGGCTTTGGAGACATTGTTTTTAGCTTCAGCCCATTTTTGGTAAGTATGGAATAGCCGGATACTTTGTTCTTTAATATATGGCAACCTACCTCCATGTTTTTATACCCCCAAATAGATTTTGTATACCATGCCCCCCCTAATTTTTCGTTTTCTTCAATAAGCAATACCTTTTCATTATTGCTTAACTTTTGCAGTGCAACTATCAAGTTTAGAGGACTTGAACCAACTATTATATTGTCATACTCAGCTATCTGCATTTCTGGAGGATTAGGCAAGAGGTTCTAAACGGTTTAAATAAATTAGGCACATACTTTACTAAATTTTTCCAGTTTTTAAATTTGTAAAATGGGGTTAATAATCGGACTAGTGTAATCGCCAAAACGGTCTTATGATCAATTAAAAATTGAAAATAGGTGGGCCCCTCAATTATTGACTCCTTGATGATTTTAGTGTTTGGGAAAAGCTCTTTTAATTCCTTCAAATCGGGCCTAAAAAGCGTATCTACCGGATCTGCAACGTATGGAAAGCGATTGGACACTGACACAAAAATAAACCCGTTTTCTGGTATGACATCAATTATTGAATTTGCAAATGTTTCTTTAGATTGGATGTTGGTAAGAATATTTGCACATAGTATAGATTGAATACCTGATTTTTTTAATTCTTCAATGAACTTAGGGTCTAATAAATCTCCGCAAAAATCAACGTCTTTGCTTTGTTTTATATCCACATTAAAAACCTTTCCTAACTCTTTAAGCGGATTCATTAGCTTGTGGTATACCCAAGGTTGAATTTGCAGCTGTTTCTCGTCAGACGAACCTATATTACCTAGAGGGAAAATATGGTTTTCGTCAGTATTGAGTTGGCTAATATTTTCAAATAGCCATTCAGACTCTTTTACTAGCATGCAAATAGTTTTTTAACGTTCCTAATGTCCTTTTTGAGAGCAGTGCCAATGGATTAACTCTACAAATTTTAAGCAAATACTGAAAGGATTTAACTCTATTTCCTTCTATTGCATAAGCTAATGCAATCATAGAGAAAAAATCAAGTATTAAGTTACTAAATTTAGTTTGCTCTGAAGAAATATTGTCGTTCAATAGATTTTGGAAATAGGTCCAAGCAATTAATATATCGTTTGATTTAAAATTGCTCATTGTGCTCTCATTGTGGATCACATAACCTGATGTAGGTTTTTGTATGCCTATTACAGTTCTTTTTAGCGCTAGATTAAGAATAAAATACCAATCTTCACTTACTCGAAATCTTGGGTCTTCTATGAATAAATTTTCTTTGTTAAGTACATTTTTTCGAATAAAGGTGCCGTTTAAATGAACGCAGTTCTTTTGATAAATTTGGTCGTTCATCTTACTGTTAAATCCTTTTCTAGTGCCTGTTATAGATAGCGACGTATCTAAATAATCAAACGGGAAGCAAATTACTTCAGGATTACTTAGTTTGTTGATTGATTCATTTGCTGAGGCTAAATGAAACTTGTACATCACATCGTCCGAATCGAAAAAATTAATGTATTCACCGCTGGATTTTTCAAAACCAAAATTTCTTGCCTTACCTCGCTCTTCATTTTCTTTCTTGAAATATTTAATTTTTTCTGAACTAAATGCGCTAACAACAGATTCGGTGTCATCTGTGCTGCCATCATCAACAACAATAATCTCAAAATCGGTAAAAGTTTGATTTAGAATTGAATCCAACGTTGTTTTTAGAAAACGAGCACGATTATAAGTTGGAATGATTATAGAAAACCTCAATTTTTTAGGTTTTTAAATAATAAAGGCAAGGATGAAATTTCTTTTTTAAATAATACTGGCAATAGCCCTGCAAATACAAATAGCGGTATAATATTTAAATAATTGATACTCCAGTTGTCAATAAAACTAAATTCAAAAAACAGCCAGTAAAGTAATAGATATACGGAAACTATTGTTACGGCTAAAATGTGATTTTTTCTCATTTGGGTAAAACCTAAATCCAGCTGATCGTACTTTTTTAAATAAAAATAGGTGGCAATGAATTGAGCCAATTTTGTACATAATGTGGCTATGCAAACTCCAATAATCCCGTAAATAGGAATAAGGATTAGGTTGGAAATAACTCCAGCTATTAATGCAACAAAACTGATATACGGTAATGTTTTAGTCAGTTTGTTATAGAATAGTGGTATGGTATACATTACATAGTATAGTTGAGGAACGTAAATAAGGGAGAGAATACCAAGATATTGAATTCCATCGTGGAACTTTTCATCTATAAATACTGTAAACAGTAGTTCAGAACTTGCAATAAAACATACAATTACTCCAATGATAACAAGGTGAAATGTTTTTAATAATTTGATGGAATATACAAGAGAATCGGCATTTTTTGACTCTAAAGCTTTATACACTTGCGGTGAAATACTATTGAACATTGAATACAACAAAACTTGAATGGCCGTGCCAATTTGAAATGCAAGGTTATACTTGCCCAAGTAGTCTAAACTATTTTCACCAAAACTTTTTTCAACCATTATTTTATCAATGTTATTGTACAGGTACAAAATCAACAAATAGGGTATAAGGGGTGTGGTATAATGAAATAAAATTTTTAAAAAACGAAACTCAAATTTTATCGTTTTTATTTTTGAATAAAAGTAAAAAAGGAGAATAAGAGTTACTGGAATAGAACCAAAAAACCGACCAATAATACTTCCTAGTGCCCCTTGTTTGAAATATAGAACTCCAATAAGGATTCCGGTTAAGGAAAGTAAAAATAAACTTACGGAAGTAAGCGCGAATCCAAGCGGTTTCTCTTCGTTTCTAAAATAGATTAAGAATAGCCCATTTAATATTGTATTCACTGTGGTAAGGAAGATGAAAACCCCATAATCACTGTAGGTGAATATGTCATTACTTAAAAACATTTTGAATAAAACGTCTCCGAAAAAATGCAGTATCACACCAAAAAAACTAGCTGAAATTAGGACAGTAATTATTAATGTAGAAAGCAATGTACTGACAAGATTGGGCTTCTTGTAATATTGGAAATAATACCTGGAAAAAGCACCTTCAAGTCCTAAACCAATAAATATTGTAATTACACCAACAAATAATCCTGCGAGTGCTAAAAGACCATATTCCGATTCTGATAATTCCGTACTCAAAATAGGAAGTAATAAAAAATTTATTCCCATTGGCAGAAAGCCAAGAATTACATAAATAGAAGTTGACTTTAATAGTCCTTTTACCTGGCTCATTGAATTATAGAAGAAAAATTTTCACTTGTATTTGCACCTCAGCAGGCAGTGCAGAATTAATCATTTATCAAAGGTATAACTTAGATATAAGGATTGGAATAAATGCCAATAAAATTTCCTCTGTAAAGCTTTCTTTATTTGTCTGTAAAAATCGAATGAAGAACATATTTTTGGCAACGAGAAAATGAAAATCCTCCACGCCCATATTATTACAGGAATCGCTGGTTCCGAAAGTTACTTGTTGAAGACATTGCCAGCAATAAAAGCAGCAGGAATTGAAGTGGAGTTTTTGTGCATTTACAGACAGGGTCACAAAATTGACACGAATAGTTTTACTGAGAAGATAGGTAATCAAGGAATTAAAGTACATTTCTTGCCAATAGGATGGTTATCTTACTTATTTGCAATACAACGGTTACATCGTATAATTACTCGCGGTAACTACGATTTAATTCACACCCACCTTATCCATGCAGATGTAATTCTGGCTGGCTATAAGAAACTAATAAATGCAAAGATAAAACTTGTAAGTACCAAACACGGCTATGAAGAGGCCTACACAGTGGGCCCAAAGCTTAAAGCTAAAGTTTTACCAACAAATTTGTATTACCGATTGGCGGTTTTCGCAGAAAAGCAAATGAATAAAAGCTATGCTATTTCTGCCAGTTTAAAAGAGCTTTACGTTTGGCTTCAAATATCAAAGTCAAATCGTATTGAAGTAATAAATTATGGTTTCGATTTTCCAACTTCAATTCAATCGGAAGGCTTGTTACCAAAGTCTAAAACCAATCTCGTTATAGTAGGCCGATTAGAAGAAACAAAGGGTCATGTTTATGCGCTTAGAGCGCTAAGAAAAATAGTTAATCAAAACTCGAATATTCTTTTAACCATCGTTGGTATTGGCTCTTTTGAAAAGGAAATAAGAAAAGAAATAGATCGATTAGAGTTGGCCGATTATGTTGATTTAAAGGGGTATATGCCCAATGGTATTGAGTTTATGCATGCAGCCGATATAATTCTTGTGCCATCAATTCGAGAAGGTTTTGGAATAGTAGTACTGGAAGCATTTTCCCAAAAAAAACCAATATTGGTTTTTGATGTTCCAGCAGTAAATGAAATCGTGGTGAATGAGTTTTCAGGATTTGTAATTCCTGCATTTTCCGTAGACAAATTTGCTGCAAAACTTGAACTTTTGATAAACTCCCCAGAGCTAAGAGAGGAGCAGGGAATAAACGGTTTTAATACTTGGCAAAAGCTATATTCCATGGAAAGGATGCTCGGTAATACCCTTTCATTTTATCACAGTATAGCCCATAATGATCTCGGTTTAAAAAAGGTAGCGATATTTACTATTTCACTTTTTGGAGGTGGGACTGAAAAAATATGCCAATTACTTTCTGAAGAATTATCAAAAAAAGCAGAAACACATCTAATCCTGCTGTCAAAAAATCAAAAGCTTAAAATCCCTTCTAGGGCAAACGTGCATTTTTTAACCAATGAGGAAAAGATGAGCTACTTCATTAAGTTTTTATTAATACCGTTGCTTGCTTGGAGGCTCTATAGGTACTTAAAAAAGAATGATATCAAGGTATTGATGTCTATGCTAAATCGACCAAATTATATTTCGGTTTGTACTAAGGCTTTCTTTTTCCCAAATTTGAGGCTTTTAATTTCTGAAAGAACATATTCTGGCCATGAGTATGGAGGTTTTACAATAATCAACCTTGTTTCCAAGATGTTTATAAAATGGCTTTACCCAAAGAGTGATAGTGTTATCGTTAATTCAAAAACCGTAGGAAATCATCTTGTAGAGGATTTTGGAATTGATAATGGAAAAATTAAGGTTATCCATAATGGCGTTGAATTAAGTAATCGAAAAGTGGCCGAATATGGCAATCTAAAACTGCTTATGGTTGGCCGATTAGATAAAAACAAAAATCATCGATTTGTCCTGGAGGCCATAAAAGAGAATAAAGATATTGAGGCGGTATCAATCGTGGGAGAAGGTGCAGAGTTTAATAACTTGAAATCGTATGTAGATAAAAACAATCTTAATAGTAAGGTATCTCTGAAGGGCTTTATATTAGAGCCTTTTGCCTCTTTTGAAGCATATAATTTATTTGTTTTGCCTTCTATTCATGAGGGTTTTCCAAACGTTTTATTAGAAGCACTATCTGTGGGATGTATGGTTATATCATCAGATTGCTTTAGTGGACCTCGTGAAATTTTGAGTCCGAATAG
Organism: Flavobacteriales bacterium; assembly: GCA_018609045.1. GTDB lineage: Bacteria > Bacteroidota > Bacteroidia > Flavobacteriales_G > Salibacteraceae > JAAZVO01. The sequence goes on from JABAYK010000180.1 coordinate 11,379, forward strand.
TGACCCAAATAAAGTGTTAAGCTCAGGTTTTGAGGTTACTGAATTTGGGATTCTCTATGCAGTTAATGATCAAAAAGCACTTATTGATGCGATTGATTTTGTTGTATCCCAGCCTGCTTTAGTAGTTGAGATGCGCAAGCAGGCAAAAATTAGAGCGAGTCACTTTAGTCAAAGCGAAATGACTGAGAACTACGAAAAATTACTTATTTCCTGATTTTTAATTTTGATTTGTTCGAATACATAAAAATGACAAGTATACTGGAAAACATGGGTAAGCAAGGGATCTTGTACCTTACCAAGGCGCCAAAATTGTAAGCTGAAAAACCGACAATAAAAGCAAAAATCAACGTAAAGGAAATCACCATAATTAGAAAAGAATCATTCGTTAATAACCTAAACAATGTTTTTAGTTTAAATCTGTATAGCGTTAATAAGGCAAAGAACGAAAAGATAAGACTCTCAAAACTTGCCAATGCCATTACTATATTTTTAATTTCCCATGGAAAAGGCCTAAACAGTGTAACAACAATTGCTGGTATAAAGTTCCGCAGCATTCCAGAAATAGAGCGGTCATACTCTCCTAAGGTATAACCAGATCTGGTTCCTTCTTGTTCAATTTCTGTAAAATGATTTGATTGGTAGGTTACTGCTTGATCAATTAAGTTCTCTTGAGCGTATTTGTCGTCTATCGAGCTTATAACCGTATAGGAATAGATACTTGAAAATGTCACTACTAGCAGTAACATTGGGAAAATTATTGTTTTTAGTATTTTACTTTCTAGTTTGCTATTAACAGAAAAGAAAATCCAAAATAGCACCGCTGGAAAAAGAGCCAATAGAACGTATCCTTTAATCGTATAAATGAAAAACACACAGATTGCTATAATTACAATTGATTTGAGTTTGATATTTCGGAAATCATGCAATCGACTCAACTGAAAGATTAATATGCCCAAAAAACCTATTATGAGCGAGTCTTTTAATATTCCAGAACCCCAGAAAATTACAGAAGGAATCAGGAAATGCGCAATGGCTAATTCCTTTTTTAAATTTGGATACCTCTCTGCAAAGGTTTGGTATAATTTCCATTGGCCAAAAAATGCAAAAACGCTAAATAATAATGTGGTGCAAAAGAAACTTTTTAGACCTATTATGGATAAAAATGCCGCAATTTTTATAACGTTAAACGTATCATCTCCACGGTAGTAGTTTACTATGCGATGATTGTAAAGCAAGTCTTCTGCTCTTATATAATCTACATATCCAAAAACAAGTTTAGTCCCATAAACTGGGTCATCACTTATTATGTCTGATAGAATTCTCGCACTCTCAAAATAAGTAAAAGTATCACCGTATCCATAATACAGTAAATAAACTAGCCCAAAGGCAAACCCTCCCAAGAGCTTTAAGACAAAGCCAATGCGCAAAAATTTATACTCAATGCCTTTTTTATTGAAGGTATATATAAATACAATTGAGGTAAGTAATAAAAAATAAATACCCCCGAGGCCAAGTTCTAAAGCTAAATCTAGTCCTTCCATGTTATCTCAAATGCTATAAATTTGAACATAAACATTTGCATTCTGTTGTAATTTAGAACAGCAACAAAATTAGCAATTGCAATTGCTTTTGATAACATGGAAAAAAATATAGATAAAGCTATTAAAGCATACAAGAAAGGAGACTTCTTAGCTGCGGTAAAGTATTACAGTAAGCTATTGGAAGTCTCATTAAATGACCCCGATTTATTTTACGATCGCGCAATGTCCTATTACCACTTGAGTGATTTCCAAAAATGTATTCAGGATATGAACGAGGCGCAAAAGCTTCAGCCCAATAACCCCTACCGCTATTCATCAAGGGCATACGTAAAAAACAAAA
>JABAYK010000036.1:0-1333 GCA_018609045.1 Flavobacteriales bacterium
TCATTGATGTTGATGAAAATCTTTGTCAATTTAGTGATTCTTGCAATTTGGTTGCAATTTCAATGGATAATTTTGGAGGAGCCATGGTAGATGGTGAATTTTATTTTAAAGTTTTAGATGAACAAAACAATAACCTACACTCTGGCTCATTTGTATTGAATAACACAAGCCAAACTAGTACAGATATTGTTTGTTTAAAAGCAGGAAAATACACTATTGAAATTGATTCTTCAGAATATTTGGGAGGCCAAGTTTTTATAAATACCAAAACACTTCCCGTCGAGTTTTACAACATCTCTAATCAGTATTTATATAAAAAAACTACTTTTAATTTACAGGTATTTCCATTATGCGAGACTGAATCAAACAGCATTGAAAATAAAAATTTGAAAGCATTAAATTTCTACCTTAACAATGGTTTTTTAATGGCAAATAAACAATATCACGTAGATAAAATTGATATTTATAGCCTAAACGGCCAACTAGTCTATACAAAGACATCACCTATATTTCCTATAACCTTAAACCAATTAAAGACCGGAGTTTACATTTTGAAAGAATTTAGCAACTTAAATCAATCAACACATAAAATTTTTATCCCATGAAACAACTAAAAAACACATTTCTTTTAGGTCTTATTATTTTTTTTACAAGCTGCGAAGGAGGCACAGATTATAGTTTTAACATTCAAAACAGTTCAGACCAAAGTATTCTTGTTAACTCTGTAATTTGGACAAATGATACAGTAACAAACACAGTACTTTCAGGAGAAACCAAAGAAATTGGTTTTAGATCTAAACTAGGCGGCACAGAAGACGAGGGTGAAATATCAGGCCTTGTTCAATATTTGTTTATAGAAACTACAAAAGGAAAAGATTGCAAAAAAGAATTGCTTCTGCATAGTAATTGGAAAGTGGAAACTGACCATGTAAGTAAAATTCCCTCCAACTTTAAACACACCTACACTATTACAGTTAATAATGAGGATTTTTAATGCATTATTCTTTCCATTTCTTCAACTTCAAAGTTGATATCGTCCTCCCCAACTTGATCGAAAGGATTTTCTAAATGTTCTTGCAAATTATCCAAGCTTACTAAAATTACACTGTATAAAGTTGCAATAATGTAGGCCAGGTTAGGATAAGAAAAATCATCATAAGTACTTGCAGAGTATGGTCCGTATAAAATTGGAAAAAAATATATAAATATTTTGCTATAAGCCCTCAAGGTAATTGGTGTTCTGTAAAAAAATATATTTCTTACAATTCCATAAGAAATCATCATTTTACTAACATACTGATGCATTCTAGAAATTTCGCCGGCACTAACACCC
>JABAYK010000036.1:1343-1650 GCA_018609045.1 Flavobacteriales bacterium
GCCCTAAAATCTTCTAGGTTTTTCGCCAACTTAGAAAAAGCTGCATAAATTTTTATTTCAGGCTCTTTTGCTTCTTCAGGTTTTTTCATAAAGTTTTCGCTAATCAACCTAAAAACATCAATCAGCTCTTTCTTAATTTCTTCCTTTTTTTCAGGAGCGTTTGGAGAAGCCCAATCTCTTGCTGCCAAATAGTAAGACATGGCATGGGCCTTTAAATCGGCATAAAATTGTAATGCATGTTCCCTCCTCTTGTAAGCACTATCTATGCTAAAAACAATCGGGAAAACAATGGCAATACTTATTAAAT
>JABAYK010000036.1:1660-10241 GCA_018609045.1 Flavobacteriales bacterium
CCGCCATAATTAACGTTTTGTAGTTAATGATGGAAAAAAAGCTTTTAAAAATTTTCATTAAAATAAAATTCTGCGAGAAATATACAATTTTGGATTAATTGTAAATTAGCAAGCTCTAAATTCTAATATTTGAGGTATCTCATTCTCCCTGTTTTTTTCCTGTTTTTCCTAAGTTGCAGTCTATCTGAAATTTTTACAAAAATTAAAGTTGAAGTACCCGAAAGTGGATATACCAAAATTGATTTGGTTTTAGAGGATTTGGTATTTATCAAAGCTAAAGTAAATGGCGTCGATGGCCTTTTTTTGTTTGACAATGGCTTTACCAACTGCGCTTTAAATACCGAATTTGCTGAAAAATGCAACTTAAAATTTACAGGTAAGCGAACCGTGAATGATGCTAATAACCAAAAAACAACTTTCAAAGATGGTGAAATTCAAGTATTAACCATTGGCGATTTTGTTTTCAAGAATCCTACTTTTCACGAAATAAACACCAAAAATTTTCTTCCTTGTTTTCCTTTTGATGGTGTAATTGGTGGCAATGTAATAAAGCAAGTAAATTGGAGGTTAAATTTTGAAAACAAAAAAATAGAAATCCAAGAACTACCCTTTGTTTCAGATGGAATTGTTTGGCCAATAACCACCAATAGCAATAACAGCAGTTTTGTCAAGTTCAATTGGAATGAAGAAGAAGTTGATGTTCATGTTGATTTTGGCAAACAAGGTGAAATATCATTCAACCTTGAACAGTTTAGAAATAACATCAAAGGTTATCCTGCAGATTTAGTAGTTGGCATAACATCACTTTCAGCTACCGGACTAGGAAAAGCAGACACAAACTACAATATACCTGGAGCTAAACTTAACTTCTCGGTTAACCAAAATAAAGTAATGCCTTTTGATGAAGTAAGTTTTGAAAAAGGATTAAAAAGAGAAGGTAGAATTGGTGTTGGGTATTTCAAAAAATACAACCAAGTGGTTCTCAATTCCATTAAAAATCAAATCGTTTTAAATGGATTTAACCCTACAACAGATGACGATTCTTTCAAATCTTATGGATTGGGAATTTATTTAATTGAAGGAGAATTTAAGCTCATTCAAATTCAACCAAACAACCCAAATTTTCAGCAATTAAATCTAATGGATAAAGTGGAAGAAATAAATAATAAGCCCACAAGAAGATTCAAAACCATTTGCGATTACAAAAACTTTGTAAAAGAAATTAAAGCTACCCAAGTACCTTTAATTGTAAAATTCGAAAATATACCTAACTATTTGGAGTTTAGGTTTCAACAGCCATATTTAGAACCCATAAAATAATGTCACAATTTTTAACCTACCAACAACTTGAAGAAAATTTAGATTACATCAAATCTTCACCAAAAAATAACGGAACTTTAAACCTGATAGTTCGTAGACCCAACGAAGATGAAAGAGAAGTTCTTTCAGAAGCAAAATTGACCTTTGCAGATGGTTTGCAAGGCGACAATTGGAAATACCGAAAAAGCAGACATACTCCAGATGGAAGTCCATTACCGAGCATGCAATTGAATTTGATGAACAAAAGGTGCATAGAAGTAATTGCACAATCAAAAGAAAAATGGCCTTTGGCAGGCGATCAACTTTTTGTTGATTTAGATTTAAGCGAAGACAACCTGCAACCTGGAGATCAATTACAAATTGGTTCTGCCATTATTCAAATAAGTAAAGAACCACACAACGGCTGTCACAAATTTGCTGCAAGATTCGGAACAGACTCAGTAAAATTTATTAATGATAAAAGAGGTAAACATTATCATTTGAGAGGTTTAAACGCCCAAGTAATAAAAGAGGGAACAATCAAAGAAAATGATACAATTGTGAAAATTGGAGATTAGAAGATTTTATCAGAATGAATAAAGTAACACACAACATTTACATTTCTTCCATGATATTAATTGTGGTTTTAGTTACTGGATACCTGAGTTATGTTGGTTTTTCGTTTTACCTTATATTGCTGCAACTTCTTTATTTATTGTTAGCGCAATTGCCTACTTTAAAAATAGAAAGCTCAAATTAACTTAATTGGATAATTCTGCCAAAATATTAATAGTTGGTGCCGGTCCGGCAGGTTTGGCTATGGCAGGAAGATTAACCAAAGCAGGTATTGATTTCGATATTATTGAAAAAGAAAATACTGTGGGCTTTATGTGGAGTCAACATTATGATAGGCTTCATTTACATACGGTAAAAAGTATGTCGGCTCTGGCCCATTATCCTTTCCCTGAGCATTACCCAACTTTTGTAAGCAAAAATGATTTGTTCAATTATTACCAAGATTATGCAAAGCATTTTAACATAAAACCAAGTTTTGGCGAATCTCTTGTTTCTGTTACAAAAAATGAAAAAGGTTGGCTTGTAAAAACCAATAAAAAAGCCATGGTTTACCAAAGTGTGGTTTTTGCTACAGGAATTAACAGAATTCCTAACTACCCTAAATTTCAAGGATTAGAAAACTTTGAAGGAACCAAAATTCATTCTAGAGAATATAAAAATCCAATGCCTTTTATAGGTAAAAAAACCATGGTTATTGGCATGGGAAACACAGGAGCAGAAATTGCTTTAGACTTAGCCCAAAATAAAGTAGAAACCTATGTTTCGGTAAGAAGCGAAGTAAATATTGTTCCGCTTACTTTAATGGGTAACCCAACCCAAGAAACAGCTCAAAAGTTAGCTAAACTACCTAATTCCATTGCTGATACAATATCTAATGTGGTGCAAAAAATTGCCATTGGTAATTTAGAAAAATATGGAATTAAAACACCAAAATTATCCCCATCGGCTCAACTTAGAGAAACCGGAAAAACACCTGTAATCGACCTTGGTACAGTTGCTCAAATAAAACAAGGAAAAATAAAAGTTTTTGGAGTTATTCAATCTATTGCATCAAACACTTTAAGATTTAATGACGGAACTATTGAAGGCTTTGATGCCCTAATTTTTGCTACAGGTTATAAATCTAAGCTAGAAGAGTTTGTTCCAAATATTACTTCATTTTTAGATGCTTATGGAAACCCAAAAAATGAAATTGGGCAAAATGAATTTGAAGGATTGTTCTTTTTAGGTTTTGATAATTTCAAACCAGGCGGAATTTTAGGAGCAATCAATGAGGGTTCCAAAGAAATATTATCAAAGATTAAGAGCAAAGTTTCAATAAATAAAACTTATGAATAATATATTAAATATAAATATTTGTATATTAAATAAGCACCATAGTTTTGCCGAAAAATTATGGATTTACATTTACTTGTTGACAACCTAACCAATCCTGCCCTCCTATTTTTCTTCTTAGGTTTATTGGCGGTTCAATTCAAAAGTGATTTAGAAATTCCTGGTACATCATCTAAGTTTATTTCCATTTACCTTTTGTTTAGTATAGGATTTAAAGGTGGACAAGAATTATCACATAGTGATTTAGATTTAGAAGTTTTTCTTTCCTTATTATTCGGGATCTTTTTAGCGGTTGCTGTGCCAATTTACACCTACTTTATTTTGAGAAGGAAACTCTCTGTTGAAAATGCTGGAGCTATTGCTGCCTCATATGGTTCAGTTAGTGCAGTTACATTTATTACAGCCATAAACTTTTTAGAAATAGAACAAATGGCCTTTGGAGGTCATATGGTGGCCGTAATGGCTTTGATGGAAGCTCCTTCAATTATTGTTGGGGTTTCGCTGATTTCAATTTTTTCAACAGAAAAGAAAACAAAGCTTCCTATGTCATCTGTGATTAAACATTCGGTTTTAAACGGAAGTGTAGTTTTAATTTTAGGTAGCTTGGTAATTGGATTTATAGCCAATGAGAAACAAGCTGCAGGAATAGCACCTTTTACAACTGACATTTTTAAAGGTTTTTTGGCAATATTTCTTTTAGACATGGGAATTGCAAGTGGTAAAAAGCTTCAAGCATTCTTTAAAAATGGTTGGTTTACAGTGTTTTTCGCCATAATTATTCCACTAATTAACGGGGTTTTGGTAGCCTATTTAAGCAGATTGGTTACAGCTAACGAATCAAACCAATTTCTGTTTTCAATATTGGGAGCTAGTGCTTCGTACATTGCCGTGCCGGCTGCAATGAGGTTGGTTGTGCCTAAAGCAAACCCAAGTTTGTATATCCCTATGGCTTTGGCTGTAACGTTTCCTGTAAATATTACCATTGGCATGCCCTTGTATCTTTATGTTATTCAAAATTTCTAAGTAATAAAGTTGAATTAAGGTGAATTATGAAAAGTCACCTTTTAGCATGACAATTGGCAACTTTTTTTTAGAGTATTTTTTTCAATTTCGGTAAAAATATCGCACATGAATGTAAAAGTAGCCGATTTGATGGTGAAGAATGTAGTAACCACTCAGCCACATAAAACAGTAGGACACGTAAAAGAAATGATGAACCACAACAAAATAAGTGCGGTTCCTGTAGTAAATTCAGAAAACATTCCAGTTGGAATTATTACCGCTTCTGACTTTCATAAAACAATAAAAGACACTTCGCCTGTTAGCAGCTTGTTACAAGAAAAAGTTTTCCAAGTTCCACAATACAACAATATTGATGTAGCGGCAAAAATTATGTTGAAACACAATATTCATCATGTATTGGTTACCCACGAAAAAGAATTGGTTGGAATAATTAGTTCTTTTGATTTACTGAAGTTGATTGATAACAATAAATTCAGCAAATCATAAAAATTCTTGGTATAACATGAAATCAAGTGTTTTTTGCCTAATAATCTTATTATTAGAGATTAAACCTAATGAAATGATTAATTTTCGGATTCCATTATTAATTGGAATTGAACTTATTTTATGAAATACATTTTCTTAACTATTGGAATAATTGCATTTGTTTCGGGCATTGTATTAATTAGCGTAAATCCCGATGAAGATTTTTTGACTATTTCTACAATGCAAGTAGTGTTTGGCGCTGTTTTTCTATTTCAATTTTACAGAATGGTGCAATTTGAAAACAAACAGAAAAAAAACAAAGATTAATCTCTAATCTTATCCAATAATTTATTGAGCGTTTGTGCCTCCTTTTCAGATAGGTTAGTTTCAGTGTAAATATTACTTTCTACCTCTTTAGAGGCTTCTTCAATAACCTTAACACCTTTTTCGGTAATTACAATATCTACTTGCCTCCTATTGTCTGAACAAATTTCTCTTCTTACCAAATCTTTTTGCCTAAGCTTTTCTACCAATCTTGAAGTATTGCTCATTTTATCAATCATCCTGTCGGTAATTAACTTTAAGGGTGATGCTTTAGGGTGTTGTCCTTTTAAAATGCGGAGTAAATTAAATTGTTGAATTGAAATTCCAAAAGGTTTTAAAGCTGTTGTTCTTTTGCTCTCTAACCAAGCAGAAGTAAATGCCAAGTTTATTTCTGCTTTCAAAAATTCATTTTTGAATTTTTGTTGTTTTATCTCATCCTCAATCCTCATAATTGTATTTGTAATTGTTGTTGGTACAAAATTACTACAAATTACAAGTATTTTTGTTTTATTATTTTGATATGATGTAAGGGGTGTCCTAATAATATAAATCCAATTGCTCTCACGCTTAAGTCTTTCCCATCGGCATTTCCAACAATTTGAAGTTGCTTATCGGTAAGGTTTGAAAACATTTGGATGGATGCTTTCCTAACAAAATAAAATTCATCCAATAACTCTTCTGGATTATAATTGGTGTAATTTACTTTAGAAATGTACAGATCTTGGTCATATCCTGGCAAAGGGGTTAAGTCTCCTCTAGAAAATCTTTTTGCTCTTGCATTAAAAATCCATTCTGTATCTACAATATGAGCTAACACTTGTTTTATGGTCCACTTTTTATCTCTGTAAGCATAATTCCAACTGTCATCTTCAATCTCCGAAAAAAATGCAATGTTTTCTTCAAGGTGCTCTTCCAACAAATCTGCAATGGGTTTGTCTTCTAACAAATCAATATAAGTTGAATAGTAAGGTGCAAATTCTTCTAATTCAGGTTTATACATCTACAATATTTTAAAATTTAATACGACTCTAAAAATATAATTTTGCAGCAATAAAACAACAAAAAAATGAAATTCGGTAGATTGATTGGTGGTGGCTTGGGATGGGCATTTGGTGGCCCGATTGGAGCGATATTGGGATTTGCTCTAGGATCTATGTTCGACAACATGAATTCAGGCGAATTTCAAGTTAACGATGGCACCTATCCAAGACAAACTTCTAGAACACGTCAGGCAGATTTTGGAGCAGCACTTTTGGTTTTATCTGCTGCTGTAATGAAGGCCAATGGTGTTATAAAAAAATCTGAGTTAGATTATGTAAAAAATTATTATGTAAGGCAATTTGGCGATGCAAAAGCCAAAGAATATATTCTCGCATTAAGAGAGATTTTAAAACAAGAAATACCAACCCGCCAAGTTTGCTTGCAAATAAGCAATTATATGCCTCACCCTATGAGACTTCAATTAATGCACTATTTGTTTGGCATAGCTAAAGCTGATGGCATAGTTGATTTTGATGAAATAAACGTCGTACAAACCATTGCCAATTACCTAAATATTTCTCAAAAAGATTTCGATTCAATTAAAGCAATGTTTCATAAGGCTACAAACAGTGCTTACAAAGTTTTAGAAATTGAAAAGTCCGCAACAGAAACAGAAATAAAGAAAGCTTACCGAAAAATGGCCATCAAATATCATCCTGATAAAGTTGCAGGTTTAGGAGAAGATATTCAAAATGCAGCCAAAGAAAAATTTCAAAAAGTTCAAGAAGCCTACGATTCTATTTGCAAAGAACGAGGAATAAAATAATTTTAATTAAACACTTGGTCATTTAAAATATATACTTACTTTTGACCGAACGTTTAATCAAAAATAATGGCCCCTCGCACAAGCGAACAATTTGAACGAATAAGAGAAGACCGAAAACAGAAATTAATTGATGCTGCCTTCCATGTATTTGCTGAAGAAACCTACCACAGCGCATCTGTAAGTAAAATTGCCAAAGAGGCGGGCGTTTCAAAAGGTTTATTGTACAACTATTTTGATACAAAAGAAGATTTACTCAGAGCAATAATGAGTAATTTAATGGCTGAGATATTACAATATTTCGATTTTTCAAATGATGCCCCTCTTACCGATGAATCTGTATCTGATTGGATAAAAAAATCATTATACATTGTTAAAGACGATGTAAAAAGATGGCGTTTTTACACAAGGTTATCAATGCAACCTGATGTTACTCCTTTTTTTATGGAAATGGCAACAGGCGAAATTCAAAAATTTATGGAAAGTTTTGTAGCCTATTTCTCTTCAAAAGGGGTTGAAGACCCTGTAACATACATGCGTTACTGCTCTGCTATTGTAGATGGAATTCAATTACACGTAATGCTAGACCCAGAAAATTTTCCTATAGAAAAAGTAGAATCAATTCTTATCAAACAAATCACAAACCCAATCATATGAAAAACCTAACCTTATTTATCATAGTTGTGTTTCAGTCTTTTTTTGCGATTTCTCAAGATTTAACTGCTGATGAAATCATCAAAAACTCTGAAGAAAAGTATCGGGGTAAATCTTCGAAAATTACCATGACAGTTACCATCGAAAGGCCAAAATGGTCAAGAGAAATGACTTTAACTTCATGGAACAAAGGCAACGACTATAGTATTTCGGTAATTACAGCTCCTGCTAAAGATGCAGGTTCGGTAATGCTAAAAAGAGAAAAAGAAATTTACAATTATGTTCCTTCTATAGAAAGGGTAATTAAGCTCCCTCCTAGCATGATGATGCAAAATTGGATGGGAACAGATTTAACCAATGACGATTTGGTAAGAGAAACCTCAATGGTAGAAGACTATTCGGCCAAATTAATGGGTGTTGAAAGTATTGAAAATCGCGAAGCTTATAAAATTGAACTAAACCCTAAACCTGAAGCTGCAGTGGTTTGGACAAAAGTTATTATTTGGATAGATAAAAAAGAGTTTCTGCAACTAAAAACCGAGTTTTATGATGAGGATGACTTTTTGGTAAACACTTTTATTGGAAAAGACATCAAAGAAATTGGAGGAAGAATTTTAACCTCAAAAATGGAGGTAATTCCTGCTGATAAACCCGGAAATAAAACCATCATGCAATACAATAATATTGAGTTTGATATTGATATTGAGGAATCATTTTTTAGCACCCAAAACATGAAAAAAATTAGATAACCAAGAACTAAAAACTACCTAACCATGATTCTAAAACTAGCTTGGCGAAACCTTTGGCGTAACAAACGAAGAAGCTTTATCACCATTGCTTCAATATTGTTTGCTGTGCTATTTGTGGTTTTCATGCGTGCATTTCAACTTGGCTCTTACGAAGCTATGACCAGAGGCGTTGTAAACATGTATACGGGTTATGCCCAAATTCACTTAAATGGATATTGGGACGACCAAACTTTAGACAATGTTATGCCCTACCGAGAGTCTTTCGAAGATTCACTTTTAAAAGTTGATGGCGTAAAATCTGTAATTCCAAGGTTAGAAGGATTTGCTCTTTCATCTTTCGTAGATAAAACCA
>JABAYK010000036.1:10251-13211 GCA_018609045.1 Flavobacteriales bacterium
CTTGTTATTGGAGCAAACCCTGAAAAAGAAAAAGAAATTTTAAAAATTGAAGAATTACTTTTTGATGGCGAAGTAATTTCATCAGCAGATAACCAAATAATGATTTCTGAAGGCTTGGCTGATTATTACAAAATGTCGGTTAAAGATACTTTGGTTTTGTTGGGCCAAGGTTACCATGGAATGAGTGCTGCAGGAAAATATGCCGTCAAGGGAATAATAAAATTTCGAAATCCAACATTGAATCAGAATACAGTTATTATGTCGATTCCGCAAGCCCAGTGGTTTTTCTCCACAGGCAACCAGGTAACTAGTTTAATACTTGAGAAAGAAGAATTTACAAAGGTTGAAACCTTGGTTGCAGATGTTTCAAAAAAAATTGATTTAAACACATTTGAAGTGTTAGATTGGAAAACCATGCTCCCTGAATTAGTTCAATCAATTGAAGCTGATAATGTTGGTGGCGTAATTATGGCGTTTATTCTCTACATGATAATTTTCTTTGGAATATTCGGAACTATTTTGATGATGACTGCCGAAAGAAAGTATGAGTTTGGAATTCTTATTTCTATTGGCATGAAGAGAATTAAGCTCGGAATGGTTATTCTCTACGAAATTGTTTTTCTAGGAATTATAGGGGTTTTAAGTGGTTATTTACTTGTTTACCCGTTAATTATTTACTTCTACATAAATCCGGTTCGGTTTGAAGGTGAATTTGCCAAAACATTTGAAGATCTGGGTTTTGAACCAATAATTCCAACAAGTTTAGACCCAGCAATTCCCATAACACATGCTTTAATAATTTTAATTATTGCCCTTGTGTTGAGCATTTATCCAAACTTAAAAATTCAACATTTAAAACCAACTGAGGCTCGCCGCCTATAAACTTATTTACTATGATTTTAAAAATTTCATGGCGAAATATCTGGAGAAATAAACTTAGAAGCTTGGTGGTTATGACAGCCATATTTTTAGGGGTTTGGTCAGGAGTTTTTATTGATGCTCTTTCATTAGGCATGAATAACCAGCGTACCGAAAACTTCCTTTCTACATCTATAGGACATATTCAAATACATAATCCTAAATATCTAGAAGACAATAAAATATCATTTACAATTTCTAACTCAAATGAATTATTAGATTTTGGAAAAAACATAGATGGTTTTCACATCAGTAACCGAACAAAAATTGGTGGAATGGTAAGTTCTGCCAATGGTGCTTCAGCCGGAAATGTTGTGGGTATAATTCCAGAAAACGAGAAGGAAGTTTCTTCTATCTACGAAAGTATGGTTTATGGAAACTACTTTGAAGAATACAAGAAAAACGGAATTGTAATTGGCAGAAAATTAGCCGAAAAGCTAAAGGTAAAAGTCAATTCTAAAATCATCTTAACCTTTCAAGACCCAAATAACGAAATAATTGCTTCAGCATTTAGAATTCAAGGAATTTATAAAACTGCCAATTCTCGCTTTGATGAAATGAATGTATTTGTTCAGCAACAAGACTTAGCCAGAATAATGAATACCGAAATCCTTATCCACGAAAGTGGTATTTGGCTAGATAACAAAGAAAACGTAGACCAAGTAACTGAAAACCTGAAGTCAAACTTTTCAAATTTAGAAGTTCGTTCGTGGAAGATTATTGCTCCAGATTTGAGCTATACAGATGAAATAATGATGCAGATGTTATACATTATTATGCTTATAATTTTAGCTGCATTAGCCTTTGGAATTATCAATACTATGTTGATGGCAATTTTAGAAAGAAGAAGAGAGTTAGGAATGTTAATGGCCGTAGGAATGAACAAAACAAAACTGTTTAGCATGGTTGTGATAGAAACCATTTTTTTAAGCCTAATTTCTGGTCCGCTTGGATTATTTGTAGCCTATTTAAGTGTAGAGTATTTTAAAGTAAATGGAATGGACTTTTCTTCTGTTGCTGCAGGACTTGAAGATGTTGGCTACTCTACCATTGTATATTTTGATATGGATCCAGAATTTTACTTTGGAACTTTGGTTATGGTAGTTACAACAGCCATCCTCTCCTCTATTTATCCTGCTTACAAAGCATTGCAACTAAACCCTGTTGAATCAATTCGTGGAATTTAATATAATAAAAATGAGCATCATAAAAACAAATAATTTAGAAAGGTTTTACACCGAAGGCGGATTAACTGTAAAGGCTTTAAATGGCGTTACTCTAAATATTGAAGAAGGTGAATTTACTGCTATTGTTGGTCCTTCGGGTTCTGGAAAAACTACTCTGCTCAATGTAATTGGAGGATTAGACTCTCCTACAAATGGCACAGTAGAAATAGCAGGAACTGAAATTACAAACATGAAAGACAACATGTTAATAGATTTCAGATTGAAAAATATTGGATTTGTATTTCAAGCCTATAACTTAATTCCGGTATTATCTGCACTTGAAAACACTGAGTTTATCATGCTGCTTCAAAAAGAACCAAAGGCCAAACGAGAAGAAAGAGCCAAGCAGCTGCTAAAAGAAGTTGGGCTCGAAAGCCAAATCAACAAAAAACCAAATGAAATGAGTGGTGGTCAACAGCAAAGAGTTGCTGTGGCAAGGGCTTTGGCATCTAAACCAAAATTTGTATTAGCTGATGAACCTACCGCCAACCTCGATTCAAAATCTACTGCCGATTTATTGGATATTATGCATGAGTTAAATCAAAAGGAAAAAACAACTTTTATTTTCTCAACCCACGACCAACGAGTAATTGACCGTGCAACCCGCGTTATTACACTAGAAGATGGTAAAATAATTTCTGACGAAACCAAAAAGTGAGACAATTAATTACCATATTTTTTCTACTTGCCGCAAATCTTGTTATTGGTCAAAAATCAGATTCAAGTTGGTTTAAAAACAATGTAAATATTAGACGTTATGTAAAAGATTTAAGAATTTTAAATTACAGCAAACCAACCAATTGGATTCAAGATAAC
>JABAYK010000021.1 GCA_018609045.1 Flavobacteriales bacterium
AATCTAGCAGAAAAAATAAACTCATTTTCTGAAACTACTTTTTCCACCAAATCTTCGCTATCGTGCTCATCTTCAATATCTCCAAAAAGCTCTTCAATAACATCTTCAATCGTTACCATACCTGAAGTTCCGCCGAACTCATCAACAACTACTGCAACACTTTTTTTCTGTTTTGTAAAAAATTCTAAAATTTCGTTTGCTGGCATCGACTCAGGAATAACCGGAATAGGCAATAAAATACTTTTAAGGTTGATTGGTTTTTTAAATAGCTCAAACGAATGAGTATAGCCTATGATGTTATCAATAGAATCTCGGTAAATTAATAGTTTAGAGAATCCTGTTTCGAAAAACTTATTTTTTAAGGATTCTAAATCTGTATTTTCATCTAGAGCTTCAATTTCTGTTCTTGGCACCATGCATTCTCTTGCCTTTACTTTTGAAAAATCTAAAGCATTTTGAAAAATTTGAACTTCTGTTTCGATAGATTCATCGTTTTGGGTTTTAGAAGTAGCTTCTTTTAGATAATTGTCTAAATCAACCATTCTAAAATTAAGTTCTCCATCTTCGTTTTTTACGTTAAAAAAGAGTTTCAATACATAGTTAGAAATTGCTATTGAAATCCAAATTAGTGGAAACAAAAGAGAATAAATAACAACAATAGGAACTGCGAATAAACTTAATATGCTATTTGGGTTAATTCTAAAAAGTGCTTTTGGTAAAAACTCTGCAATAAACAATATCAATAAAGTTGAAACTACAGTTTGAAGCAGAAAAACCGTGAACTCTGAATCGAAAATTTTATAGAAAAATGGCTCTAAAATTTTAGCCATAAAAATGCCATAAACAACAAGTGCAATATTATTACCCACCAACATGGTACTAATAAACTTACTTGGATTTTTATTGAAAAATGATAACACTTTGGCATTAAAAAAACCAAGTTTATTATCAAGTTCAATTTTTAATTTGTTGGCTGAAATAAAGGCAATTTCTAAACCTGAAAACATTGCTGAAAAAAGCAATGAAAAAAGTATGATAAGAAAATCTGCTTGATCCATTATATCCCCTAAGGAAGTTATTTATTATTACTGAGTTTTTCCAACTTTTTTCTATGAAATCTTCTTAAACCATACATCGCCAAAGCAACAAATGGCAAAATAAATGGCAAAACAGATTCGTCTGCTCTTCCGGCTTTAAAAATATAAAAACCATAAATAGTAGTGGCAATAGCAATAATTAGCCAAAAAAACTCCATAAACTTATTGTACTTCTGCATTTTCTTTTTCTTCTTTTATGGTAATAACTCCTTTAATATTCTTTATTCTATACTGGGTAAAGTCTTCGTTAGCATCAAGTCCATCGCCATAAATTATTTCTTCTTGGGTTTGAATTTTAACGAATTCATCAGACTTTATCCTTTTTTCAGACTCTAACCAAATTAAGTGTTCTGTATTTAATTTATCGCCATTTACATTTATAACCACAACGTTGCCTTTTGCCTCCATTAGGTTTTCTTTTTCATAATCGATGGCATAGTCTGCGAATAATTCACTTTCTTTTTCGCCCAATTTATTAAAAAAGGTTACATGGATTCCATCCTTAAATTCAGTATACGGTTTTTCTGTATTAAACCTTTCAAGTTTAGGAGCCTCAATTACCATTTTGGAATAGCCGGAGTCTGAGTAAATAATCTTTACATTTTCAGATTCCTCGAGGGGTAGATCAATATTTTCAGTAAGTAATTTTACCTTTTCAACATTATTTTCACAAGAGACCAAAAAAAACACCCCAACTACAAATAGTGGGGTGTAAATTTTATGTAAAAAATTAAATTTCAATTATTTGGTTCTTATGGTTGTTGATCCTGATATCCAACAACCTTCGAAATTATAAGTATCTCCATCAGTTAAACTATAAAAGAAACAATCTTCTTTAGATGGAAATTGCTCTTTTGCCTGTGCAAGTTTTTTCCCCGCTTTCTCTGCAACTGATT
The DNA here is from genome assembly GCA_018609045.1 of Flavobacteriales bacterium. Classification (GTDB taxonomy): domain Bacteria; phylum Bacteroidota; class Bacteroidia; order Flavobacteriales_G; family Salibacteraceae; genus JAAZVO01. The sequence goes on from JABAYK010000021.1 coordinate 1,994, forward strand.
CATCTGATTTAGCTCTCAAATAATAATCATAAGCTAACCACCATCCTGCTTTGGCATCACACTCATTTTTACTACAGCTTTTTCCGCCATAACCATATGCATCTCCAATTAAAATTAAAGCCTCACCTGAATTAGAATTAATTTCTAATGCTTTAGAAGCAGCTATTTTAGTGTTTGGAAAATCTTTTGAAATTAAATAGGCTTTGGCCATATTGATGTATGCATCAAAATTCTCGTTATTATTTTCTCTTAATTCAATAGACTTTTTAAAGAATTCAATGGCTTCACTATAATTTTCTCTTTTAAGTTTTCCTATTGCAATGCCATAAGAGGCTACTGCATCTGGTTCAATTTCATTTAGTGCAATGGCGGCATTAAGGTATAAATCTTCATCATTACATCCTCTTTTATCTAAAATTTTCATTAGACTTTTAAGAGCTTTTGCATCAGATTTCATTCCTTCAAACTTTGGTGTAAACAACTCAATTAAATCTGGGCAATCTGCCACTTTAGAAAAATAATTTTCTAAATTTTGACCTGCTTTTTCATAGGTTGATGCGTATTTTTCGTTGTTGGCAATGTTATAATCTACCACATCAGCCAACTTTGGATAAAGTTCTAGAAGTTCTTCTTTAGTGGCAAGTTTTTTTGCGTACATGTAATATTTTGCTAAAAACAAATACACAATAGCGGCAGGGCTAAAGTCGTTTCCTTCAAGTTCATAAGACCTATATAAAACTTCATATGCAGCTTTAGGATCGTCTTTTTTAAACTTCATCATATCAACACCTTTGGTACCCAAAACCTTACCTTCTTCACCAAAATTTGCAATTCGCAAATCATACAACCATAAGAGGGTATCAACCATAGCGTTCATCTTTTCTGTGTTACCTTCTTTTTCATATTTTTCAATGAAAAAATCTAACATTTTTGTTCCTCTAATGTATAGATTCAATGAAGAGCTTGGGCAAACTTCAAGCGCTTTTCTCCATCCTTTTAAAGCATCTGTGTAATTATCTTGTTTGTAAAACTCAGAATATAACGACAAACTTTGTATACAAATTAGACTATCTTCTGGAGTAGCTCCATAATTTTTTCCTTCATCTTCTTGTCCAATTACTTGAACACTAAATACTAGAGCAATAAATAAAAACCCTAATTTTTTCATCCTTTTCATATTAATCAATTTTTCTTCGTACAAACCATCTATCAAACTTATGAGGAGAGATAGAAACTCCTATATAAATGTTGTTAAATTGTTCACTATATGTTCCAATGTTTCCATTGTTTCTAGACCCAATTTCTGCACCAATATTAACAGAAGTAAAAGATTGAGATTTTAACAACGGTAAACCCAAGCCAAAAGTAATGCCAAACTCAGAAACCTCTGAGCCATCATATATTACTCCTGTATTAACTATCCTTGCTCCAAGTCTGTATTTTGTAACTTTTAATAGCTTAGTAACTTCCTCTACATTAGGCATATATTGAACACCAAACGATAACTCAGTTCTATCTAAATTGTTTAAATTTTTATTTATGATTTTGGCATTTGAAAAACTAGTGGTTTTGTAGTCTGCGTTAAAAACTAAACCTCTACCCACTTCAAGTGATAAGCCCAGCCCAATAAACTGTGGTAAAGTTGAAGCTCCCGTATCTGTAGAAAAATTAACAGTATCTTTTGGTATTTCGGCCCCCGGCGAGCCACTAAATGAACTAAATAATGATAAATGATTTGAGTTTATATTTTGATTAGGTTGAATTGTAGCTCCAACCCCAAGACTTACATCTTTGGATAGTTTTCTCATATAATGCAATCCAAAATCAAAATAAATATCAGAAATCCCGAACTGCTCTAAGTACTTGGTATTGATATTACTTGAGCCTGCCTCTGAAATTGTAGCATATTGAAAGTTAGATTGAAAGCCAAACAAATAATTAAAATTTGAGCCTAATGAGACAATGTTCAAACTATCTTTAAATATGCGATACCCAATTCCGATAGTAGCATTGTTAAACCCACCTTCCCCTAAAAAGTAATTAGAAATTAAAGTAGATGAGTTTGGTACGCTTGATTCATAAACCTCGTAATTAGTTGTAGAATATGGACGCAAACCCAAAACAAAGCCAAATTTATTTCCAACAGAAAAACCATACATAAAAGATCTAATTCGACTTCCTGCAGTAGAGAAATTTCCATTTGGTAAAGACAAATTTGAAAATTGAGATTGAAATCCAAGATCTACTTGCTGGTAAAATAAAAAGTGATAAGTTGCAGGATTAGCAATATTAATAAGCCCCGGATCTGAAAAGCCAGTATTAGCTCCGCCAAAACCCATATCTGCCGATAGACCCTTGTTGGTTGGCATTCCAAAGCCACTATAACTTAATGGACTTACAAAATTGCTTTGACCAAAAATTAAGTTTGAGATAAAAAGAAAAAACAGGAAAAACCTAATTCCGTTTTTGTTCATTGTAACGTAGTACTTCGTTTAATCCCCGGCTTACTAAATTTGGGGCTGCAAAAATGTTATTTTTTGGCACGCTATCAAAGTATTTTGAATCGCCGCCGGTAAAAACGATTTTTAAATCGGTGTATTGCTCTTTGTAATAATTAATAATTCCTTGCACTTCTGAACCAATTCCAAACTGCACTCCTGATAATATAGACTCCTCTGTAGACTTGCCAGTAGGGTTTACATTTTCTTTAGGAGATATTAATGGCAATCTATCAGTAAATTGGTTTAATGCTTTATATCTCATTAGCATTCCAGGGGCAATACTTCCACCTAAATAACTTCCATTCGAAATGATATCATATTTAATGCAAGTTCCAAAATCAACCACCAAAATATTTTGGTTAGGAAATAAAAAATTGGCACCAACTGCTCCTGCTAATCTATCTAGACCTAAAGTTTCTTTAGAACCATACTCGTTATTAATAGGGGTTGGGGTGAATTGGTTAAATTTAATGAAATTAAAAGTTTGCTGAAGATAATCTTCAATTTCTGGAGGATGATCTACAACAGAACAAAGAATACAAGAATCAACGTTTTGAACAGATTTTAATTTATCGTGAATTGACTTTAGTGTTAGACTTTTGTTTATGGCTGTAATGTCAGCAATTTCGCTGTTTTTGAAGAGCGAAAACTTAGCAGAAGTGTTTCCAATATCTATCACCAAATTCATGGCGGCAAAAATAGTATAATAAAAGCGCTATAGAATAAAAAAACTGTTTGGCTAGAAAGAAAATAATTATACTTTTGTCGCCTCTTTGGAGGTGCGGTAGCTCAGTCGGTAGAGCAAAGGACTGAAAATCCTTGTGTCGGCGGTTCGATTCCGTCCCGCACCACCCTAAGCCTCTCGATTTTTCGAGGGGCTTTTTTTATGTTTTAATAATTAAAAAATGAATTTTAAAGAAATTGCCTCTATTACGCTAGTATTATTTTCGGTGATTGATATTTTGGGTTCTATTCCAATAATTATTGATTTAAGAAAAAAAACGGGACACATCCATTCTTTAAAGGCAACCATAATTTCAGGTGCATTAATGATTTCATTTCTATTTATTGGCCAATCAATCCTTCAATTGTTTGGTCTTGATGTTGAGTCATTTTCAATAGCAGGGGCAATTATTATGTTTTTATTAGCCTTTGAAATGATTTTAGGAGTTCACCTTTTTAAAGATGATGGGCACAGCGCAGGTACTTCTTCCATTGTTCCTTTAGCATTTCCTTTAATTTCTGGAGCAGGAACTTTAACTACAATACTTTCTTTAAGGGCAATATATTCTGAAATAAATATATTGATAGGCATTGTAATTAACCTTGGTTTTGTTTACCTAGTTTTAAAGAGTACAGGTTGGCTAGAAAGAAAAATTGGTCAATCGGGTTTTAGTATTTTAAGACGGGTATTTGGGATAATTTTATTGGCTATTTCAATTAAGATTTTTAAAGAAAACCTTTTTTAGTTCAAAGTAGCTCCATAAAAAAAGGGGCTAAATAGCCCCTTTTTTCTTTGAAAACACCTTTTTTATTCCCAACAATTGATAACGAATTCTAAGTCATCTTTGGTTCTAAAGGTTTTGTCTTTTCTTAATATAACAAATTGCATTCTGCCTAAAACTGTGCCTGAAGGAACATTAAAGAACTCTTCGGGAATTAATGTTTTTTGAAAAATTCCATCTCCACGGTATTCCATTTGAAGACTAGCAGTTTTGCTAGCGTTAAAATATGTGGCAATCACAAAATCTGGATTTCCTGTTGTTCCCCCTGTTGTATCCCAAGCAGCAGCATACATATATGCTTCGTTGTCTGCCATGTTTTGCATTGAAGCCACTGTTTCAAAATTATTGTCATAAACTACAGTTACAATATCATCTTGAAAAGCAACAGATGGAATTCCTTTAATTACTTGACTTGAAAAAGGAGCTTCGATACCCATACTTAAATCTTCTGATTTTAGATCCGGATCTCCATATCCTCCACCATCTTGAGGTTTTACCAAAAATTTGATGTCATTTTCATAAACTGTTTTGGCATCTACCTCATAAAACTCTGTAGGAATCATGGTATAGGTATAAATTAACTCCAATGGATCGGCAGAAGCTTTGGTCATTTTTAAAATCGGGTTGGAGTTTTTCCAAGCAGTTGGACCTATTCCATTGGCTTTTGGAGTTCCTGCTGAATGTTCATAAGGACTCCAAGTCCACATGTACATATCTTCTCCTGCCTTTGCCGCATCAATCAATAATTGGGTATGTTCTAAAGTAGCATCTAGCTTATTTAAATCTACATAAATGGTAATTTCCTGATCCATTAAGGCATCTTCGGGCTCAAACCATGCTTTTTGAGCTTTTACTGTAGAGAAGCCAAATATTATTGCGAATAGTATAATTGCGTTTTTCATTTTATTAATTATTTATTCTATTAAAAGTTAATTTTAAAGACATTGTTGGGTCTGAGCCTGAACATCCTTTAAAATATTGAACTTGCAATTCTTGGTCTACTTCTCTAATTGGACCCAATAAACTCAAGGTAAAGGGTGAAGTTCCATCACTTGGGGTAACCAAAATTTCAGTTGGAAAATCATTGTCGTCAAAAGCCCATGTTCCTGTATTTCCAAAGTATTTAATCCCTTTTATGCCAGTTGTAGCATAGGTAAATGATTCGCTATTAAAGTTTATGGAAAAAGGATCATTGTCTACTGTAAAGTATTTAGAAACATCTGCTTCATCTTTATTGATGGCAACTTCATCTACAATAAATACTTCTGAAATTTGCCAATCGGCAGCTATTCCAGCTAATTTACTTGATGGGTCTCCAATAGTATAATTTGATTGTGGTTTACATCCTATAATTAACAGGACACTTAACAAACCTAAAAAGCTTAATTTTTTCATAACTTATTTTTTTAACAACCTCCGGTTGGGTTTAATTCGAAAACATCACTTCTTTCTGATATTGGAAATTGAAGAATCATTCCGTTACAATCCCAACTATCACCTCTTACATCTATTTGCTGAGAGCCTTCAGCACCTAATCTTTTAATTTGAAAGATTCTATCTCCTTCACCAAGAAATTCTTTTCTTCTTTCAAGTTGAATTCTAGTTTGAAGACCTTGGAAGCTAAGGCTACTTGAAACAGTATTTACGCCTGCTCCATAAGCTCTTTCAATAATTTGGTTTACATCACCAACAGCATCATCTTTTCTTTGCTCCAAATAAGTTAATGCTTCAGCTCTTGTAAGCAGGATTTCTGTTAAGTTTAAATATGGTATTTGAAAGAAATCTGCATCAAACTTGTTGATTTTTATTTGTTGAGCCTCTTCGCCAATTGCTTCAGGCAACAACCAACTTTTTCTTGCATCTAAAGTATCAGTAAAAATTTGAAATGCTTCTAAGCTAATAGTAAGCTGAGGATTATCTGCTTTAGAAGAAAACTGATCTCTAAAACCTCCTGATCTATTATTTCCGTTTGTACTTTCAATATAAAAAATAGCCTCACTAGATACCGCGGTTGTATACCTATTTACATCTGAATTGATAGAAAACTTTCCACTGCTGATTATCTCATCACATTTTTCAACCGCCTCTGAATAACGCTGTTGCATAAAATACAATCTTGCCAAAAGAGCTTTGGCTGCATACTTTGTGGCATAAACTCCATTATCATTATCATCTGGTAAAAGATTCTCAACATCTAATAAATCTTGTTCTATTTGAGTATACGTTTCCTCAACGTTAGATCTAGCTATTGGGTTTCTAACCAACTCTGTAACTAAAGCAATTCCGGCATGAGAATTATCAGTAGTATAATTGTATGGTTGCGCAAATAATCTACCCACTTCGAAATGACAAAGGGCTCTTAAAAATTTACCTTCATTTTCAAGCTTAGCAACTAATGCATCATCTACTCCATCAACTTGATTGTAATTTGCCAATAGGGAGTTTACTCTGAAGATTGTTGTATAAAACTCTCCATAAAAACTACCAATTGAGCCATTAAAAAACAACATGTTGTGGTTGTAAACCTCAATAAAATCTTGGTTATTTAAAGGTCTGGCTAAGTTATCAGAAAGTAACTCTGCGTAATATTGCGACCTTCCGTTAATGGTGTTTGCCATTACATCATAACAAGAGTTTAAAACTCTGTCTAAATCCTCAGGACTTTGGATGGCTTCTTCAGTTAATAATTCTGACTTTGGTTTGAATTCAAGTTTTTCGCAGCCGAAACTTAAAGCAACTGAAAAAACTAATGTGTAAAAAATTGACTTTTTCATATTATTAGAAGCTTAAAGTTACGTGAATATTATAAGTTTTTTCTTGGGGAGGAGTTAAATAAGTAATTCCAACACTCATATTTCTATCGGCATTGTTCTCAAAATCTCTTGCGATTTCAGGATCAAGGCCTGGGAATTGGGTCCAAGTAAATAAGTTAGTTCCACTAATGCCAAATCTTACTCTTGAAAAAACAGAGCCCATTAATTGAGACTCTTGGAAAGTGTAACCAATCCCTACTCTTCTTAGTCTTACATAACTTGCATCGTGTAACCAAAGGTCGGTGTTTATCCAAGGAGTTGCGGAGCCATAAGTTGCATTGTCTAAAGTTAATCTTGGGTATTTTGCTAAATCTCCTGGTTCTTGCCAACGGTCGTAAACACCTGTTCTCATGTTCCAATCGGTAACAACACCCATTTGTCTTTTAGATGATGAATCGTAAATTTTTCCACCAATACTGTAATATAATAATACACTTAAATCCCAAGCTTTATAGCTAAAAGAGTTTGTTAAACCACCTACAACATCTGGCAATACATCGCCAACTGCAACCCTATCTGCTGGGTCCCAATCTTTTGTTTGATTTCCGTCAATATCCAAATAAATTGGCCTACCATCCATTGGGTCAACACCAACATATCTTACCAAGAAATTTGTTCCAACAGGAGACCCTACCACAACTCTTGTATCATTTGTACCTCCTGATACTGCATCTTCTGAGTAGTTACCAATGCTTACAATTTCATTGTAATTATTTGCTATGTTGAAATCGGTTGTCCATTTAAATTCTCCAACTAAGTTTCTTGATTTAATTGAGAATTCAACCCCTCTGTTAACGATTTCGCCCACGTTATCCCAATAACTTGAAAAACCATAAACCCTTGGAACTTGTAAATTCATCAATACTCCAGTAGATTTTTTGTTATAGAAAGTCAATTCACCATGAATTCGATCTTCAAGTAACCCGAATTCTAAACCTAAATCAAAGGTTTGGGCTGTTTCCCATCTTAATCCAGGGTTTTCTAGGTTTGTTGGATATGTAATGTCTTTGCCATTATAACCATCATCAGGATTAGCTTCTGCAGAAACACCCCAAGTTTGTCTCCAAACATTATTTGGAATATTTGCATTTCCGGTTAAACCAAAACTAACTTTAGCTTTTAAAAAGTTTAGGGCTTCTAAACCTTTCATAAAAGATTCTTCGCTAACCACCCAACCTAATGAGGCAGAAGGAAAATAACCATAACGACTTTCAGGACCAAATTTTGAACTTCCATCCATTCTAAAAGTTCCTTGTGCAATGTATTTTCCTTTTAAAACATAGTTTCCTCTAGCAAAAACACTTCTAAATGAGTATTCTTCGATTCCAGTAACTCCTCTTCTGTATTCAGTTGAATCTGTAGAATAATCATTATCTCTTCTATCAACAGATTGAAGGTATTCATCATTTCTCCATTTTCTGTTAAAGTATTGGTATTCGTAACCAATCATTCCACCAATTCTGTGGTCTTCATTTAATGTGTTTGTATAATTTAAAACAGCATTATAATTATAATTAGTTACCCAATTATTTCCTCTTCTAGCTACTCCTGGAGAAACATCAACAGGATTGATTCTTCCATCTTCAAATTGATCGTCTCTGATGTCAACGTATTCGAAATTTCCAGTAGCTCTAACACTAAAATTCTCATTGATTTTATAGTCAGCAGTTAGATTTGTTAACGACCTATATTCGGTTGTAATCCAATCTTTATACTCTCTATCTCTAACTGGGTTTGAAAGTTGGGTAAATTCTCCTGCTGTATCGTAAATTGGATAAATTGGCAAAGCAGTAGACATAGCTGCACCTAAACCTCCACTCCAAGCAGCATCAATTCTATCGTTTACAGCTCTTGTAAAGTTCGTATTTACACCAATTTTTAAATCATCAGTAACTTTATAATCTAAGTTAGCTCTACCACTAATTCTTTCGTATGAGTTTCCAATTAAAAAGCTTTCGTTATTCTCATAAGAGCCATTGATATAGTAGTTTAATTTATTAATTGAGCGTGAACCTGATAAAGAGTAATTCTGTTTAAATCCAACTCCAATAGTTTCGTCAACCCAATCGGTATTTGTTTTTCTTGCATCTTCCCAAGAAATATTACTTGGCAGTTTTGCTGGGCCAACATTTCCATCATTTTCCCAAGCTTCTTGGTATAGCTGAAGAAATTCATCATTGTTTAACATATCTGGTAAGGCAGTTGGCAAAGAGATACCTGCATTAGCAACAAAGTCTAATTTTAATTTGTCAGTTTTGCCTCTTTTGGTAGTAATTAAAATTACTCCGTTTGCCCCTCTCGAACCATAGATACCAGTTGAGGCAGCATCCTTTAATATCTCAATAGACTCAATATCATTGGGATTTAAAAATGAAAGCGGATTTGAATTCATTCCTCCGTTATTTCCATTTAAAAATACATCTTGAGAAATTGGAATTCCATCTACAACGTACAATGGATCTCCGCCTGCAGAGATTGAGGCAATACCCCTAACCCTTACAACAGAACTTGACCCAGCTAGTCCACTACCTGTTGTAACTTGAACTCCAGCGGCTTGACCTTGCAATGCAGCGTTAAAAGATGGAACTGGTAATTCTGTAACTACAGAGCCTTCAATTTTTGATATTGTTCCTGTTACATCTCTCTGTCTTTGAACACCATATCCTACAATAACAACTTCTTCAAGTAATTCTGCATCTTCTGCTAGAGTAACATTACCTATGTTGATGTTTTTACCTGGCTCAACAGTAACACTAAGCTTGGAGGTTTTAAAACCAAGAAAATTAATATTTAAAATATATTCTCCAGGCTGTACAGACTTAATGGTAAAATTACCATCCATATCAGTGGTTGCCCCCTGAGTAGTACCCTCAATAATAACAGATGCTCCAGGCAACGTAATATTATTTTGGTCGAGAATTTTTCCTGAGATTGATTGACTAAATCCAGCAATCGGCAGCAAAAATACAATTAAGAAAATGAAAGAATAAATTTTCCTCATAAGTGGGATTTTTAGGATTAAAAAACGGCTAAAATTATGTTTTTTTAACATTCAAAAAAATGTTTTTTATCATTTTACATTTTTTAAAATTCACCTGAAAGCCTTAAATGTTAGGCATAGTGTAATTTTGACACTTTTTAATTAGATATAAAAATATCTCTATTTAGAATCTTTCTAAATAGTAAAAATGATTAAAACTCGAAAAACGACTGATTTTTGAAAATAAATTGAAGTTTTTTCCTAATTTTATTTTCTCAAATTTGAGTCAAAAATTCACCAATTTTAAATATAGCAATTTAAGTGTAATTTAGACACTTACTAAATCAATTTTCATGAAAAAGACGTTTCTCACTTCAATTTTATGTCTTATACTTTTTTCTGTTTGGTCTCAACCCATTAACGTAACATTTAGAGTTGATATGACTTACCAAAATGTTTCACCAAATGGGGTTCATGTTGCTGGTAATTTTCAAGACACTGCAGGGTTTGCTTCAAACTGGCTTCCTGGAGCTACAGTTTTAGTAGATTCTAACAATACCAATATTTATGAGGTAACTGTGTCAATTCCATCTGGAACATATCAATATAAATTCATAAATGGCAATGTTTGGGGAAACGATGAAAGTGTGCCACAAAGTTGCGGATTTGGAAGTTTTCCATTTAACAGACAAGTAACAATTGGCACTACTGATACTATTTTACCTGCAATTTGTTTTGCCCAATGCACTGTTTGCCCAACAACAGAAATGGTAACCTTTCAAGTAGATATGCGAAATGAAATAATTGATACAACTGGTGTTTATGTAGCTGGTGATTTTCAGGTTGCTGCGGGGTATATTTCGAATTGGGACCCTACATCAATACAATTATCAGATTTAAATAACGATTCAATTTACGAAACAACTGTAAACATTCCCTCAGGGAGTTACCAATATAAATTTATTAATGGAAACTCATTTGCAGGAGAAGAAAATGTTCCATCATCTTGTGGTGTTTCAAATGGTTTAGGTGGTTATAATAGAGCTATTGTTATTGCTGCAGACACTACCATTCCTGAAGTTTGTTTTAATTCATGCCTTTCATGCTCTGCGCCACCAACACCTATATATAATGTTACCTTTAAGTTAGACATGCAAACTTATACAGGCTCTTTTAACAATGCATTTGTAAGTGGAAGCTTTAACGGATGGAATGGCACCTTGGATACTCTTTTTGATTTAAATGGAGATACGGTTTTCGAAAAAACAATACAATTAGCTGCAGGAACTTATGAATACAAGTTTCAACTAGATAACTGGACGATTTTTGAACTTTTTACAGGTTCAGAACCTTGTGTTATTCAAAATTCTGGAAACATAAATCGAGTAATTACAATTTCTGGAGATACTACGCTTGGAGAATTTTGTTTCAACAGTTGTGTTGATTGCCCAACTGCAACACCAACTTTTTACCAAGTTGTATTTAATGTAAATATGAATGATTATGATTCTACATTTTCGAAGGTATATGTTAGTGGCGAGTTTAACAATTGGTGTGGCTCTTGCGATGAACTTAAAGATTTAGATTTTGATGGTATTTATTCAGATACCATTATGCTACCTGCAGATACATTTCAATATAAATTCAATTTAGACAATTGGACCATTTCTGAAATTTTTACAGGAGCAGAAGCATGCACCGATACCTTTGCAGGAATAGCTAACAGGTACTTTAACTTTAATTCAGACACGGTTTTACCACAAGTTTGCTTTAACAGCTGCAGCTCATGCCCCCCTCGTCCTCAATTTACAACAACCTTCATTACCGACATGAAGCATAATTTAGTTGATTCGAATGGATTGTTTATATACGGGTCTTTTAATAATTATGATTTAACGAACACTCCACTGCAAAGCTTTGGAGATAGTTTGTATGGAGTTACCCTTACTCTAGACTCTGGTAAAACTGTTTATTACAGATATTTAAATGGAAACTCTTCTGAGCAAACTAAAGGTAATTGCTTTACAACAGCACCAAACGGAATTACAACACGAAGTCAAAATATTAACCAGAACAACGACACAATTTTACTTTGTTTTAACGAATGTGATACTTGCTCTGCATTGCCTTCAATTCAATACTACAATGTAACATTTAGGGTAGGAATGTACGGCCAAAATATAAGTTCTAATGGTGTGCATGTTGCTGGTAATTTTCAAACACTAGCAGGTTTTCCTAATAATTGGGATCCTTCATCAACACAAATGCAAGATTTAGATGGAGACAGTATTTATGAGCTTACATTGATTTTACCTGCTGATACTTTTGAGTATAAATATATTAATGGAAATACTTGGAACGATGCTGAAATTGTTCCCCAAACTTGCGGAGTTGGCATTAGTGCTTTAAATAGAGAAATTGAATTTTCGAGCGATACCATATTAAAAGCAGTTTGTTTTTCAAGCTGTAAAATTTGTCCTCAAACAATTCCTCCAACACTATACCCTATTTCTTTTAAGGTTGATATGAGGTTAGAAAGCATTTCACCTGATGGAGTTCATTTGGTTGGAGACTTTTCTAATTGGACTGTTGATAGTATCCCGATGATAAATAATGGCAAAGGCTTATTTGAAGTAACCCTAAATTTAGATTCAGGTCAAACCTTTCAATACAAATTTATTAATGGAAACACTTTTGCCGGAGAAGAAAATGTACCTGCATTATGCGGTGTTCCTAATGGTTTAGGTAATTTTAATCGAGAAGTTACTGCTTCAAACCCAACGGTGCTAGATTCTCTTTGTTTTGGCAAATGTTTGCCTTGCAATTTAGCCTGTCTTAGCCAAATAAATCTGGGGCTAAAAGTTGACATGACCGATGAGATTGTTGATGCCTCAGGCGTTTTTATTGCAGGGTCGTTTAATAATTGGACTTTAGAACCAATGAGCCCTATCGGAAACAATATATACTCGATAAACCTTAGCCTAGATTCAAATGCCATTTTTGAATACAAATTTTATAACGGAAACAACCCAGGAGTTTCTGAAGTTGTTCCTCAAGCTTGCGGAACACCTGATGGTCAAGGTGGATTTAACAGATCAATTTTTACGTTTGGAAGCATTAATTTAAACGAAGTTTGTTTTTCGAGTTGTGCTGTTTGCGTTTCTCCTCCATCCAAATCTAATGTTACTTTTCGGGTAAGCATGAAAAATAATGCTGTATCTAATTTTGGTTTAAACGTAGCAGGAAACTTCAACAATTACAACCCAAATGAATACAATCTTACTGACGCAAATTCTGACACGATTTACCAAGTAACAATAAGCTTAAGCCAAGGTGAATCAATTTTATACAATTATTATAATGGTGTTACCCTTGCCAACAAAGAAAAAACAGATAGCCTTGAAGGTTGTGGTATAAAAGATGGGTTTGGCAATATTGAAAGAAACTTTATTGTTCCAAATTTTGATACAACTCTAAATGTTGTTTGTTATGCAAGATGTACAGATTGTAAGCCTTCAAATAATATAGGAGTAAAAGAACAACTCAAATCCAACCTAAATGTTAAAATAATTAATGGAAATTTATCTATTCAAAATAATGATTTACTTTCTTTAAAAAACATTACCATTTTTGATGTAACAGGTAAGGCAGTGTTTAATTCGGCTTTACAACCTGCGGTTCATCAAATTGTAGATTTAAATTTTATTAGAAATACAGGTATTTATTTTTATTCGATTAATATTGGCTCAAACGAAATAAAAGGGAAACTAGTTTTACAACCATAATTGCTAAATGAGCTCAATAAAAATTGACCGATATTCTATAAAAGAAGGAAGTAACTCTTTTATTGAACTTTATATTGCTAGGTTACCCTCTGGAACTGAAATTCATTTGCCAATTCATATTTTTAGAAGTAAGGTAAAAGGTCCAACCATTTTACTTTCTGGAGGCTTGCATGGTGATGAAGTAAATGGAATTGAAATTGTAAGAAGAATGGTTTCTGGCAAAAGCTTCACAAAACTCAAGTGTGGCTCTATTATCGCCATGCCAATCATCAATATTTTTGGATTCTTAAATTTTTCTAGAGATGTTCCTGATGGTAAAGATGTTAATAGGAGTTTCCCCGGAAGCGAATCTGGTTCTTTGGCAAGTTTAGTAGCTTATACAATTTCAACCCACATTTTACCAAATATTGATTTTGGTATCGATTTTCATACAGGAGGTTCTAGTAGAACAAATTTCCCTCAGGTTAGAATATCTGATAAAGATAAATTAGGACAAGATGTAGCCCAAAGGTTTCAAGCCCCATACACTTTAAGGTCGCCATTAATCGAAGGCTCCTTAAGAAAATGTGCTTTTGATATGGGTAAAAGCATCGTGGTTTATGAAGGTGGAGAATCTATGAGGTTTAGCGAAACTGCTATTGAGGAAGCCATAAGAGGAACATACCGTGTTTTACATAGTTTTAACATGATAAGTGGTTCTTCAAAACCAAAAAAACCTACTCAATTTTTTAACTCGAGCAAATGGTTAAGGGCTGAAATGGCTGGGTTATTCAGAAGTTTAAAAAAATCAGGTCAAAAGGTAAACCAAGGAGATGTTTTAGGAATTATTTCTGATGTAGCTGGCCAATATCAAATTTCGGTAGATTGCCCAGAAAATGGCTACATCGTAGGACATAACAACACCCCTGTTGTTCACAAGGGTGATGCTTTGTTCCATATTGGTATTACAGATTAATTACCTGAGTAAATTACTTTGTATGATTTTGAATTGCTAGCAGTGGTTACATTATAAAAGTAACATCCCGGAGTAACCTCCGCCCCGCTATCATTTGTTCCATTCCAATAAAAAGCATATTCTCCATTGATTATTTTATTTTGAACTATGGTTTTTACATGCCTTCCCATAAAATCAAATACTTGTATATTTAAAACCTCTGGTTGATTTGTTTCTACATTGATTTGATAGATCCTATTAAATGGATTAGGAAATCCAGTTGAATTTAATTCTTCCCCAATAATATCGTTGGTTGAAATTCCTGAACCTCCAGGCTTAATAAATGTTGGAGTTTCAAGTTTTTTATCTGTAAAAATGTGAAATTCTCCTGGGTCAAAATCAATTGATGTATTTACATCAGTTACATCAATAGAGTCTCCTGTAAAATAATCGTACCACATGCCTGTATGTTGAAAACCAGGAACCATTGAAATTTGACCCATTGCGAAGTTCCCAACCACAACTGCATCCATATCATTATGATTTAAATGAACCCTTTTACCTGAGCCAGCAACATCAATATTAAAATTAGAAGTACTAAAAGTTGGGTAATCTCTTTTTAATTTAAATACCGCACCATAAGCTTTGTACAATTTGAATCTATCTGGGTCATTAAAATAATCCCATCTAATTGGTTTGTTGGCAGTTCTACAATCATTGCTAATTGTGCCATCTGGGCAATAATTAATGCTATATGGATACCCTAACTCATCAAATTGCCAAATCATTTTTGGGCCTGGAATGGCCATTAAAAATGCTGCTATAATTTCTTGCCTTTGTAGTGCAGTTTTTAAATTTTTTAGGTTGTAACCAGTTACAGAATTACCATAATTTACATTTTCGTAAATCAATCTTTCTTCGTCATGGCTGCATGCGTAAACAATAGCATGAGGGTTATTCCAGCCTCTAGTTTTGTAGCTTGCCCAGCCTAAATCTGCAGAGTATCCTAAACTTAATTCTTTAAAAGGATCGTGCATTATTCCCCAAGGCATCATGCCATTATTAGCTAAAACAGTTTCTTCTGAATTATCTCCTAAATGCTCTAAAATAACATAGGCATCAGGATCAACACTCCAAATATGAGCTGAGTACTCATTCCAAATATTTACTCTACCTTGATCATATGCATTCCAAGCTCCAATATTACCAAGTGTATTTTTTTGGGTAAACCCCTTAGAAAGGTCAAATCTGTAGCCATCAATTCTAAATTCTTCTATCCAATACGCCATTACCCTTTTGGTAAAATCTTTGGTGTATTGGCTTTCGTGATTATAATCGTAACCAACATTAAAATCGTGGCGAGCTGTTTGGTTAAACCAAGGATTATTAGCTGAGGGTTGACCCCATTGCCCTGCGCTAGGATCAAAATACATTCTTACTTGAGGATTTTGACCAAATGAATGATTTAAGGCGATGTCTAAAATTACTGCAATATCATTTTTATGGCATTCTTCAACAAGGTATTTTAAATCGTCTTTTGAGCCGTAATATTTGTCGGGAGCAAAAAAGAACATAGGGTTATAACCCCAGCTTTCGTTTCCTTCAAACTCCATAATTGGCATCAATTGAATTGCGTTAATTCCTAAATTTTTGAAATATTTTATTGAATCGGCAACAGTTCTATATTTATGAGTTTCTACAAAATCTCTTATCAATAATTCATAAACAATTAGATTTTCTTTTGCAGGTTTTGTGTATGAAATTGAATTGTCCCAAGGGTAAGGTTGTTCGCCTGGATGCAGAACAGAAACTGGATAGGTTGTTTTTCCTGTTGGGTAGGGAGTTAAATTCGGATAAGTGCTGTTATCAATCCATTTATCATTCCAAGGATCTAAAATTTTATCTGAGTAAACATCAGCTACCCTCATAGCTTCATCATCAATAGAGTATTGAAACCTATATTCTTTGCCTTTAGTTAGCCCATTAATTTGCAACCAATACCTGTCTCCTGCTGGAGTTCTTTTCATGTAATATTTTGAATCATATTCCCAATTAGAAAAGTCGCCAACCACATAAATGTAATTTTTAAAGGGAGCAACAATTTGAAGAACAACACTTGTATCATTTAGGTAGTTTATTCCATCTTTTATACCTGTAGGTGCAGGTGCAGTTGTAACAGGAGGCCTAGCTACATAATAAGCTGTATCGGTTTCAACATTGCCATTTCCATCATCTGCAACCATAGTTAAATAAAACTTTCCATACCCGGTAGCAGACACATTTATGGTTGAGTTAACCAATTTTGAATTTGTTTTTTGGGTTACCAAAGTACCTCCTTGGTAAATAGAAATAGTTGAAGGCGCAGAAGCCTCTGCCCTTAAAGAAATTTGATCGTTTAAATCTACAATCATTCCTTTTTGATCGGGCAAAGTAAACCTAGCTTCATATCCTCCCTGAAAAAGGTCAACAAAAATATCTGACCCATCTGATGCTCTACCTACTTTATTTCCTGCAGCATCTCTAAAAACAAATGCTAATCTGTAAGCAGACTCATTTGTGGGTAAGCCATAAAAAGAATTAATATGATATTTTAGTGAGTGTTTGTTATTTCCGAGGCTTGTCATTTCTACCTTAGAATCAGCCGTACCCCAATTTCCTTGAACATGTCTCCAATCTGTATTGGTTGCACTAGCATTTGTTATTACCCCCGTATGAGCGTACACTTTAGAAACCCCGACCAATTCTCCATTTCCAAGAGATGCATCATAAATTACAGTAACAGTGTCGTTTGCTGTAACAAATGTGGGTTGAAATGTAACCACCTGTGCGCTAGCAAAAATCGAGACGAATAAAATTGCTAAAATTGAGCAAATTGCCTTCATGATAAAATTTTAAGTCGCTAAATTACAATAATATTAGATAAAGTGTATTTTTTACACTTATTAATCTTCGTCTTCTTTTGGCTCGAAGCTGAATAATTGAGCAGGCTTATGCAAAACACCTTTTTGTTTTTCGTTTAACGGTTTTACAAAGTCTGTTTTTTTCATTTTTTTTCTAAAGTTTCTTTTGTCAAGTTTTATACCTAACACGACTTCGTAAAGTCTTTGAAGTTGACTAAGGGTGAACTTTTCAGGCAACAATTCATAGCCAATTTGTTTATTCAACAAATCATCACGTAATGTTTCAATAGCAGTATTTAATATTTTATCATGATCAAAAGCCAATTTTGGTACTTCATTAATATCTGCCCAATAAATATCACCTGCGAATGAGGCTGCTTTTGGAGAAACATCATTCATTTTAATTAATGAAAAGTAGGCCACAGTAATAACTCTAGCTGCAGGCTGGTCTCTCAATTTTTTTAACCAATATTGATCTTCGGCCTTTGATAACCTTTTAGGATCTCCAAAAGCATGAAACTGTTTCAAATAAATTTTTCCTATTGAGGTAAGTTCTTTTAAAACCCTATAAGCAGCCGCATCTAAATTTTCATCAATATTTACCAAATCACCTGGCAAGGCAAATCGTGGTGTTTTTTTTAAAGTATCATCTTGCTTTTGTTCAATAACTAAAACATTTAAATTTTCGAAATCAAATCCAAATATTACACAGTCTACAGAAACATTGGGGTTTTTTGTGGTCATCAACTTAAAAATAAATAATTTTCAAATTTAAAAAAATAGGCTGAATTAAGCATAGGTTTTGAAAAGTGTAAAAAATACACTTTCTTTGTTTTACTTTACTGATAAAGCTTATATGCCAAAAGAAATAAATAGAATTGGAGTTTTAACCTCAGGAGGAGATGCTCCAGGAATGAATGCAGCAATTAGAGCTGTAGTAAGATCAGCAATATATTACGATAGAAAAGTATTTGGTATTTATCGCGGATACGAAGGTATGATTGAAGGTGATATTGTTGAAATGAATTTACGTTCTGTATCCAGAATTATTGATAAAGGAGGCACAATAATTAAATCTGCCAGAAGTGCAGAATTTAGAACCAAGGAAGGAAGAGCAAAAGCATTTGAAAAATTACAATCGGTAGGAATTGATGGCTTGGTAATTATTGGTGGAGATGGAAGTTTTGCCGGGGCGAAAATGTTGGGAGAAGAATATGACATTCCTGTTATTGGAGTTCCCGGAACGATTGATAATGACTTGTATGGAACCGATGTTACCATAGGTTATGATACATCTACAAACGTTGTTATTGAGTGTATTGATAAAATTAGAGATACTGCTTCTTCTCACAACAGGTTATTTTTTGTTGAAGTTATGGGAAGAGATACTGGCTTTATTGCACTAAGAGCTGGAATTTCGACAGGAGCCATAGCTGTAATGATGCCTGAGGAAGAAATGTCTATTGAAGACCTTGTGAAAATTATTGATAGAGGCGCCAAAACCAGAAAAACATCAAGTATTGTTATTGTAGCAGAAGGTGAACAGCATGGTGGCGCAGCTGAAGTAGCAAGAAAAGTACATGAACTTTACAACCATTATGAAACCAAAGTGACCGTTTTAGGCCACATTCAAAGAGGTGGTTCACCAACAGCTTTTGATAGGGTTCTTGCTTCACGCATGGGCGTTAAAGCGGTTGAAGCGATTATTGATGGACAATCAGATGTATTTACAGCATTGTCAAATGGCAAAATGAACTTGGTTCCCTTTACCGAATCCTTTGGAAAAAAATCAAAATTAAACGATGAAATAGTTAGAATTAGTAAAATTCTATCCATATAAAAACAATAAAAAAAGTTTAAAAAAACCTAACCTTTACCACTGTATAAAAAAAATAAAAAATGATAATTATTGCTGATAGCGGATCAACCAAAAGCGACTGGATTTTGGTTGACAAAACCGGAACACCTGTGGGAAATTTCCAAACTGTTGGATTTAACCCATTTTTTCACGATGAAGATTTTGTTGAAGAAAAAACAAAAAACAATACTGAATTAGCTAGTTATGCCGATGATGTACAGTCAATCTTCTTTTATGGCGCAGGTTGTTCAAGCCCTCATTTAAACCTTAAAATAAAAAATGGCTTGCAAAGGGTGTTTAAAAAAGCCGATATTTTGGTAGATCATGATTTACTTGGAGCTGCCTATTCTTGCTATAATGGAGAGCCAAATATTGCCTGTATCATAGGCACAGGTTCTAACTCGTGCCGGTTTGATGGTGAGGGAATTGAAGAAAAAGTTCCTGCGTTAGCCTACATATTGGGTGATGAAGGAAGTGGAAGTTTTTTTGGAAAAAAACTACTATCAGCCTTTTTATACAACCAGCTACCAAAAGAAATTCATGAAGACTTTGTAAGTAAATTTAACATTACAAAAGACATGATTTTCGATAATATTTATAACAAACCTCACGCTAATGTTTATTTAGCAAGCTTCACTAGGTTTATTTCTGCTCACAAAAAGCACCCCTATTTTCAAGAAATCTTAGTTGAAGGAATGAAGCTTTTCTTAAGCATTCATGTTTGTTGTTTTGATGATTACAAATCTGTTCCTGTAAACTTTGTTGGGTCTGTAGCTTTTCACTTTGAAGACGAATTAAAAATTGCAGCCAAACAACTTGGTATAAATATAAGATCGGTAGTAAAAAAACCGATAAACGGATTGGTTGAATACCATTTCAGACATAAACTTTCTGAAGCATAATTATGAAACAAATTGTAGTTATTGCCCACGACAAAATGAAACCAGAGTTGGTCAATTTCTTTAAAGAAAGAGAAGGTTGGCTTTGGGGTAAAGAATTAATTGCTACAGGAAAAACTGCTGATGCAGTAGAAGCAGAAATTAAAGGCATTCCTGTTAAGCACCTTTCAAGAGGAAGATACGGAGGTTATAACCAAATAACCGAAATGATAGAAAATAAAGCTGTAGATATGGTTATCTTTTTCAGAGACCCTGAGGTTAAAGAGCACCATGAAGACATTGCCACTTTATTGACTGCATGCAACCGTATGAATATTCCATTGGCAACAAACTCAGCAAGTGCAGAATTACTCATAATTGGTAGAATTAAAGTTGAAGCTTCAGAAAAACTAAAGTCTCGAAATGAAAATTGAAGGTTTACTGTTTGATATGGACGGGGTTATTTGCGACTCTGCTAAATATCATTACCTAGCATGGAAAAAACTTGCCAATCATTTAGGATTTGATTTAGACATCCACCAAAACGAACATTTAAAAGGGTTAAGCAGAAGAGAATCTATTGATGCTCTCCTCAAAATTGGAGATGTTAGTTTTCTTGAGGATAAAATTGAAGAATTAATGGCTTTAAAAAACTCTTGGTATTTAGAGCTAATCAAAAATATGGATGAATCTGATTTACTTCCAGGCGCTTTAGACTTTATCAATAGCGCCAAAAAAAATGGCTTTAAAGTGGCTTTGGGTTCTTCTAGCAAAAACGCATCAGCAATTTTAAAATATTTAAATATCGAAAATCTTTTCGACGCCGTTGTTGATGGCACCCATGTTACTAATTCTAAACCTCATCCAGAGGTTTTTTTATTGGGGGCAAAAATGCTAGGGGTAAATCCTAAAAACAGTATAGTTTTCGAAGATGCCACATCTGGAGTTGAGGCTGCCTTAAATGGTAACTTTAAATGTGTAGGTATAGGAAAAAAAGGAACTCTGCATAAAGCAGATATTGTAGTAAATAACCTAGGAGAAATAACATTAAATCAATTAGAAGAATTTTTTCAAAAAGCATAAAATGAAAGGGTATTACAAATTAGACGAGTGGAATATTATAGAGGAAGTTTTTAGTGCAGAGCACCATGAAGCTTCTGAAAGCATATTTTCAATTGGAAACGGAGCTTTTGGCCAAAGAGCAAATTTTGAAGAAAAATACTCAGGCGAAACTCTTAGAGGAAGTTATGTTGGTGGAGTATATTATCCAGACAAAACACGAGTTGGTTGGTGGAAAAACGGATATCCAGAATACTTTGCCAAAGTATTAAATGCACCAAATTGGATAGGCATTAACCTTTGGGTAGCAAACCAAGAGGTAGATTTTTTCACATGTAAAGTTTCTGCTTTTAGACAAGAACTAAACATGCAAAAAGGTTTTCTTTTTAGGACCGCAGAAGTTACCCTTCCCGATGGCAAAAAAATTAAACTCGAAAGCACTCGTTTTTGCAGTTTGGTAGATACCGAAATAGGCTTTATTAAATACAACGTTACTCCACTTAACTTTTCTGGCGAGTTATCTTTTGAGCCTTATGTTGATGCTGATGTTGAAAACAAAGATTCTAATTATGATGAAAAATTTTGGGATGAAGTTTCTAGAACTGTTCATCCAAAAAGAGGCCTTGTAACCGCAAAAACCAAAAAAACAGAATTTGTAGTTACTACAGGTATGGAGTTTTGGATTGAAAACAATAACCAAGAAATTACAATATCACCAATCGAACTCGAAACTGAAAAATTTATCAGCAATAAATTCAATATTACGGCTCAAAAAGACCAAACCTACTCTCTTTATAAAGCAGGAACTTACGTTTCTTCTTTTAACCATGACGAAGAAAAATTAGAAGAAATAGCTTTTAACAACCTCGAATTAGCAAAATCGAAAGGTTTTGAAACAATGTTAAACCAACAAGCTGCTGCTTGGGCCAAACGTTGGGAATTTGGAGACATTAAAATAGAAGGCGATTTAGCAGCTCAGCAAGCAATTAGATATAACATTTTCCAACTTCACCAAACCTACACAGGAGATGATGCAAGATTAAACATCGGACCAAAAGGCTTTACAGGTGAAAAATATGGCGGAAGTACTTATTGGGATACAGAAGCTTATTGTTTTCAATTTTATTTGAGCACTGCAGGTGAACGTGTTGCCGAGCAATTGCTCAAATACAGACACAACCAATTGCAAAAAGCCATTGAAAATGCTCAAAAGCTTGGGTTTAAAAATGGAGCTGCCCTCTACCCTATGGTTACCATGAATGGAGAAGAGTGCCACAATGAGTGGGAAATTACATTCGAAGAAATTCACAGAAATGGAGCTATTGCTTATGCCATTTACAACTACACAAACTACACCCAAAAAACCGAATACTTATTTAATTATGGTTTAGATGTACTTACAGGTATTTCTAGGTTTTGGGCGCAAAGAGTAAACTGGAGCGAGGCCAAACAGAAGTATGTTATGCTTGGTGTAACAGGACCAAATGAATATGAAAATAACGTAAACAACAACTGGTACACCAACTACATTGCTACTTGGACTTTAAGATATTCTGTTGAATCATTCGCTAAATTAAAAGCTGAAAACCCTGTAAAATATACCGAAAAACTAAAAGAGCTTAATCTTACCGAAGAAGAATTTACACAATGGCAAAAGGTTGTAGATAATATTTACTTGCCCGAAGACAAAAACCTTGGTGTTTTCTTGCAGCAAGAAGGCTTTTTAGACAAAGAGCTTATTCCTGTTTCACAGCTTGACCCTGCTGAAAGACCTTTAAACCAAACTTGGAGTTGGGATAGAATTTTACGTTCTTGTTATATTAAACAAGGTGATGTTTTACAAGGCTTGTACTTTTTTGAACATGAATTCGACAAAGAAACAATCAGAAAAAACTTTGATTTTTATGAGCCTTTAACAGTTCACGAATCATCTCTTTCGCCTTGCGTTCACTCAATTACCGCAACTTACTTAGGCAAAAACCAACAAGCTTACGAGTTCTACTTGCGAACAGCGCGTTTAGATTTAGATGATTACAACAAAGAAGTTCACGAAGGTTTGCATATTACTTCTATGGCTGGCACTTGGCTTTCTATTGTAGAAGGTTTTGGTGGCATGAGAATTAAAGACAATACAATTTCATTAGACCCAGTTATTCCAGGTCATTGGAAATCGTTTTCTTTTAATGTATTATTTAGAAGTCATACCTTAAAAATAAACGTAACTGAAAAAGGTATTTATGTTACTAACCACTGCAATGAATCTTTAGATATTCAATTAAAAAGTAATTTAATTTCGTTGGGTGCTGAAGAAACCAAATTTATCCCCTCATGAAAAAACTAATCCTTGCTTTTTGTTGCACCCTAACTATAATTGGGTGTAAACAAAAAGAAGAAAATCCTAGTTGGAATATTCCTCAAAATGATGCAATTGTTGGCTTGGGAATTCCTATTCAACTAAACTTTGATTCAACCAAAATTTATTTTTCTGACTTTATCATCACTCCAGAAATAATAGATTCGGTAAAATCTCCAAAAGGATTAAAAAAAGTTATCGTTGCTAATGAAAATGCCGTTTGGTTAATTGGATCTCAAACAGAACCAATGTCAGTTTTTACATTTTATGCAGGAGAGTATTCTTATGATGTTCCAGTAAAAAAATCAGAAAAACAAAAGGTAGAATTTAAATTCCCTACAAAAAATACCTACCAATCTGTTCAAATTGGAGGCAGCATGAACGGCTGGGCCCAATCAAAAAACCCATTAACCTTAAATAATGGTGTTTGGGAAACTAGCTTCATATTAAATCCAGGCGAATATGAATACAAGCTTTCGCTAGATGGTGAAATGGTTTTAGACCCATCAAACAACGATTCAATTGACAACGGCCAAGGAGATTACAACTCAGTTTTAAAAGTTGGAGATTACAAAGTTAATCCTCCTAAAATGTATAGTAAAAGCTTTGCTGATGGAATAGTGGTTATTTCTAATTCAGGTGTTTCTAACATTTTTGCTTATTGGCAAAACCACCTTATTCCGGCCCAAAATATTTCTATCAATAATGCCGAAATAGAAATAAACCTACCTCAAGAAATTAACAGTTTCGAAAAAGGTGTTTTAAGAGTATTTGGTTATGGGAAAAACGGAATATCAAATGATTTATACATTCCTTTTTTTAATGGACAAGTTGTGTCAAAACCTTCACAATTAACTAGGGAAGAAAAACATAAATTCATCATGTATTTTATGATGATTGATCGATTCAAAGATGGAGACTCAGAAAATAATCACCCTTTAAACTTACCTGAGGTAAACCCAAAAGCAGATTATTATGGTGGCGATATGGCTGGAATTACCCAAAAAATTGAAGATGGGTATTTTACTGATTTAGGTGTAAATACAATTTGGTTATCTCCAATTGTTCAAAATCCATTAGGACCTTACGGGCAGTATCCAAATCCAAAAACTCAATTTTCGGGCTATCATGGGTATTGGCCAATTTCTTCTAGTAAAGTAGATTTTAGGTTTGGAAACGAATCGGTTTTTAAAGACTTAATTGAGAAGTCACACAATCAAAACATCAATATTTTGGTAGATTATGTGGCAAACCACGTTCACCAAGAGCATCCAGTTTACAAACAACATCCAGATTGGGCTACAGATTTATATCTTCCTGATGGAACAGAAAATACCCAGAAATGGGACGAATACAGGCTCACTACTTGGTTTGATACATTTATGCCATCTTTAGATTTCTCTAAGCCAGAAGTAGTTGATGCCATGACCGATTCTGCCCTATTTTGGTTCGAAAACTACCCTATTGATGGATTCAGACACGATGCAACAAAGCATATTCCTGAAGAGTTTTGGAGAGCCCTTACTTTTAAATTAAAAAAGCGAGTTATTGAACCTCAAGACAGAAACATCTACCAAATTGGCGAAACATATGGCAATGCCGAATTAATTTCTTCTTATGTTTCTTCAGGTCAACTAGATGCTCAATTTGATTTTAATGTTTACGATGCGGCAATTGCTGTTTTTGCAACTCCCGAAATTCCTGCAACTAGATTAGCCGACAAATTAAAAGAGAGTTTAAAATACTATGGAAACCACAACTTGATGGGGTACATAACAGGAAACCAAGATAGAGCAAGGTTTATTTCTTATGCCGATGATGGTTCAGTAAAGTTTAGTGAAGATGCTAAACTAGCTGGTTGGATAAGAAAAATTGAATTAAAAAACCCCGAAGCTTATAAAAACCTAGCCATGCTTCATACGTTTAACCTAACCATACCGGGTATACCAGTTATTTATTATGGCGATGAAATTGGCATGGTAGGAGGAAATGATCCTGACAACAGAAGGATGATGGTTTTCGAAAATTTAAGCGAAAATCAAACCCAACTTAAAGATTATGTTTCAAATCTTTGTAAACTAAGAACCAACAACCTAGCTCTAATTTACGGCGATTTGCAATTTCTTCACGAAAGTGAAAATGTTTTGGTTTTTTCTAGAAAATTCTTTGAAGAAGAA
Organism: Flavobacteriales bacterium; assembly: GCA_018609045.1. Lineage (GTDB taxonomy): Bacteria > Bacteroidota > Bacteroidia > Flavobacteriales_G > Salibacteraceae > JAAZVO01. The sequence goes on from JABAYK010000021.1 coordinate 27,737, forward strand.
GTCATCGTAGTTTTCAATAAATCTTCAGAGAGCCAAACTATAAATCTTTCAAAACCTTCCTTTTTAAATGGAGGAATTTATGTTAATGCATTTTCTAACGAGCAATTTCAATTTGATACATCGCTAGAACTAGAGCCACTTTCAACTTATGTTTTTACCAAAAATTAAGATCATGAAAAACTTATTTTTCGCACTAATTATTGCAAGTTTTTTTGGATGCAGCCCTGCACAAAAAGAATCAGAAAAAACAGAAACCAAAGAAGAAAAAACACCTGAAACTGTTGCACAATGGAGTAAAAATGCAACCATTTATGAAGTTAACATAAGGCAACACACCCTCGAGGGAACTTTCAAGGCATTTGAAAAAGATATTCCAAGAATTAAAGAAATGGGAATTGAAATACTTTGGTTAATGCCAATTTCTCCAATCGGAAAAGAAAACAGAAAAGGCCCTATGGGAAGCTACTATTCTATTACAGATTACACAGCAGTAAATCCTGAATTTGGAACTTTAGAAGATTTTAAAAGCTTGGTAAAAACTGCCCACGAAAATAACATGAAGGTAATTTTAGATTGGGTGGCAAACCATACTGCATGGGATAGCCCTTGGATGCAAAATAAAGATTGGTACACTCTAGATTCATTAGGAAACCCTGGCCCGCCAGAAGGTACAGATTGGAGCGATGTTGTAGACCTAAATTATGACAACCAAGAAATGAAAACTGCCATGAAAGATGCCATGAAATATTGGTTAACCGAAGCAGATATTGACGGCTTTAGATGCGATGTGGCTAGTTGGGTTCCTACAGAATTTTGGAATGATGCTAGAGCTGAATTAGACCAAGTAAAACCTGTTTTTATGTTGGCTGAAGCCGAAATGCCTGAGCTTCACAAAAAAGCTTTTCACATGAGCTATGCTTGGGAGTTTTTACACATTATGAATAGTATTGCCAAAGGCGAAATGAATTTAGACGCCATTGATAATTATATGGCCAAAGAAGATACCAACCATGCTCCAAACGATTACAGAATGTATTTTGTAACCAACCATGATGAAAACTCATGGAACGGAACAGTTTACGAAAGGTTTGGGGAAGCTTACCCAGCATTTGCAACGCTAGCTTTTACCATTGATGGAATGCCATTAGTTTACAGCGGCCAAGAAGCAGGCTTGAATAAAGCGCTTAGATTTTTTGACAAAGACACCATTAATTGGGAAGGTTATAAACTTCAAGATTTCTACACCAAACTCCTAAGATTAAATCAAGAAAACCCTGCACTTTTTAATGGCGAGGCTGGAGGAGAGTTTAAAAGAATTAAAACTTCTAATGACGAAACTGTTTACGCTTACACAAGAACTAAAGGCGAAAACCAAGTTGTTGTTGTTGTGAACTTAACTGGAGACCAACCAATTAATATCACTCTAGAAGGTGAAGGGTTTAACGGAGAATTTACCGACCTATTTTCTAACCAAAAGTATAACCTAAAAGCAGGTACTTCTTTGGCTTTAACTCCATACGATTACAAGGTATTTTACAAATAATAATGATGTACAAAAGTATTTTCGAAACTGAAGCTTTCAATAAGCTTACCCAACATTTTAACGAAACAAAAGGCCTCCATTTAAGGGGCCTTTTTCAAAATAATGCTAACAGAGGAAAAGAGTTGTCAATTTTACTTGGCGATATGTTTTTTGATTATTCGAAAAATAGAATAACCAACGAAACCCTTTCTCTTTTTGAAGACTCTGCCAATGAAATAAATCTACAACAACAAATTGAAGATTTATTTACAGGTAAAAAGATCAACCAAACTGAAAATCGAGCGGTATTACATACTGCTTTACGCGATTTTACTTCAAACTCAATTGAAGTTGAAGGTAAAAATATTTTAGTTGATGTAAAAAAAGAGCTTTCTAAAATGAAAGCTTTTTGCCAAAAAGTACATTCTGGCGAATGGAAAGGTTTTACTGGCAAAAGCATAAAGTCTATTGTAAACATTGGTATTGGTGGCTCAGATTTAGGCCCGTTAATGGTTACCGAAGCTCTAAAAAGTTATAAAGTAGAAGGCATTGAATCTTACTTTGTTAGCAATGTTGATGGAAGCCATTTGTACCAAACACTAAAAAAAATAAACCCCGAAGAAACGCTATTTATTGTAGCTTCCAAAACATTTACTACCCAAGAAACCATGACCAATGCCCAATCTGCAAAAGATTGGCTAATTGAAAACTTGGGCAACAAACAAGCAGTAGCCAAACATTTTGTGGCACTTTCTACCAATACAGAAAGTGTTACTAACTTCGGAATTGATGCAGACAACATGTTTGTATTTTGGAATTGGGTTGGCGGCAGGTATTCTCTTTGGAGTTCAATCGGTTTATCAATAGCTCTGAATATTGGCTATGATAACTTTGAGCAATTGCTGAAAGGAGCACATGAGGCAGACAATCATTTCAGAAACGCTCCATTAAGCGAGAATATTCCATTTATCATGGCTTCTTTAGGAGTTTGGTACAATAACTTTTATGGTGCAGCCAGCCATGCCGTTTTACCATACGATCAATACATGCACAGGTTTGCAGCTTATTTGCAGCAAGGCGACATGGAAAGTAATGGCAAATCGATTGATAGAAATGGAAACAAAACCGAATACCAAACTGGCCCTATTATTTGGGGAGAACCCGGAACCAATGGTCAACATGCTTTTTACCAATTAATTCACCAAGGAACCAAATTAATTCCTTGCGATTTTATTGCTTTTGCCAATTCCAACAACCCTGTTTCAGATCACCATCCAAAACTTTTATCAAACTATTTTGCCCAACCCGAAGCTTTAATGAATGGCAAAACAAAAAGTGAGGTAATTTCAGAATTGAAAGAAGCAAGCAAAACTGAAGATGAAATTGAATTTTTGGCCCCTTTTAAAGTTTTTGAAGGAAACATTCCTACCAATTCATTTTTAATAAAAAAGCTAACTCCATTTAATTTAGGCTTACTAACTGCTTTTTACGAGCATAAAATCTTTGTGCAAGGTGCTATGTGGAATGTTTTTAGTTACGACCAATGGGGAGTTGAGTTAGGGAAAATACTAGCTAAGAAAATTTTACCTGAACTTTCAAGCACCTCAAAAATCAGCAATCATGATTCATCAACAAACCAGTTGATAAATCAATTTCTTGAAATGAAAGATTAATAAGAATCAACAATATTTATGCATTAAGTGTAAAAATGACACTTTAATTAAAATTTCTATTAATTTTAGCCCTTCTAGACGCAATTTTAATGGAAAGTCAAACAAACATCAACTCAGAAAACCAGGCCAACAAAGCCGAAAAGCCAACCCTTGGTATGGGTTCAATTATTAACCTCAGCATGGGGTTTTTAGGGATTCAAATGGGCTTTGGATTACAAAATGGTAATGCAAGTAGAATACTAGCCAATTACGGTGCAGATGTTCATGAGCTTTCTTGGTTTTGGATTGTAGCGCCACTAACCGGCCTTATTGTTCAACCCATAATTGGGCACATGGGTGATAATACATGGGGGAAATTGGGTAGAAGAAAACCCTACTTTTTGGTTGGGGCAATCTTAGCATCTTTAGGTTTAATTTTTCTCCCCAACTCTAACATTATTGCAGGCGAAGGACTTACAGCTAGTGAGTTTATGGGTATTTCTGCCATACTTTGGATTGGAATAGCTTTTTTGGCTTTAATGGATGCTTCTTTTAATATTTCTATGGAGCCATTTAGGGCTTTGGTTGGAGATTTACTGCCCAAAAAACAAGGCACAATTGGCTTTAGTGTTCAAACTATTTTAATCAGTCTTGGTGCTATTTTGGGCTCTTTTATGCCTTGGGTATTAACCAATTGGTTTGGTCTTTCAAATGAAGCTCCTGCAGGCTTTATTGCACCCAATGTAGTTTGGTCTTTTTATGCAGGTGCCTTTATTTTAATGGGTACTATTCTTTATACGATTTTTACTGTAAAGGAATACCCACCCGAAGATTTTGCAAGATTTAATGGGGAATCGGTAAAAAAGGAAAAAAGCAAAATGAGCGATATTTTTATTGATGCCAAAAACATGCCTTTGCGTATGAAAAGATTAGGCTTAGTTCAATTTTTTTCGTGGTTTGCATTATTTACGATGTGGGTTTATACTACCTCAGCTTTGGCAACACATCATTATGGCTTAACTCCTGATGATACTCACTCTGTTGCATTTAACAATGCAGGAGACCAAGCGGGGTTTTTATTTGGTTGGTACAATTTTTTTGCCCTCATTTTTGCTTTCCTTTTATCTCCATTAGCAAAATTAACTAGTAGAAAGTTTGTTCACATGCTTGCTTTGGTTGCAGGTGGTTTAGGACTATTATCTATCTATTTTATCAAAGACCCAAACCTTTTAATTATTAGCATGGTGGGGGTTGGTTTTGCTTGGGCAAGTATTCTATCAATGCCTTATGCTTTGCTTATTGATTCATTGCCTGCTCATAAAATGGGTGTTTACATGGGTATTTTTAATTTCTTTATCGTAATACCACAAATAATTAACTCTCTTTTCGGAGGACCAATTGTGAGTGCATTTTTTAACAATTATGCCATTTACTATTTAGTTTTTGGAGGTGTACTTTTCATTCTTGCAGGATTACTTACACTAAGAATTCAAGAACCACTTTTCGGAGAATATGAATTATTAGAAATGAACCGAAGAGACCTTTTGGTAAAAGAGGCAAGAAGAAGAAAAGAAGGATAAATTCTAAAGCTTATTTCTTTAGTTCAATAATTTTTATGGTTTTGGGAGTTATTGATATTTCTCCTCTAATTTTTTCACCTTTTCCTGTTATTATATCTTCACCATTGATAAATCCTTTTGTCATTTCCTCGAATTTATCAGCATTTAAAAATTTCTTTTTGTTAGAAGTATTGATCATTACCATTACGGTTCCTTCTTTTCTGTATCTAAAAAAGGTGTAAACACCATTTTCTGGAATAAACTGCATTAACTCACCTTCCTGTAATACAACAGAATTTTTACGGTAATTTGCTAATAGTTTAACATAGTTATAAGCCGAATTCTCCATTTCGGTTCTTTGCTCCTCGTCAAACTTGTTAACTTTATCTTCTGGCCAACCACCAGGAAAATCTTGCCTAACCAAACCATCAGGATTGGAAAATCCATCCATCAAAATTTCTGTACCATAATACAACTGTGGAATGCCTCTAAGTGTCATTAACAAACCAATTCCCATCTTATATTTTTCAAAATCATTTCCAACCTGGCTGTAAAACCTACTTAAATCGTGGTTATCTAAAAAGGTAACATGTTTTTTGGGATTTTTGTACAAATAATCTTGTGCCAAACAATAGTAAATTTCAGATACACCTTCGTTCCATCCTGGTTCTTTATTAAGTGCATTTAAAATGGCATAATACATCTGAAAATCCGTAACGTTTGGAAGCTCTGCTTCTTCAGGCACCTCAATTGGATCCAAAGAGTTTTGTTCCTTATCAAATTTAAATATGTTCTGTGCGAAAAAACTTTGAACACCTTCACCATGAACCCAAGTTTCACCAAACATCAAAAGTTTTGGGTATTCTTTTCTAATTGCCCTAACCCATTCATTCATAAAATCTTGGTCAGGATAAGCGTAAGTATCAATTCTTAATCCGTCAAGGTTGGCGTATTCTAACCACCAAATTGTGTTTTGAATAAAAAACGTTCTAATATACTCGGTAGAAAAATCTAAATCTGGCATGTGGGTATCAAACCATCCATTTCTAAACTTGTCTTTATCATACTTTGAGGCATAAGGATCGAAAAGTGTTGTTGCTCTATAAGTGGTTCTTCCAAAAGTATCGAGGTTATGAACCCATTGTTTATAAGGCATGTCTTTAATAAACCAATGCTCGTTTCCGGTATGGTTGTAAACTACATCTTGAATTACCTTTATGTCATTTTGGTGGCAACTATCTACAAAGTTTTTGAAAAGCTCATTTGTTCCAAACCTTGGGTCAACTTTATAATGGTTTGTTATTGCATAACCGTGATAAGATGCTTTGGGTTGGTTATTCTCTAAAATTGGATTTAACCATAAGGCGGTAACGCCTAAATCATTAAAATAATCTAGATGATTTTGAATCCCTTTTAAATCACCTCCATGCCTAAAATACATGCTATCCCTATTAAGAGTAGCCTCATTCATACCTTCAACAACATCATTGGTTGGGTCTCCATTCGAAAATCGATCAGGCATAATAAGATAAATTAAATCTTGGGTAGTAACTCCGTATCTTTTAGAGCTACCTTTCCTTCTTTCTAAAAAATCATAATACATCACAAACCTATCGTTGTTGTTAAAAAATGTAATTTTTAACTTTTCAGCCTCCACTAGGTTTGTTAAATCAAAATCAACAAGTAAATAATTTGGGTTTGGTAAAGCTGTTGTGCCATTTAACTTGATACTAGCCGATTGAATATTGATTTTGTATTGGCTAATGTTTGGGCCGTAAAACATCACTTGAACTGATTCATTTTTCATTCCAGCCCACCAATTGGGTGGATATACATCTACGTTTATTCCGTAGGTAAAAAATGAAACTATTGTTAAAATAAAACCTAAAATTTCCTTCTTAATCATTTGATAAAATTAATGCCATTTTCACAAAAAAGTATAATATGATAAATGTTTTTTTTTTGTGAATAAAAATATTCATACTTTTGAAAGTGTAAAAAACACAATTAATGCATTATTACTAACATTTAAACAAAAAACTATGAAAAAAATTTACTCAATTTTTACAATGATTTTGATGTCAAGTTTTGTCTTTGCGCAAACTTATGATATCACAATGCAGGTAAACATGAAAGGCCAAACAGTTGACGCAAATGGTGTTCATGCTGCTGGTAACTTTCAAGCTGCCGCTGGCTTTGCTGGTGATTGGGACCCATCTACAACAATGTTAACCGACACCGATGGAGATAGTATCTACTCTATTACAGTTCAACTTCCTGCTGGTCAATACCAATTTAAGTTTGTAAATGGTAACGCTTGGGGAAATGATGAAGGTGTTCCTGCAATTGTTCAAGAAGGCGGAAATCGTTTTATGAATGTTGCAAAAAACGACACTTTAGGCGCTGTTATGTATGGTGGAACCGCCCCAATGGGAATGGAATTCGTAAGGTTAAAAGCTGACATGAGAGAGCAAATGAAATTAGGTGTATCTCCTGATACAGTAGACGGAGTTTTAGCCATGGATGCCATGGGTAGTTTTACTGCAATAAACTGGACAGAAAAATATGCTGCTGAAATGATGGACCCTGACGGTGACTCAATTTTTGACGGGTACACTTATGCAATGGCTGGTTCATACGAAATGAAATTTAGACATGGTAGAGCATGGGGAAAAAATGAATCAGTTGTTTCTGGTTTACCTTGTGAAGTAAACACCAACAGGGCTGTTACCGTTAATGTTGATACTGTTGTTGGCCCTATTTGTTATAACAAATGTGCAGCATGTGTAGCTACCGTTTTAGATACATTTAATGTTACTTTTCAAATTAACATGAGAAATGAGTTTATTTTAAATGGCCCAGGTGCAGCAGTTTCTGTTGCTGGTAACTTCCAAAGCGAAAGTGGCGGAAACGACTGGAGCCCAGGTGAAATTACTTTTTCTGATGCAAATGGCGATTCTATTTACGATGTAACATTGCAGTTAATTACTGCTGATGCTGTAGGTGGTGCTTGGACTTTTGCTTACAAATACTTAAATGGTACTGCTTGGGGTTCTGAAGAGCCTGTTCCTGCAGCCTGTAATGTTAACGGAAACAGAGAAGCTGTAATTTCAGGTGATACTACTTTACCTGCATTTTGTTTTGGTTCTTGTGCAGTAGGTTGCGATCCAATTTTAGATCCAATTAACATTACCTTTAGAGTGGATATGACTCAAGAAGTTCCAAGTGGAAATGGTATTCACGTTACAGGTAACTTTATGACTGCAGCTGGCTTCCCTTCAAACTGGTCAAAAGACACTTTAGAAATGGTAGATAACTCAGGAACTGGTGTATACGAAGCAACAGTAACAATGAGACCAGCTGAATATGAATACAAATTTGTAAACGGAAACTCTGATGCTGATGAAGAATCAGGAGATTTTGTTGCAGGTGGTTGTGGTGTTTCTAATGGTATTGGCGGTTTTAATAGATTATTAGATATTAAAGGTCTTTTAGCCGATACAGTTTTACCAGTTTATATTTACAATACTTGTAATATTTCAACAATTGGGGTTAATGAGTTAAACGAAAAAGAAATTTCTTTTGCAGTTTACCCTAACCCAATGAGAAATAATGCTACAATTTGGTTTGGTGTTCACCAAAACGAATTAAGAGTTCAACTATTTGATATTACAGGAAAAGCTGTTTTAGATCAATCTAATATTGCTGTAAATACTTATGTTATTTCTAAAGATGGATTACAATCAGGAATCTATATTTTAAAAGTATCTGACAAAGCAGGATTTTCTTCAGTTGAAAAATTAATTATCGAATAATTAATTAAACTTTAATTTTAAAGCCGATACGCAAAAGTGTATCGGCTTTTTTTATGCAATTATTTTTAGGGTTATTTCTTTTCATTTTTTCATTTAATTGTGCATCAGCACAAATCACCCTAAAGGTAAGAGACCTTACCAATTGCAACAAAAAAATTTATTTGGCAGGAAATATTAACGGATGGAATCCCAAAAATGATTCTTATTCTTTATTTCTTGTAAATGGATATTACTACATTAATTTAACACCAAGGGGACCTTTAGAATTTAAATTTACCCAAGGAAGTTGGAGCTCTGCCGAAGGCGATTCTCTTGGCAAGCAAATAAGCAATAGAAAAATTGAAGCTTATAATCCCAATGACACCATATTCCTTTCTATTAGCGGATGGGAGTCAGGTAAACAGAAAACATCAACTAAATCTAAAAATGTAATTTCTGAAACATATTTTGTAAACAACTCATCGTTTACTTATCATCCTGAAACTTGGGTTTACCTTCCTAAATCATATCAAAAAAGCAAAAAAACATACCCTGTTGTTTATTTAATGGATGGCCAAAATTTATTTGATGATGCTCTAGCTTATTCAGGAGAATGGGGAATTGATGAATTGTTGGACACCTCAAACTTAGAAGTGATTATTGTTGGAATCGCAAACGGTGCAGCAAACAGAATGTTAGAATATTCACCTTGGAAAAATGAAAAATATGATAGTGGGAAAGGAATAGAATATGCAGACTTTTTGGTTAAAAATGTAATGCCATTTTTTGAAAACAAATACAGGATTTCAAAAAGTAGAGATAGTACTTTTATTGGAGGAAGTTCATTAGGAGCATTAATTAGTCACTATACCTTTATAAAATACAATAACAGCTTTGGAGGCATATTAAATTTCTCTCCGGCCTTTTGGTTTAACCCTGAAATTTTTCAATTTACTGAAGATCAAAACCTACTAAAAAATAGCAAGTTTTATTTTGCTTCTGGAGAACAGGAAAGTGATTTAATTTTAAATGCACAACAAGAGATGTTAAACCTACTTAAAAATAAACCTGAAGCCAAGGTAAACGCCGAAATAAGATTAGGAGAAAAACACAACGAGCAGTTTTGGCATAAGGAATTTCTCAAAGCCTTAAAGTGGATATTAAAATAGGTCTATTAGCTCGCCTAATCCAAAACCTACCATAACTATTGTAACAGCTAAACCAAGCCATAATAAAATGTGCCAAGTAAAAAGGTATATTTTGAATAGATTAATTTTCATAAAATAATTTTTACGAAAATCCCACTTAAAAACCAGAATAAAATTATGTAAAAATTAAGCCTTGATTAAATCTATATCACCTAATTATGGTAACTGATTTATTAAGTGTTTTACCATTAGAAAGTTCTACTATGTAGTAGTATATTCCATCTGGCAGGCCGTAAGCATCCCAATTATTTTGGTATGGGTCTGCTTCATAGAGTTTTAATCCCCATCTATTAAAAATTGTAATAGCCGCAGTAGGCAAACTGGTTTCATCAAAATTTGAAACTGCTATTCCTTGAATAATCAAAAAGTCATTCTTCCCATCTCCATTAGGAGTAAAAATATTTTGGGTTTCAATGTTACAAGATTCAAGAAAAATAGTTTGGTCATCGTCTTGCTCAACTTTGCATTTATCTACAACAATAACTGATAAAATACCATCTACATCCGGTAAAAATTTTACGGTATCTGAAAAAATATCTAGAGGAATCCCATCCCATAACCATGCATATTTATATGGAGGAACCCCACCCGAAACCTTTACAATTTCTATAAATTCATCATCTCTGCAAATAAGCGTGTCTCTTGAAAGACTAACATCTAAACTCAATGAACTATTAATGGTAATAAATAATTCTTCTGAGGCCTCTCTCAAGCAATAATCTTGTGCATTTAAGAAAACAGATGTTCTTCCTTGAACATCTTTAACATTAAACCAAATACTATCGCCAGTTTGGTTTTTAGGGGCACTCCATTGGTAAGTATAAGGATAAATACCTCCTGTAATATTTGCTGTTACCCAAGCTGAATCACCATTACAATCTACACCAGTATCTGCCATGTTAATTGTTAAAGGTTGTGGAATTTGCACTATAACTTCAACCGTGTCTAAAATTAAAACTCCTGGACATAAATCGGTTATTTGATATATATACTTTGTAGTTGTATCAGGAGTTACTTTAATTGATGGCTTACTTTCACCTGTTATCCAAATTAGGCTGTAGGGAGGGTTTCCACCAGAAATTAACGGATTTAAAAAAGCTGTATCATTTGGACAATTTAAAGTGGTATCATTAATTAAAGAAATAATAGGAATAGACTGTGTAAAATCAAAATTCGCTGTATCAATTTTTATATTTCCACAACCATCTGTTACCGTAATAATAAAGCTTGTATCTGAAATAATACTTGCCTTGAAACTTGGCGAAACTTCACCATTGCTCCACAAAAATTTTAAAGGGCTAATTCCACTAATTACCTTTACAGAAACAGTTTGTTTTGCAGTATCGCAAACAGTTGTTGCACTAGAGGGCTCAATAACAAGGGGAGGAATAACTACATTAATTTTTATCGAATCTATTTTTGTTGGGTTAGGGTTGCAAAAATCTGTTACGGTAACAGTATAAACTGTTGTAGAAATAGGGTTTACTGCAATTGTTGCTGTTGTATCTCCTGTATTCCATAAAAAACTCTGTATTATAGAGCCTGTATTAATATTAGGTCCTATTTGAATAGGATTTGCATTACAGGTTAATGTATCATCTTTTGTAGAAATAGTTAATGGTGGGTTAAACTCGAAAACTGTTGAGCTATCCACTTTAGGATTGGCTTGGTCACAAAAATCTGTTACAGTTACAAAATACTTTGTGTTGGAGCCGTTTGAAGTGACGTTTGCAAATTGGGTTGTATCTCCGGTACTCCAATTGAAGCTTTGTTTCGCTGAACCCGATAATACTTTAACATTTATTTGTTCGCCATTTTCAAGGCAATCTATAGTATCATTATTAACAGTAAATGCCAAAGGAGGTTTTATGCTAAACACCTCAATAGTGTCTGTTAAACTTATTGCCGGCGAGCATAAATCTGTAACAGTTACGGTATAAAATGTATCTACATTGGTAGAAATAAAAATGTTTTGTTTTTGCTTTCCATTGTCCCATAAATAAACCTGTTGAGAAGAACCAGAAAGCACATTTACGCCAATTTGTATTGCAGTATCGGTGCAAATTATCGAGTCGTTTTTGGAGTCAATAATTAAAGTCGGCGATAAATTATTCACCTTAACACTCCCAAAAACTGAGTCATTTTTACAGGCATCGGTTACAGTTACATAAAAAATTGAATCTGCCTGAGTTTTGTAAATTAAAGTATCTAAACTATCTCCTGTACTCCAATAATAATTGAAGGGTTCAATACCTTGAACAACTGATTTTGTAATAAATAAAGAATCTGTGAAGCAGTCAAAAATAAGCGAGTCTTTTCCTAATTCCAGTTTTAAAGGATCTGAAATAATAAGTGTTGTAAAGGTTGAATCTTGAACTACACATCCAATTGTATCTGGCTGTATTCCAATTATCATAGATTCATTTCCCTCTAGAATACCATCGCTAAAAATATTTATGTTTAAAGTGCTTGTGGGGTTTCCAGGTTGAAAAATTATAGAATCAGGAATAAATGAATAGTCAATTCCATTTTGTGCAGTTCCACCAATTTTAAAATTTACTCTTCGTTTAGATGAAATATTGTTAAACCTACTAAAGGTTAAAGAAACATCGCCACAATCTTCATATAAATTACCATCAGAATTTAAAGAGTAAAACTCTGGCTTTGCATCAACCCTAACATTAGGTGATCCAAAACTTTTTGCTTCTAAAAAAACACATGAATTTAAAGTTTGGTCTTGTCCATCGGCAATAGCTAACCTTATATGAAAAGTATCACAAGCAGAGAGGGCCAATTTTGCAGTTAAGGGAACCGTAAAACCTCTTAGGTTTACATCATCTAAATTTCCTGGAATAAAATATTGACTATTCAAAGGGTTTATTGAAGACCCTCCGTTATGCACCGAGCTAACTGTTATTGGAACTTGAGGATTCGTATTGGGAATAAAAGCAACGTTTTGAGAGCCTCCAGGGTATTTTGGCGGACTTGAAAAGCTGCCTGTAATTCCAGGTCCTGAAATAAAAAACCCAAAAACATCATTAAACTGTTGGTTAATAAAACCATCATTAGTAGGATTACCTAAACTATCGTACAAAGGGTATTCTTGGCTACCAAATACAAACCTAAATTCCACAGTATCGCTTTCTGGCACAAATTCGAAACTTATTGCTGCAAGATTATTTACTTGCCCTACAGTAAATGGGTTAGTTAATCCAATTAAACCTGGAACCGAATTAGCAATATTTAGCAAATCAATATCTTGAACATTGGGAAACGGCGAATTAATAGCTCCAGTAAAATTTGGATCAATTTCGTTAATGTCTCCTGTAGAAAGTACAATTCCAGAATCTAATCCTATTACATTGAGATTGGGATCTGCAAAAATTCCAAATTGAACAGTGGAATCTCCTTGAAAACTAATTGATGTTACTGTAACACCTTTACCTAATAAAACATTGTTTATTAAGTTGTTTGGAGAGTTATTAGGAGGGTTTTTATCAACAACAAACTGACAGTTTGCCCTTCCTAATCCTAAAAAAATAAGAATTAAAAAAAGAAAAGTTTGATGTAATAATTTCAACAACTTAGTTTTAATTAGGGTAATCAAAATTAAGTGATTAGTTTTTCAATAAAATGATAGAACCCATCTTTTCTACCACTTGCTTGTTGAAACCTTCAACTTCTAAACGGTACACATATACTCCTTGTACAACGTCACCATTTTTATTTTTCCCATCCCATGTAAAACCCAAATTATTAGTATAAAAATGTTGGTTTCCCCACCTATCAAAAACATAAAACCTTATATTTTTTGCTCCTTCGGTTAAAATGCTAAACACATCATTGAGGCCATCTTCATTTGGAGTAAAACTATTTGGCGCATAAATCTCTAAAGGATTATCAATTTCTAAAAAAGCGCTATCGGTGCATCCAAAGGCATTTTCAATCCACAACTTAATTGGTTGATTTAACCGAGTGTCTATAGTAAAAGTTGGCTCTTTTTGCATTGAAGTATCTTCATCACTAAAAGTCCAAATAAAGTTTTTAGCATCATTTGTAGATAGGTTTATTAACCTTATTACTCTATCATCAATATATTGGTAGTTAAAATCTGCATTAGGATTTGAAATCCGAACCCTGATATTTTCGTATCGGGTATTTTCACAATCATCGGTAACAGAAACACTATAGGCGGCAGTAAATTGGGGGGAAACCAAAATGGTTGAATCATAACTACCCGAACTCCAATAGTAAGTAAAATTGCCTGCTCCTCCAATGGGCGCCACCCTCAATAAAGCTTCTTCGCCCAAACAAATTGTTGTATCAGGACTTAACTTCAACTTTAACGGGTCATGTTTAGCAATGCGGACGGTTACTAGCCTTTGCGCTGAATCTAAATTACATGGGTCATAAGCCTTAACTAAAAACAAGGCTGTAGAATCAATACTAACTTCTTTGTACCTAAATGTATCTGTAAAGTTGTTCCAACTAACTATGCCATTTCCGCTTCCTCCAGAAGTTGTAGCCGGGCCAATGGTTATTGTATCGCCAGGACAATTCAATTCAGGGTTTACAATTCCATTAATTCTAAATGGCGGATAGTTTTTTTGGGTTACTTCAATAATACCAACAGAGGTGTCTAAACCGCATGTATCTGTTACTCTTACAATATAAGTAGATGTTGTTTTGGGAGCTATTTTTATTGAGCTATTTGTGTGGCCTGTATTCCATAAATATTTAAACCCAGGATAACCATTTATTACACTCACAAACAAGTTTACCGAATCGCCAATGCAATTAAATGTTGGCGAATTGGTAGTTAATACCATTGGACTATTTTCATAGAATACCGTATTGCTAATTGAATCTTTTTCCAAACCACAAGCATCAGTTACAACAACTTTAAAATTTTGAATTTGGTTTGGACTTACCCAAATTGATGAATCTGTTTTACCGTTTTGCCACTTGTATGTAAAGCCTGAAATAAAGCCTGAAACCTCTGGACCGATAACAATACTATCTATAGTGCAGTTTAAGGTATCATTTTTCATACTTAGGGTAAATGGTGGGTTCTCTACTTTTATAAAAAACGTATCTACATTAGTTTGTTGGCTGCAAGCCAAATTTACATTAACATACAAGCTTGTATCTTTTGTAGTGGCTACCCAAATTGATGAGTCTGTTTTTCCATTATTCCACAAATAAGTTATTTGAGGGTATCCATTTATTATTTGGGTTCCAATTCGCAAAGAATCTACATCACAATAAATGGTATCTGATAAGTCTTTGGTTAAAAATGGTGGTGTAAACTCGATAAGATTAATAGTATCAAATAAAGAGTCTACAGCGCAAGCATCTTTTATTTTCACGATATAACTCGCAGCTGAATCAACCAAAATACTTGAGGTAGAATCACCTGTGTTCCATAAGTATGTAAATGGTGAAAGCCCAACTGTAACGTTGCTAAATGTTACAGGTCCTTGGGTGCAATTTATTGTTGTATCGTTAGAGGTAGAGTTTAAAATTGGATAAGGGTCGCTTATTTTAAGAATTAAAGTATCGGTACTCCCAGAGGTACAAGATCCATTGTAAGTAACTGAGAAAATAATATCCTCTAAACCTTCAGTTATTCCATCTGCTAAAACATTAAAACTTACGGAAACGCTATCTGAACCTGGTTGAAACAATAAATAATTTGGTACTGTAGTATAATCAATTCCATTTTGTGCTGCACCCCCAAGGTTTAAATAGGCTGTATCTGCTTGCTGAATCCCACCAGTTCTTTTTATGGTTAAATTAACAGTACCACAACCCTCAAAAGCAATTGAGTCTCCTCCAACAGCATTATAGCTTGGCTTTGCAATTAAACTTACCCCTTTGGCAGAAAAGCTATTTGCCTCTAGAAAAACTGCAGATTGTAATGAATGATCTGTACCATCTCCAACTGCAAGTCTTATATGAAAAGTATCGCATGCTGTAACCGCAGACTTAGCGGTTAATACGGTTGTATAACCATTTAAACCAACATTCAAACTAGGCATATTTGATATATAATAAGCTCCATTTAATCCTGGCTGAACCGTACTAATTGTAATGGGTAATGGAGGAAAACTGTTAGGCACAACAGCTAAATTTATAGATCCCCCAGGAAAACCTGGAGGACTCGTATAGGGGCCAGTTATGCCTGGGCCTGATAGAAAAAATGCGAAAACATCATTGTATTGGGTATTGATAAAAGTAGTGTATTCGTCACTTCCAAAAACATATCTAAACTCAATTGTGTCAGACAAAGGAACAAAATCAAACTCCATTACCGCAGCGTCATTAACTGAACTTACCGTAAAGCTTTGGCCAATTAAACCAGGAACACTATTAGCCACAGAAAGCAAATCGTTATTGGTTGCCGTTCCCATAGAGTTAGGTCCGAAGCTACCTGAGTTACCACCAACATTTGGAATTAAACCTCCCAAACCTGGCGGAATTGTTAATTGATTGATGTCTTCACAATTTAAAACTAATCCACTATCAAGACCTATTGATGTAGCTCCACCACTAAAAAAACCATATTGAATTGGGGCTCCATAAACTTGAAAGTTAAATGCTGTTACACCTTTTCCTAAAAGTACATTTTCGATTAAATGTTGAGGTGAATTATAGGGAGGCAGATTAGTTGTTGTAAGTTGGCCAATAGTAATTTTAGCACAAAACATAATAATTACTAAGAGTAGTAAATTGATATTTTTTATGTTTTGAACCATATGTTCCAAAAATATTAAAATTTTTATGCTAAAAATATCTCGCAACTATCTGAAAATTAATTTTTTATATATTTTACCTTATTTATTTATTGAATATTTGAAATAATACAAATACTATGTGTTTAATTTGTACGTAATATTTTTACGTGAGAAAAATTTTTCCGCTTTTACTTTTAATGAGTTTGTTGCTCAATAGTTGCTTTTTTTACAAAGAAGTAAAGATAACCAACATAAGAAATGTTGAGCTTGTAAAATTTGAAAATAACGCTATTATTATTGAAGCCGATGTTGATGTATTTAATCCAAATTTTTACGACATTGAGGTAGTTGACTCTCAATTAAAAATTTATTTAGATGGCGACATTTTAGGTAATGCTAAAATATTGAATAACCTTAGAGTAGATGCTAAAGATAGTTCTGAAAAACACCTCGAAATAAGAACAGTTTATAAAGGCAAATTATCCTCATCTTTAAAAGGAATTTTTGGTTTAGCTCTTGGCAAAGAAATGAACATAAAAATTGAAGGCATTGTAAAAGGCAAAGCCATGGGCCTTACCCATGAATACCCATTGCACCTAGAACAGGAAATCTCATTGTAATTTCAACAAAATTCCAATTTCTTTTTTTAATATACTTCTTGGTTACTGGATGTGCTAATAGCAATACAACTAAAATTATGGAAGAAAATAAGTTTACCAACAAACTAGCTGAAGAAACTAGTCCGTATTTATTGCAACATGCTCATAACCCAGTAAATTGGTATCCTTGGGGAGAAGAAGCCCTTAATAAAGCTAAAGCAGAAAACAAACCCATTTTAGTAAGCGTAGGTTATAGTGCTTGCCATTGGTGCCACGTTATGGAGCACGAAAGTTTTGAAGATACTGCGGTAGCTTCTGTAATGAATAAAAACTTTATCTGCATTAAAGTAGATAGAGAAGAAAGGCCAGACATTGACCAAATATACATGGATGCGGTTCAACTAATGACAAGGCAAGGTGGTTGGCCATTAAATTGTTTTGCATTACCCGATGGAAGACCATTTTATGGAGGAACATATTTCCCAAAAGAAAAATGGATTGGAATTTTAAATCAATTGGCTGAAATTTATCAAAATCAACCAGAAAAAGTTGAAGAATACGCCCAAAACTTAACCTTAGGATTATCAGAAATTGACTTTATTAGCCCAATTGAAAAAATAGATTTTAAGCAAGATATTTTACCAAACGCCATTGAAAAATGGTCTAGTTCTTTTGATAATAAAGACGGCGGACCAAATAGAGCTCCTAAGTTTCCTTCCCCAAATAGCTACGATTTTTTACTAAATTTCGGCTCATCAAATAATAATTCTAAAATTTTAAACCATGTAAACTTAACCTTAACCCGAATGGGCCAAAGGGGAATTTACGATCAAATTGGAGGTGGATTTTCAAGATATTCAACAGACATTTACTGGAAGGTTCCACATTTTGAAAAAATGCTTTATGACAATGCTCAGCTAATTTCTTTGTACAGCAAGGCCTTTGTTGAAACCAAAAATCTACATTACAAATTAATTATTGAAGAAACCATAGCCTTTTGCAAAAATGAATTGAGTACAAACAAAGGCTTCTATTTTTCTGCATTAGATGCAGATAGTGAGGGCATTGAAGGCAAATATTACGTTTGGAAACTCATTGAATTAAAAAATGCCTTAGGTCAAGATTTTGAGTTTTTTGAACAGGTTTATCACCTGAATGAATTTGGGTTGTGGGAAGATGGCAATTACATCATCATGGAAAAAGAAAACCAAGAAGAAATTGCCGCTAAACTTAACATAAACATCACTGAATTTAATAGTAAGAAAAGAGACCTTAAAAACATTCTTCACGAAATCAGAAAAACTCGCATTAAGCCGGGTTTAGATGATAAAACCCTTACATCTTGGAACGCACTAATGTTAATGGCTTATAATGATGCCTACAAAGCTTTACTGAATGAGGAATATAAATTTGAAGCAGAAAAAATTGCCAACTTCATTTTAACTCAACAAAGAATGGATGATGGTGGATTATTCCACAACTATAAAAACGACAAATCGAATATTATTGGCTATTTAGAAGATTATTGTTTTACCATTGAAGGGCTAATTGGATTGTATGAAATAACCTTTAACGAATTGTATTTAATAGAAGCAAAAACCTTAACCAATTATTGTCTCGATAATTTTTATGATGACGACTCAGGTTTTTTCTTTTTTACATCTGCTGCAGCAGAAAAATTAATTACCCGCAAAAAAGAACTTACAGATGATGTTATTCCAGCATCTAACTCGAGTATGGCAAAGGCATTACTTAAATTAGCCTTATTTTTTGATAATCCAAAATACAATCAAATTTCAAAAAATATGGCTATAAGCATGGCAGATAATGTAAAGAGCTACCCTACCGCATATGCCAACTGGCAAATTTTAATCGGATTTCACTCAGAACCCTTTTTCGAGATAGCCTCCTCTGGACCCCATGCTGTTGAAAAAATTCAAAATATTTATTCAAGCAAATTAGTTAACAACGCAATTTTTATGGCTTCTGAAAAACAACAAACCCAATTACCTTTGTTAAAAGGAAAGTTTAATGAGGAGGAAGCATCTATTTTTGTTTGCGTAAACAAAACTTGTAAACTCCCAGTAAAGCACGCTGAACAGGCAATAAAACAAATAGAAAGCTACAATTAATGAGAATTATCGTTTTACTTGCATTGCTTATTTGTACCCAATCTAATGCTCAATTGGTTGTAAACAATAGTAATTTCAATTTACATTCTGAAACATATTTTAACCCAAAGTTTTTAAAGGTTAATCAAATTGAAAAAATTACAGGAAAAATATCAATCAAAAAAGAGCTTCAGCCTATTACAGACTTAGGGAACATCGATCAATTTGTTTTTGATAGGAATGGTAATTTAACAGAAAAAATAGAGTCGTTTACCGTGAATTATCAAAGAAAAGATACTTCTTCAATTTTATACCAATATAACGATATTAACCAACTAATTTCTGTTACCAATCAAGTAAACAAAGGTTTTGACGCGACCTCTTATCAATACGACTCGGCAGGCAAAATCATTAAAAAAAGATTTTACCGAGGGTCAAATATGAGTCAATACAAATACCAGCTAAACGAAGGCAAAAAATATTTTGTTAGAGAGGAGTCATTTAAAATTGAAACCCAGAGCGAATTATTTGAAAAAGTTACCACCTTTAATAGCGATGGTGCCCCATACTTAATTACCGAAATTGAGTATAATGAACTGGGAAATATGATTAAAAAAACTTCTCGTTTTGTGGTTACAAATAAAAAAAAGGAGGTTACTTATACTTATAACGAAAGCGGAATGTTAACCGAAATAATTGAAACTAGTAATCTAACTTCTCCCCTAGAGATAAAATTTGCATACACGTATGATAAATTAGGAAACGTTTACGAGGAACTTAAATATAAAAATGGTACTTTGGCCGAGAGAAGGCAGTTCTTATATGAAGATGTAAGTTCTTTGCTTACTGCCGAATTAATTAAAAATGAAAAAAATAACGAAATAAAAATTATTCAATTCGAATATGAATTTTTTGATTCTGTAACAAAAGTAGACCCATGATTAAAAACATATTGATTGTATTGCTAGTATTGATTATTGGATTTTTAATGTTTAATCCGCTAATTCATAAAGTTAAAGGAAGAGATAACTTAGAAATTTTAAACTCTCATTGGTTAAGACAAATAGCTTCTAACTCATTAGAAACAGATGACTACCCAATAGGAGCAGTTCTTTACTATGAAGATGAAGTAATTGGTGAAGGACATCATGCAGTTTTAAAAAACGATGACCCTACTGGACATGCTGTAATAATTGCTTTACGTGATGCAGCAAAAAACATGGGCATAGATAACTTCAACAAATTAGACCGCGCTAAATTAAAGTTAGAAACTACAATGAGCCTTGTGAAATGTGCAAAGGAGCTTTAATTAATAGCAATGTTAATATTGTACAATTCATGATGTCGAAAAAATTTAACAATTTCTGGGAAGAATATAAATCAGGTGTCTCCTTCGAAATGACCAAACAAAATGCTGGAAGAGAATACATTCAAGATTCCTTATTTGTTATTCATCCAAAGTATCCATTTATACCTTAAAACTTAGAGCAAATGATTTATTTGCTCATTAATTATGCCCGCTCAGGTGGCACACTATTTTCAAAAATAATTGCATCGCAAAATAATGTGGTGCTTTTATCTGAAGTAAACCCAAATCATAATGCTGTTTATTCGCCTGCCCAACAAGCCAATTTATGGTATCAATTAAATATTGACGAAAATTTAAGTTACCAAGATCAAGTAAAAGAGATTTACCAAAAGTGCAAGCAACAAAATAAAACGCTTGTTATCAGAGACTTTACCTTTATTGATTTTACTCCTCATCAGATAAATAACTTTAACCCAAAAAAGGTATTTTCAAACTACGAAGTCATAAAACAAATTGCTCCTGTTACTGCAGTAGCTTTTGTTAGAAACGCTATAGACGTTTGGATTTCGAGAGATTGCCCACCAAAATTTAGTGAAGGATATTTAGAATACATCAACTTTTTGATGAAAGAAAAAATACCCATTTTTAAATATGAAGAATTCACCAAAAATCCTGAAGGCTTTTTAATAGAATTTGGCAAAACGTGGGCTATTTCAGATTTGAGTTATTCTAATAAAATGCTTAATTATCAAAAAGTTACAGGAGATAATCAATTACAAAAACCATCTCGCGGCAGCAACCAACGAACCATAAGGCCACTAAAAAGAAAACAATTAGCCAAGCAGTTAATTACCCAATTGCATAATGATATTTTTTTGCTTGAAGCCAATAATTTGATAGCCTATCCAACAAATTACCAAGAAAATTTAGAATCTAAACACACTCAGTTTTGGCTAAATCTAAAACATAGAATTAGAAAGCTAAAAGGGTCTTACCCAAGTGCAGAATATTGATTTAAATACTTTTTAGCAATGTTATCGAAAGTATAAGGGGCTTTGGTTTCAGCATTTCCATTTTGTAAAAACCACTTGGTGTTTTCAGCAAATTGTTCAGCAGTTTTTGCAATTTTCCACTTTTCATGAGATAATTCCATATAATTCCCAACCTCGTCAGAAACTACATTACACCCCCTACTCCACGCTTCAAAAAATACCATTGGTCCACCTTCAAAATTTGAGGTATGCATCAATACTTTAGCTTTTTCCATAAATTCAAAAACTTCTTCACGGGTGGTTTTTCCTAATAATTCAATATCGACATTTGGAAGTTGAGAAGCAATAAAATTTTTTATTTCGTTTTCCAAAACACCATAGCCAACCATTTTCACCTTAAGGTTTGGAATTTTGGCAGATAATATTTTTATGGCTTCTAAAAATAGAATAGGTCTCTTTAAGGAAATAAATGAACCAACAAAAACTACATCTAACTCTCTTTCAAAAAATGATTTTCCTGGTTTTGCAGCTTCAATACCCCAAGGAATTTCGGGTAAAACGTTTACAAATCCTTGTTTCTTTATTTCTTGAGATTGGCTTTTGTTTATCGGAATAATCTGCGGTTGCTTAATCTTAAGAATTTTTAAAAACTTGTTGCTAGCTTTCACATCTTGTCCCATTAAGGTGCAAACATGTTTTTTACTCTTCCAATGTGTAAAAAACTCAATTATTGTTGGGCATTCGTTCAACCAAAAAGAGTGAATTAATTTTACGGGAAGTTTTTTGTTTAGCCGATTTAACAACCTAACCGCCATATACCAATACAAAAAACGTTTTGGATAACTGCAGTTTGCTGCTCCAATTGGGTAAACATCAATGCCAAAACAATTATAAGGTTGATTGTGAAAAGGAAAATGAAGTGAAACCACAGTAATTTTTGTTTCTTCTCCGACCTGTTTTTTAAGTTCTTGTGCTAATAAAAAAACAGGGGGAACAACAATGGTGTTTTCTTCATTTTTTGGAAATGATGGACTAAACAATACTATTTGATTAGTGTAACTCATACAACGACCATCCTTCTTTAAATTTATCTACCTCTCTAATCTCGTATTTATCATTCATCAGCTTCCAGTTGTTCATTGGAGCTTTGTTTTTCCATTGTTGGGCAAACTTTTCCTCATTAAAAATAACCAAGCTGTTTCTAGTAAACTTTGGATATTCTTCTACCCACATATTATGTATTTTTTTATCACAACCATAGCTATTTAAAGAAACATCCATATCAAATCCGTAAAGGTGTTTTTGAGGATATTTTGAAACAACATAGGCTATTTCTTTTTCTAGTTTGTTTCGTTGTAACACCGTAAGGAATGAATAGGTAAAAACCCCAAATTGAGAAAAAATAATCACCACGAAAAACAGCATCTCTACTTTAAATTTTTCTCTAATTAATTTAAAAAATCGCTTAAAAGGCTCTAAAAACAAGATGCCTACAAAAGGCATTGCCAAAAGCAAAAACCTTTTGTTTTGGTAAGGTATTCCTGCAAGAAATAACAAATAAACTGCTAATCCAATAGCAACATAAACCTGTGAATTAAAGTCTTTTTTTGGATGAATAAAGAAAATTAAAATCGCCCCAAGGCTAAAAAATAGCGGATGAAAAAAGGCATAAAAAACAAATCCAATATTCGGAAATAAGTAACTAAATGAGCCCTCTGCTGTATCGAAATTTCTTTTAAAAAGGTTTAAAAAACTCCAATTTGTTAACCAAGAGTGGCCTACAAAACCTACTGGATCGTTACTTTTAAAATAAAAATGTGGAATACATAAAACAGCAATTAATAAAATACCTAAGGCTAATTGAATCCATTTTTTATGCTGAATGGTATTCTTTAAAATTACAAACATGGGAACTAGCAAAAGCACTGCGGCGGCATAGCGGGTATTGATGGCCAAAATGGCAAAGGCAGCGGTAGGTAAAATTTGCCATCCATTTTTGGTTTTGTCAAATAAAAAGGCAAAATACCAAGCGCCCATAATTAGGCCAATACAAAGTATATCGCTCATGGTTAATACCGAAGATTTTAACACAATAGGACACAAAACCAAAAACACAAAAAAGTATGGAACATACTTTTCTTTTTTGATATTTAAATGTAATAACTTGTACGAATAATAAGTGGTTAGCCCCATGCCTAAAGCAGAAACCAATTGCAACATTATTAAAGTATGCCCAAACAAATAACTCAACGAAGCGCCAAGCAAGGGATAAAAAATTGGCCAAAAAAAGTGACTCGGAAAAGCACCTCCATCAAAATAGGAACTTAGTTCTAATGCATAGCCAAAATAAGCATGAGCATCTTGGCCATACAATCCGTTGAAGTTGTACATCCAACCTGTAGATATGGTTATGATTATAGGAAGAAGCAACAAATAAAAAACCTCCGCAACTTTTGGCTTCATGTTATTTTGTGATTTTTAGCCAAGGAAATGGATTTTGCTTTTTTCCTGTAAGTTTTTTTAATCTGATTGAAAATCCTTTAGGGTTGTAAAGTTTTTTTACAGAATAATTTCCATCAATATTATCAAAAACATGGTGGTGGTAAAACGGAATTAAATTTCCTGCATTACTTGCCGAATAATACTCAATGGTTCTTTGTTTGGCTTTTAAAGCATCTTCCTCACCATAAAAAGGTGAATCAATAATGTGAATTTCGCCATAAGCTTTAATTATTTTAAAAAGTCTTTTCAATAAAGTGTTGATGTTTTCAAAATATTGAACACTTGCATTCAAAACAATTAAACCAGGTTTTGGGGCACTTTCGTGATTTTCGAAAATATCCCAATAGGCAAATCTTAAATTTTTGGTGTTCTTGAAAATCCGTGCCGCTTGGTCTAACTCTTTTACATTTACATCAACACCCCAAACCGTAAACTCAGGGTTTTGCTTTGCCATTAAGTTTGAAAACCAACCATTACCGCATCCAATTTCTAAAACTGTGTTAAAAGCTTTTCCATTTATGTACTCTAAAAACTTTTGGGTAGATTGCTGCCTTACTTCCCACTCTTTGCTTTTTGGATGGCTTTGCAAATATGGCAATTGCTTTACTTGCTCATCGGTTAAAATTCTATTTTCAAGAGTTCTTAACTTGATGTATTCTTCTTCAAATTGATTTTCGCTGGGTTCAGAAAAATACAAAACCCCATTTTTTGAAACGCTTCCTAAACTCATTTTTGGGGTTGGTATTGAAGTGAAATAATAAAGTGGTCTCCAATGATTCTAAGCAATGGCCATTTGCAAGTTTTTTGATCTAGCCAAGTTAAAGCATTGTAAAACTTGGGATATTTTATCGAAATCCAATCTAAGTAAGGAGGTGGTGTAAAAGTAGCTAGTCCTTCTAGATCAATTACTTTAAAGTCTTGCCCGAAAGCCTTTTTTACATCATTTGGAGAGAAAAAATAGGTTGCAAACTCTACTCCTTCGAGATGAGCTTTTACGTTTCTTTTTTTCAATCTTCTAAAAGCCAGGCCAAATTTCCCTTTCAATGCAAAAAGCCACTCCCAAATGCAATAGGGTGAAATTAACACCCAAGTAACTACAGCGCCAGGTTTTAAAACATTTGGCAGATGATGGGTAATTTTGGTTAAATCATCCAAACAATTTAAGCCTCCAAAATCAGAAAAAACTGCATCAAAACCTCCTTCTTCTAATTCATTAAAATTTTCGAAAGGCAAATATTTACTTCTTACAGAGCCTTTAACTTCAGTAGTTTTTATTTTATGATTAAGTTGCTGCAACATCCCCTCTGAGGCATCTGTTGCCAACACAAGATAACCTTTTTGGGCAAAAGTAAAGGCATCAATTCCGGTGCCTGCATTTAGCTCAACCACTTTTGCATTCTTTGGAAAAACCTTGAAAACATGCTTATAAACTTGCTCACGCATCCATTTGATAATTGGCGATTTCTCGTCAATTTCATCAAATTCTACAGATTGTTTTGTAAAAGCTTGGTGGGCAGGTTTAAAATGGTTCATTTATTTTCTAACCTTTCAAGCTGTTGTTTATCTAAAATAGAAGTTGGGCCGTAATACAAATAAGAAAGTATAGGTTTGGCTTTTTTTATTGGGTTTGCCTTGCCTTTTAAAACATTACCCAAAGCTTCTAACGCTTTTGCCTTTCTGAATTCTTTATGTACAAAACGATGCAGTTTTTTGTAATAGGCACTTGAGAAAGTTCCTTGGTACATCATGGCTAAATCATCGCTATCGGTCCAGTTTTGTTTGCCGCCTAATTGAGATTTTACCATATCGTAAAACTTGGTACCTGGTAAAGGATACGAAACCGAAATTCCAATATCATCAGGTTTTAAGCGTTTTACCATGTCTATGGTTTTTTGAATGTCATCTTTGGTTTCGCCTAAATACCCAAATTGTAAAAAGAAAGCTACTCGAACACCTTTGGATTTTAAAATTCTAGTGGCTTCTTCAATTTGAGATAATTGAGTGCCTTTGTCCATGGCATCCAATATTTTTTGAGAGCCACTTTCGGCGCCAACCCAAACCTCGTGCAAGCCACTTTGAGCCAAAGCTTCAATGGAGTCTTCTTTCAACAACAAATCAACCCTTGATTGAATTTTGTATTTAAAATTTAGGTTTCTGCTTTTTACTTCATCTCTAAACTTTTGCACCCAACCAGGTTTTAAACCGAAAATATCATCGCACATCCAAAAGTGAGTTGGCTTAAAGTTTTTTACCAAATACTCTATTTCGTTGGATACATGCTGCACGCTTCGGGTGTTGTATCGGTTGCCATAAATAGGCTTTGCACACCAATTACATTTAAAAGGGCAACCTCTTGTAGTGGCTATATTCAATGAAAAATAACCCCATTTTTCCATCCACAAATCGCGGTACGGATTAATGTCTACTAAATCCCAAGCAGCCATAGGAATTTGGTCTAAATCACGCATCACGGGGCGTTTCGGGTTCTTTTTTACTTCGCCATTTTCTAAATAGGCTATACCCGGAATTTCAGCATACGATTTTTCACCATTAGCCAATTCTAAAAGGGTTTCTTCGGCTTCGCCAAGAATTACTACGTCGGCGCCATTTTCCAAATATTTTTCGAAATGATCGGTTGAATCTGAAGAGGAAACAAAAACTTGTAACCCCTTATCTTTAGCCATTTTGGCCATTTTAAAAGCCGCCTCACGCATGTTGGTTAAACACATTTTGGTGAGGTAGTTAAAACCATCATCGTAAATGGCCAAACTATCGAAACCTTGTTTTAAAAAGGGTTCAATTACTTCTGGGCCTGTTGCCAAAGCTGTATCGCAAAGGGCAACTTCATAACCATTTTGGCGCATCCAAGCTGCGGCGGTAATTGTACCTAAAGGTGGATATGGTTGTTGATTTTCCCATTGTTTTTGATCAAAACGATAGAAGTAAGAATGGGTAAAAAGTATTTTTTTTGGTTGGGTCATAATTGAATTTATGCCTTTTGTAATTTTTTGATTGTCAAAGGTATTTGATAAACCTCAAATATGGGTGATTGTTTGGAAAAGGCATTGATGCTTAAATAAATTCATTTACTTTTTGCTCAAAAGCATTTAAAACCTTTTTCTGAAAGTTTTGAGGATGATGTTTTGAAATGTAACTCCTAGATTTTAAAGCATGGTTAAAATCCTTTTCAGTAAAATAAGAGAATTTGTTTTTCCAAAAAGTTAAGGTTTTCATCATCGATTTTTTATCGAGATATTCTCCCAATTTTCCTGACAATAAAAACTCTAAAAACTTTTTCACTAGACTTCCCTTTCCTAAAGGAACATTAATTTGATTGTTCCAAGGATGATTAGGGTAATATTGTTTTACCCAAGGGTTTTGCTTTTTTAATTCTTCGAAAATTTGGCTATTGTACGTTGGAATTAAGGTAACCAATTCGGTTGCGGTGAAAAGGTTTTTTTCTTCTATTTCTAAATGGTTTTCATCTACAAAATAGTTTACACAAAAGTATTTTCTAGAGTTCAACAGAAATAGCTTTTTAAACATTACCAGCATGGTTCGGGCAAGCCAAAGTCGGCCGGGTTTGGTAACAATAAAATAATCTATGTCTGCATCTTCACCCATATAACCTTTAGAAAGTGAGCCTGAAATATAAACACCACGCACAAAAGGAAAATTGCCAATAAATACAGATATTTTTTTGGCTTTTGCCAGGTAGCTTTCTGCCAATTTATTTCCTTTTAACCTTCTTTCTATTTGTTCAAAAGAGTTATCTAATTGATAAAATTTTTGGTTTTGAAAAACTAATTCCTTTTCTTTTAAACTTTCTAAGGCCTCATCAATATTTCCGTTAGGATTTTCATTTCCTCCAAAAAATATTTTCAACTCTTCTGAAGTTAAAGGATAACTGAAAACATCAAAATATGCCAAAGTTTTTAGCACATTTTTTTCAGAAGAATTAAGGGAAGTTGGCGGATTTTCCTTCATTTTTTTGGAAGACGCAATTTATTAAAAATAACATCTTAAAAAATCAAAAATTTAAATCTGCTTTTTTGGTGTTGTTGCAACAAACTCTTTGAGGTAAAATGGCTCAAAATAAGCAACGTCTTCAAACTGTTTGCTTGCAAATTTTTGTTGAACCAAAGAGCCCATCAATTGAGAGGAAGGTAGAATATCGGAAACAATCTTAATCTTTGAATTTGCGTGGAAAAGCTCTTGGAACTTTTCTGCACCTGGTCCGAATAAAATTATGTTTTCTACATCTAAACCATCAAAACTATTTTCATCTATAATTTTAGCCTCTATATCTGAAACTGATTTTCCATCATGATTTAAAACCTTCATGTAAACTTCCATGCGCCTTGCATCTAACATTGGAATAAACAAGTTATTCTCTGTTTTAAACTCATCTAATCGCTGATGCAAAAACATTTGGTCTAACGCATTTACTGATATTAACGGAAGATTTAAAGCAAAACAAATTCCCTTTGCAGTAGAAACCCCAATACGCAAACCAGTATAAGAACCCGGACCTTTGGCAATGGCTACAGCTTTTAAATCGATTTTATTTACATGATGAAGTTGTAACAAATCATCAATAAAAACAGAAAGATTTTCGGCATGGGTATAACCATTGTTTTCTTCGATAAATGCCTCACAAATTCCATTGCGAATTAAACCCACAGAGCAATTGGTGGTAGATGTTTCTATGGTAAGTATGTAGCCCAAGGTTTATTTTTCTTTTTCGAATAGTAAATCTTCTTCAACCACAATAACCTCGTTTTCGTTTTCAAGCTTTTTTGAAATGGCCGAATAAGGGGCAAAAATAACTTCATCGCCTTGGGCAATACCTTCTTTTACCTCAATATTTTTACTGTCTTGAATTCCAGTTATTATAGGAACCGAATAAGCTTTTCCATCGCGATGTACAAAAACAACTTCAATAAGCTCTTCGTCTTCTTTGTTTTCTGAAGTTGTGTCTTCTCTCAAAGTAACTGCTTGAATTGGCACCAACAAAGCATTGGTATTGCGTTGAGTTTTAATATCAACAGCAGCACTCATGCCGGGTCTAAATGGAGATAAATGTGCTCTTTCTTCATCTACCAAATCGATGTATGAACTGCGTAAAATTCTAATTTTAACCTCGAAGCTTGTGACTTGGTCAGAGCTCATCAACGAGTTTTGGGCAGAGTTGGCTATTTCAGTAACTATTCCGGTAAACTTTCTATCTAAATAGGCATCAACCTCTATGTTGGCCGTATCGCCTAAACTAACTCTAATGATGTCGCTTTCGTTAACCTCAACATTTACTTCCATGTTTTGTAAGTCTGCAATTCGCATAATTTCTGTCCCAGCCATTTGCGAAGTTCCCACAACACGCTCGCCTTTTTCTACCACCAATTTACTAACTACACCATCCATAGGCGAATAAATTTGGGTACGCAACAAGTTTTCATCTGCTTCTCGCAAACCTGCACGAGCGCTTTTTACATTAAACTCTGCACCCTTTACGCTTTCGCTAGCTGCCTCAACTTCTGCTTTGGCTACCTCATATTCTGCTTTTACAGCATCAAAATCTGCTTGAGAAATAGCTTTGTCTTTTATCAAAGACTCGTTTCTTTTATAATTGGTTTCTGAATTAATTAAGCGTGCTTTTGCTTGGGCTAATCTCGCTTTTGAATTGGCTAAATTGGCACTTGCTGAATTTACAGAAGCCTCTAACCTATCTTTTGCCGATTCTAAAATCTCAGGGTCTATTCGAGCTAATAAATCACCTTTTTTTACTTTTTGGCCTTCAATTACTGGCAACTCAATAATTTCACCTGGTACATCAGGTGTTATGATAACCTCAACTTCGGGCTGAACTTTTCCATTGGCCGAAACTGTTTCTACTACTTTGCCAAATTCAGCAGTTTTTACTGCCACTTTAGTGCCTTTGTCTGACACTTTGCTTTTTATCACTGCCGCCACAATTAGGGCAACAACAACTACAATAATTATGATAATATGATTTTTTTTCATGGTGGGGTTACGTTTGTGGTTGGTTAAAAAGCTAGGGCTTTACCTTGATAAAAATCTAATATTTTTTGTTTGAAAATAAAATCATACTTTGCCCTCAAAAGGTTTGATTCTGCTTGGGTTAATCTATTTTTTGAAGCCGTTAAATCTACTACATTCAGCATACCAACATCATATCTTTTCTCCATGTAAGTATAGCTTTCGCGCAAAGCTTTTACAGCTTTTACATTTGAGTTGTAATTTTTTAAAGCTGCTACTGCATCAGCGTAAGCTTGTTCAATAGTTTGGCGAACTTGATTTTTGGTTTGCTCGTAATTTAACTCTCTTGTTTCTGCATTTAGTTTGGCTTGCGAAACTCCTGAATTTATTTGAAATCTGTTAAAAATTGGAATAGTTAATTGAAGCCCAATAGATTGGTTAAAGTTATCGGAAAGTTGATCGCCAAAGGGTTTAACCTCTAAGCCTGTTGGAACTTGAGTAGTAGTTGAAACTTGCTCGCCAGAAGCAGTGGTTCCAATTGGAACATCAATACTTGTAAAGCCAGAAGCTGTTTGGTTTAAGCCTGAATAACCAGAACCAAGTGATCCATTTAAAGTTAAGGTGGGGTAATAGTTTGATTTAGCTGATTCAACCTGTTTTTCGGCTCCAAGCAATCTGTTTTCGGCACTTTTTATTTGAGGAAGTGTATTTAAAGCTTTATCGTAAACCTGACCTGGTGTAGATTCAACCTTCTGATTTTCGGCAATTTCCAAATTTGGTTTTACAATTCTAAAATTTTGGTCAGATTCTACCTGAAGTAATTGTTTTAAACTTAGGTAAGCTAAATCAACATTGTTTAAAGCTTGGGTTAGAGCTAATTCTTCTGAAGCTAGTTGGGCTTCAACCTCGTACAAAGAACCTTGGGGTAATGTTCCAGCCTTTACCAATTTTTGAGTTCTTTCAACTTGTTTTGCCGTAACAGCAGCCTGGGAGCGAGCTTGTTCAACTTGTTCTTCATTAAACAAAATGGTTAAATAAGCTGAGGCAATGGCCAAAGAAATATCGTTTCTACTTTGGTCTAAATCGTACCTGCTTGCGTTTAGTTCATATTCTCTTTGTTTTATGGTGTTGTAGTTTCCAAAACCCGAAAATAAATTCATGTTGGCCGCTAAACCAAGTGAATTACTTCTAACCCTTTGGGTTGCAAATTGGTTGGTAAAAGGATCGATGGTTTGACCAAAATTATAGGTATTTGAAGCAAAACCATTTAGGTTTGGCAAGTTGGCACCTTTAGATTGGGTGAGGTTTTGTTCTGCTATTTTGGTTGATAGTTCAGTTTGTTTTATGGTTAAGTTATTTTCTAAAGCATAGGTTACACATTTTTCTAAATCCCAGTAATCTTGGGCAAAACTTGGTAAGGCAAAAACTGAAAATAAAAATCCTAATATTTTAAACTTCATGGCATAGGTTATTACTTAACAAAAGTAATTTTTAGCCCTCGCGAATAAAGATTTATTGAACAAAAGGAAAAAACTACCAAAGATTGGTTGGTGAAAGGTTTAAGTGGTGTTTTAAAAACTAAAAGTTGTTTAACCGTTCCACTTCTTCTTTAAAATCGAATTGCAAATCTTCGTGTAGTTTTTCTATGGCTTTTTCAGCTAATTCTAACTGCCTCCAATACGTATTTACTAAGGTTGTATTTCTTTTTATAGATGGCCTTAATTGTTGAAGTTGGTCACAAAAATGCAGCAGCAAATGTGCTTCGGTGGCTTTAAGTTTTGAAAACCGAATAAACTTTTTGAGGTTTTTTAAAATTTTACGAACGCTTTTGCGGATTAAGTAAAAGTTATGGTTGTTGATGTTTTCAAATTCTTCTTCGATAAAAGATTTCACACTTTCAATAAAAGCTTCTTCATCTGATGATTCGAAAATGAGATACGTTAAATACTCTTTACTTTCTTTTTTGAAGCGGGCTAGCTTTAAACATAACTCTAAAAGCTCAGGCTCTGAAAGTGTTTTGAGTTCTTTTTTTATTTCGGTAAGCGTGGCTGTTTTCAAGAAAAAAGTTTGGGTAAAGCTAATGTTTTTGTGCGGTTAAGTTTAACTATCATACCCCAAATTAGGACCCAACCATTTTTCCATTTCTTCTATGCTCATTTGTTTGCGCTCAGCATAGTTTTCAACTTGGTCTTTGGTGATTTTGCCTAAACCAAAATATTTGCTTTCTGGGTGACCAACATACCAACCTGAAACTGATGAAGCAGGATACATGGCCAAGTTTTCGGTGAGTTCAATCCCAATTTTATTATCTGCGTCGAGCAGTTTAAACAATTCTATTTTCTCGGTGTGGTCTGGGCAAGCAGGATAACCTGGCGCAGGCCTAATACCTTGGTATTTTTCTCTGATTAAATCATCGTTATTCAATCCTTCATTTTGGGCATAACCCCAAAGTTCTGTTCTAACTTTTTTGTGCATCATTTCTGCCAAAGCTTCGGCTAATCTATCGGCCAAAGCTTTTAACATGATTGATGAATAATCGTCGTGGTTGGATTCAAAGGCACTAATCCTTTCTTCAATTCCAATACCTGTAGTAACCGCAAAGGCCCCAAAATAATCTTGGTTTGGTGATACAAAATCGGCCAAACTTAGGTTGCTTTTTTCACCTTGCTGGCGCAACATATGAAAGGTAGAAAGGTGATTTCCATCTTGAAGTAGCAATACATCATCGTTAACACTTTTGGCCTCCCACAAACCAATAACTGCTTTAGCTTGCAACCAATTTTCATTGATAATTTGCTGAAGCATTTTTTGGGCATCGTTAAAAAGTTTTTTGGCTTCTTCACCAACAACTTTATCTTCTAAAATTTTGGGATACCGGCCATGCAACTCCCAAGTTTGAAAAAAGGGAGTCCAATCAATAAATTGGGCAATTTCTTTTAAGTCTAAATCATCAAAAACAAAAATGCCTAAATTTTTGGGTTTAACCGGCGTATAATTTTCCCAATCGGCTTGCCATTTGTTGGCCAAAGCTTTTTCGTAGGGCAACAACTTTTTATTCTCTTGGCGAGAGGCATGAGCAACCCTAATTTTTTCGTATTGGGTTTTGGTTTCAGCTACAAAACCATCCCTTTTTTGACCTAACAACTGCTCAACAACAGTTACACTTCTCGAAGCATCGTTAACATGGATAGTTGGTCCTGAATAGTTCTGTTCAATTTTTACTGCAGTATGAACTTTTGAAGTGGTTGCTCCACCAATCAACAACGGAATTTTCATTCCTGCTTTTTCCATTTCTTTGGCCACAAATACCATTTCGTCGAGCGAAGGAGTAATTAATCCGCTTAAGCCAATTACATCAACTTTATGTTTTACGGCTTCTTCTAAAATTTTATTGGCTGGCACCATAACGCCTAAATCAATAATATCGCAACTGTTACAAGCCAAAACAACCCCAACTATGTTTTTACCAATGTCGTGAACATCACCTTTCACAGTAGCCATTAAAACCCTTCCGTTTGTTTGGCCTTCTTGCTTTTCTGCTTCTAAATAAGGTTCTAAATAAGCTACAGCCTTTTTCATTACACGGGCACTTTTTACCACTTGTGGCAAAAACATTTTACCCGAGCCAAATAAGTCGCCAACAATGTTCATTCCTGCCATCAAAGGACCTTCAATCACCTTTAGCGGGCTTTTTAATAATTGACGAGCCTCTTCTGTATCTTCATCAATAAACTCAACAATTCCCTTAATTAAAGCATGGCTCAACCTTTCCTCAATTGGAGAGTTTCTCCACTCTTCGGTAACTTTTTCTTTTTTGGCGCCAGTTCCTTTAATTTTTTCGGCATAATCTAACAAGGTTTCGGTGGCATCAGGTTTTCTGTTTAAGATTACATCTTTTACCTTCTCCATCAATTCTTTGGGAACTTCATCGTAAACTTCTAACAATGTTGGGTTTACGATTCCCATGTCCATACCATGCTGAATACCATGGTACAAAAAGGATGCGTGCATAGCTTCACGAACCAATTGGTTTCCCCTAAACGAAAAAGAAACGTTGCTAACTCCCCCACTTACTTTAGCGCCAGGCAAATTTTCTTTAATCCATTTGGTGGCTTTAAAAAAATCTAGAGCATTGTTGTTGTGCTCTTCCATTCCGGTAGCAACAGGAAAAATATTGGGATCGAAAATGATGTCTGATGCCGGAAAACCGACTTCATTCACCAAAATATTGTAAGCCCTTTCACAAATTTCGATTCGCCTCTGATAACTATCTGCCTGGCCATTTTCATCAAATGCCATCACTATTACTGCTGCTCCGTACAATTTTACCAATTTGGCTTGGCGTTTAAACTCTGCTTCGCCTTCTTTTAAACTTATTGAGTTTACAATTGATTTTCCTTGTACGCATTGTAAGCCAGCTTCTATAATTTCCCATTTTGATGAATCAATCATGATGGGAATTCGAGAGATTTCAGGCTCTGATGCAATTAAATTTAAGAAGGTAATCATGGCTTGTTTGCCATCTATCATGCCTTCGTCCATGTTTACATCTAATATTTGAGCACCACCTTGAACTTGGTCTAA
Source organism: Flavobacteriales bacterium (assembly GCA_018609045.1). Lineage (GTDB taxonomy): Bacteria > Bacteroidota > Bacteroidia > Flavobacteriales_G > Salibacteraceae > JAAZVO01. Next base: position 62,303 of record JABAYK010000021.1, read on the forward strand.
TGCTACTTCTAATGCTTGCTCGTATTGGTCTTCTGTGATCAATCGCAAAAACTTACGCGAACCTGTTACATTGGTTCTTTCGCCTACGTT
>JABAYK010000005.1:0-48636 GCA_018609045.1 Flavobacteriales bacterium
ACGAGGACAGACTGTAAATCTGTTGACTACGTCTTCGCAGGTTCGAATCCTGCTCTCCCCACCATTTAATATTGTGGAAAAATAAGTTAACTGAAATGTTAATAAAAAAAATGGCGTTGAGCCGCCACAGTTTTTAAAATTGCGGGAGTAGCTCAGTTGGTAGAGCATCAGCCTTCCAAGCTGAGGGTCGCGAGTTCGAGTCTCGTCTCCCGCTCAAATGATTTTTCATTTTGAGAAGTCAAATTTTAAAAGCCGATGTAGCTCAGTGGTAGAGCACTTCCTTGGTAAGGAAGAGGTCACGGGTTCAAATCCCGTCATTGGCTCTATATAAAAATGTATTGTTTAACCTTTTATATTATTTTTTAAATCTATAGTTATGGCTAAAGAAAATTTTGATCGTTCCAAACCACACGTAAACATAGGAACTATCGGACACGTTGACCATGGAAAAACAACCTTAACAGCTGCTATTACAACTGTTTTAGCAAATGCAGGGTTGTCTGAATTACGTTCATTCGATTCAATCGATAATGCTCCTGAGGAGAAAGAAAGAGGTATTACTATTAATACTTCTCACGTTGAATATCAAACTGCTAACAGACACTACGCTCACGTAGATTGTCCAGGTCACGCTGACTATGTTAAGAACATGGTTACAGGTGCTGCCCAGATGGACGGTGCTATTTTGGTTTGTGCTGCTACTGATGGTCCAATGCCTCAAACCCGAGAGCACATCCTTTTGGCTCGTCAAGTTGGTGTTCCAAGATTGGTTGTTTTTATGAATAAAGTTGACTTAGTTGACGATGAAGAGTTATTGGAATTAGTAGAAATGGAAATTAGAGAATTACTTTCTTTCTACGAATATGATGGCGACAACGTTCCTGTTATTCAAGGTTCTGCTTTAGGAGGTTTGAATGGTGAGCCAAAATGGGCTGAAAAAATCATGGAATTAATGGCCGCCGTTGATGATTATATTCCAATTCCAAAAAGAGAAGTTGATAAAGATTTCTTAATGCCAGTTGAAGATGTTTTCTCTATTACAGGAAGAGGTACAGTTGCAACAGGAAGAATTGAGTCAGGTGTTGTTAACTCTGGAGAAGAAGTTGATATCATTGGTTTCGGTGTTGAAAAAATGAAATCAGTTGTTACCGGTGTTGAGATGTTTAGAAAAATTCTTGACAGAGGTGAAGCAGGTGATAACGTTGGATTATTGTTGAGAGGTATTGAGAAAACTGATATCAGAAGAGGTATGGTTATCGCAAAACCAGGATCAATTACTCCGCATACTGAATTCAAAGCTGAAGTGTATATCTTGAAAAAAGAAGAAGGTGGACGTCACACTCCATTTCACAACAGATATAGACCACAATTTTACCTTAGAACAACAGACGTTACAGGTGAAATTTTATTAGGTGAAGATAGAGAAATGGTAATGCCTGGTGATAACTTAACTATTACAGTAAAATTAATTGCTCCAGTTGCAATCAACAAAGGGTTGAAATTTGCGATCAGAGAAGGTGGTAGAACTGTAGGTGCGGGTCAGGTAACTGAGATTATCGCTTAATAAATAACAAGTAAAATAAGAATTGGTATCCTCCATTTTGGAGGATGCCTTTTTATGTTTTACGGGTGTAGCTCAATTGGTAGAGCGACGGTCTCCAAAACCGTAGGCTGTGGGTTCGATTCCTACCACCCGTGCAAGAAATAAAAAATGGCAGGAATAAAATCATACATAGAAGATTCGGTTGACGAATTAAAAAATAAGACTTCTTGGCCAACATGGTCAGAGTTACAAAGTAGTGCAATAGTGGTATTAATAGCTGCAGCTATCATCTCATTATTAATTTACTTGATGGATTCTGCTTTTGGTAACGTAATGAAAGTTATTTATAATAACATTTTTAATTAAGGTTTAATGAGCACAGAATTACAAGAAAATACAAGAAAATGGTATGTAGTTCGCGCCATTAGCGGCAAAGAGAAAAAGGTAAAAGAGTTTCTTGAATCTGAAATAGAACATTTAAAACTTCAGGAGTTTGTATCGCAGGTACTAATTCCTACTGAGAAAGTTTATCAAATAAGAAATGGTAAAAAAGTATCTAAAGAAAGAAACTTTTTTCCTGGATATGTTTTAGTAGAGGCGAATTTGGTTGGTGAAATACCACATATGATTAAGAATCTTCCAAATGTGATTGGCTTTCTGGGTGCTTCAAAAGGAGGAGACCCAATGCCTTTAAGGCCTGCTGAAGTAAAAAGAATTTTAGGTAAAGTTGATGAATTGGCTGAAACTGACGAGGAATTAAACATTCCGTTTATTGTTGGTGAATCAGTTAAGGTAATTGATGGTCCTTTCAATAGTTTCTCAGGTGTTATCGAAGAAATTAATGAAGAAAAGAAAAAGCTTAAAGTAATGGTTAAAATATTCGGAAGAAAGACCCCATTAGAATTAAGCTACATGCAAGTAGAGAAAGAATAATTATTAACCAAATAGGAGTTGTGATTTAACGCATGACGTTCGAACTAAACAAACAAAAATGGCAAAAGAAATAGTTGCACTTATTAAGTTGCAAGTAAAAGGTGGGGCTGCTAACCCATCACCTCCAGTTGGTCCTGCATTAGGAGCCAAAGGAGTAAATATTATGGAGTTCTGTAAGCAATTTAATGCAAGAACCCAAGATAAGCAAGGAAAATTGTGTCCTGCAGTTATTACTGTTTACGCTGATAAATCTTTTGATTTTATCATCAAAAACACTCCAGTTCCTGTTCAAATTAAGGAAGCGTTAAAACTTAAATCTGGTTCAGCTGAACCAAATAGGGTTAAAGTTGGTAAGCTTACTAAGGAACAAGTTAGGGCTATCGCTGAAGATAAAATGCCAGACTTAAATAGTTTTACCATTGAGTCAGCCATGCAAATGGTTGCAGGTACCGCTAGAAGTATGGGAATTAGAGTTGAACAATTATAATTGCTGGCAATGAAATTGACTAAAAAAAGAAAAGAAGTTGAAGCAAAATATGATCTAGCAAAATCATATACATTAATTGAAGGTTGCGAATTGGTAAAAAAGATTGTAACCACAAAATTTGATTCTTCAATAGACGTAAGTGTAAGACTAGGTGTTGATCCTAGAAAAGCCAACCAAATGGTTAGAGGTTCTGTAACCCTTCCGCACGGAACAGGTAAAACTGTTAAAGTTTTAGTTCTTTGTACTCCTGATAAGGAAGAAGAGGCTAAACAAGCTGGTGCTGACTATGTTGGTTTAGATGATTACATTCAAAAAATTAAAGATGGTTGGACTGATGTTGACGTTATTATAACTGTTCCTGCAGCTATGGGTAAAGTTGGTGCTTTAGGTAGAATATTAGGCCCTAGAGGTTTAATGCCGAACCCTAAAACAGGAACTGTTACTATGGATGTAGCTAAAGCTGTTAACGACGTTAAAGCAGGTAAAATCGACTTTAAAGTAGATAAATACGGAATAATTAATGCATCAGTTGGAAAAGCTTCCTTTTCTCCAACTCAACTGCAAGAAAATACCAATGAGCTGTTACAAACCATTGTTAAACTGAAGCCTACCGCAGCTAAAGGCGCTTATGTGAGAAGCGTGTTTTTGTCAGGTACTATGAGTCCTTCGGTAAAGATTGAATCCAAACTTAATTAATTGGGGATGAATAAATTAGAAAAAAATCAATTAATTGAAGATCTTGCTGTAAAGCTAAGAGATAGTAACGTTGTTTATTTGACTGATGTTTCTGCAATGACAGTTGAAAAGTCAAACAAATTGAGAAGAATGTGTTTTAACCAAAACATTTCACTTCAAGTTGTAAAAAATACGTTGCTAAAAAAGGCAATGGAAAGGGTTGAAGAAAGAGATTTCTCTGGACTATATGAAGCTTTAACGGGCAATACTTCTATCATGTTATCTGATACAGGTAATGCTCCCGCAAAACTTATTAAAGACTTTAGAAAAAAGGAAACGAAACCTGCTCTTAAAGGTGCTTATATAGACGAAGCAATTTTTATTGGAGAAGATAAACTTGAGGCTTTAGCTAGTCTTAAATCTAAAAACGAACTTATCGGAGATGTTATTGCATTATTGCAATCTCCAGCTAAGAATGTTCTTGGAGCCCTTCAATCTGGTAAAAATACATTGGCTGGTCTATTAAAAACTTTAGAAGAAAGATCAGAAAATTAATTAAGAATTATTATTAACTAAGTATCAAAATTAAAAATCAATAAAATGGCAGATTTAAAATCGTTTGCTGATCAATTAGTAAACTTAACAGTAAAAGAAGTTAATGAACTAGCTCAAATCTTAAAAGATGAATATGGTATTGAACCAGCTGCTGCTGCAGTTGCTGTTGCAGGACCTGCAGCCGGAGGCGATGCCGATGGAGGTGGTGTAGAGCAAACAGAATTCGATGTAATCTTAAAGAGTGCTGGAGGTTCTAAACTTCAAATTGTAAAACTTGTAAAAGAAATTACATCTCTTGGTCTTAAAGAAGCAAAAGAAATCGTTGATAATGCACCTAAACCTATTAAAGAAGGTGTTACTAAAGACGAAGCTGAGGCTCTTAAAAAACAATTTGAGGAGGCAGGAGCTGAAGTTGAGCTTAAATAATACCGCTCTCTCCCAATCTTTTTAAAGGTTTAGACCCTATTTTGGGTCTAAACCCTTTGTTGTTTATAGCTGTTAATGTTTAACTAAATTTCCTCCTTTATGTCAGTACTGACAAATCAGAGAATTAACTTCTCTACAACGCAAAATTTATTGCAGTATCCAGATTTTTTGGATATTCAATTGCAATCTTTTCAAGACTTTTTCCAACTTGATACCCCTCCACAATCTAGAGATGAAGAGGGTTTGTACAAAGTTTTTAGCGAAAATTTTCCGATAACGGATGCTAGAAATAACTTTGTTTTGGAATTTTTAGATTACTTCGTAGACCCTCCAAGGTATTCTCTACAAGAATCTATTGAAAGAGGTTTAACTTATAGTGTTCCTCTAAAAGCAAAACTTAAATTGTATTGTACCGATCCTGAACATGAGGATTTTGAAACCATCGTTCAAGATGTTTATTTAGGTACAATTCCTTATATGACTCCAAGAGGGTCCTTCATTATTAATGGGGCAGAAAGGGTAGTTGTTTCGCAATTACACAGATCACCAGGTGTTTTTTTTGGTCATAGTTTCCATGCGAATGGCACCAAACTTTATTCAGCTAGGGTAATTCCTTTTAAAGGTAGTTGGATTGAGTTCGCTACAGATATTAATTCTGTAATGTTTGCTTACATTGATAGAAAAAAGAAATTACCTGTAACTACCTTATTGCGAGCAATTGGATTTGATACAGATAAAGATATTTTAGAAATATTCAACTTAGCTGACGAAATTAAGGTTAACAAAACTCAATTAAAAAAGGTTGTTGGTAGAAGACTTGCAGCAAGAGTTTTAAAAACTTGGTTTGAAGACTTTGTTGATGAAGATACAGGAGAAGTTGTTTCTATTGAAAGAAACGAAGTTATAATTGACAGAGAAACAGTTATTGAATCTGACCATGTTGATTTAATTTTAGACACTGGTGTAAAAACTATTTTACTTCATAAAGAAGATACAAATACTGCAGATTACACTATTATATATAATACGCTACAAAAGGATCCTTCAAACTCTGAAATTGAAGCAGTTGAGCATATTTACCGTGTTCTTAGAAATGCCGAACCGCCAGATGAAGAAACTGCAAGAGGTGTTATCGATAAATTGTTCTTTTCTGATAAAAGATACGATTTAGGTGAAGTTGGAAGATATAGAATCAACAAAAAGCTGAATTTAAATATTGATATGGAAACCAAAATCCTTACAAAAGAGGATATTATTTCTATCATCAAATATTTAATTGAACTTATCAACTCTAAAACTGATGTTGATGATATCGATCACTTAAGTAATCGTAGGGTTAGAACTGTAGGTGAACAATTATATTCTCAGTTTGGAGTAGGTTTAGCTCGTATGGCTAGAACCATTAGAGAAAGAATGAACGTTAGAGATAATGAGGTGTTTACTCCTATTGATTTGATTAATGCCAAAACATTATCATCAGTAATTAACTCATTCTTTGGAACAAATCAACTTTCTCAGTTTATGGATCAAACAAATCCACTTTCTGAGATTACACACAAAAGAAGATTATCGGCTTTAGGACCCGGTGGTTTATCAAGAGAACGTGCTGGATTTGAGGTGCGTGATGTACATTATACCCACTACGGAAGGTTATGTACTATTGAAACTCCTGAAGGACCAAATATTGGTTTGATTTCATCTCTTTGTGTTTATGCAAAAGTGAATAAATTAGGATTTATTGAAACTCCATACAGAACTGTAGAAGAAGGAAAAGTAAACCTTGTTAATGATGTTATTTATTTAAGTGCAGAAGAAGAAGATGGTAAAATCATCGCCCAAGCTAATGCCCCAATTTCGGCACAAGGTGTATTTGAAAAAGGTAAGGTAAAAGCTAGATTTGAAGGTGATTTTCCTGTTGTAGAGCCAACTAATGTTCATTTGATGGACGTAGCTCCAAATCAAATTGCTTCTATTGCTGCATCATTAATTCCTTTCTTAGAGCATGATGATGCAAACCGTGCTTTGATGGGATCAAACATGCAACGTCAAGCGGTTCCTTTATTAAACCCTGAGTCTCCAATTGTAGGTACTGGTCTTGAAGAGTCAGTAGCAAGAGATTCTAGAGTATTAATTACAGCTGAAGGTGATGGAGTAATTGACTATGTTGATTCAAATAAAATAGTTGTTAAGTACGAAAGAACAGAAGAAGAAGAATTGGTTTCTTTTGACTCAAATGTTAAAACTTACGACTTAATAAAATTTGCTAAAACCAATCAAAATACTTCTATAAACTTAAGACCAATTATTAAAAAAGGTCAGAAGGTTGCAAAAGGAACAGTTTTGAGCGAAGGTTACGGAACCCAAGATGGTGAGCTAGCTTTAGGTAGAAACCTAAAAGTAGCATTTATGCCTTGGAAAGGATACAACTTTGAGGATGCTATTGTAATTTCTGAAAACGTTGTTAAAGATGATATTTATACTTCAGTTCATATTGCAGAATATGTTTTAGAAGTAAGAGATACAAAAAGAGGTTTAGAGGAACTTACAGCTGATATTCCAAATGTTAGTGAAGAAGCTACAAAAAACCTTGATGAGAACGGATTAGTAAGAATAGGAACCGAAGTAAAAGAAGGTGATATTCTTATCGGGAAAATAACACCAAAAGGTGAAACAGACCCTACACCTGAAGAAAAGCTACTTAGAGCAATCTTTGGAGATAAAGCAGGTGATGTTAAAGATGCTTCGTTAAAAGTACCGCCATCTGTAGAAGGCGTTGTTATTAACAAAAAACTTTTCTCAAGAAAAATTAAGGATAAAAAAGCAAAAGAGAAAGAAAAAGAGCTTTTAGAAGAAATCGAAAACGAATTCATCAAAGTAAAAGCAGATTTAAAATCTATTTTGGTTGAAAAACTTTACATCATTGTAAATGGAAAAACATCTCAAGGTGTATTTAATAACTTCAACGAAGAAATAATTAAAAAGGGAACTAAATTCACATTGAAATTATTATCTGCTGTTGAATACGATAGTATAAATCCTGATAGTTGGACAACTGAGGACGATAAAAACAGCATGATTAAAACCTTGTTGCATAACTTCCAGATTAAGATGAGCGAGGGAGTTGGTACATACAAAAGGAAAAAGTTTGCTGTTTCTATAGGAGATGAACTTCCTCCAGGAATAGTACAATTAGCAAAAGTTTACGTTTCTAAAAAACGTAAATTGAAAGTTGGAGATAAAATGGCAGGACGTCATGGTAACAAAGGTATTGTAGCCAAAATAGTTCGTCAAGAAGATATGCCGTTTATGGAAGACGGAACTCCTGTTGATATTGTTTTAAATCCACTTGGTGTACCATCAAGGATGAACTTAGGACAGATATATGAAACTATTTTAGGTTGGGCAGGATTAAAATTAGGGTTGAAGTTTTCAACACCAATTTTTGATGGTGCAAGCTTGGCTGAAATAGAAAGCTATATTGAAAAAGCCAATCTTCCTAAATTAGGTAGAACTCAATTATACGATGGAGGAACAGGTGAGAAATTTGATCAACCTGCTACTGTTGGTGTAATTTATATGCTTAAGCTTCATCACTTGGTTGATGACAAAATGCATGCTAGATCAATAGGGCCATACTCACTAATTACTCAACAACCACTTGGAGGTAAAGCTCAATTTGGAGGTCAAAGATTTGGTGAAATGGAAGTTTGGGCACTAGAAGCATATGGAGCATCAAACATTCTTCAAGAAATTCTTACTGTTAAGTCTGATGATGTTATCGGAAGGGCTAAAACATACGAGAAAATCGTAAAAGGAGAAAATATGCCTAAACCTGGTATACCAGAATCTTTCAACGTGTTATTACACGAAATGAGAGGATTAGGATTGAATATAACATTAGAATAATTTACTTGAATTAAATTTTCAATAAACATGGCGCTACGTAAAGAAAAACAAGTTAATAGCGACTTTAATAAAATCATCATTTCATTAGCTTCTCCAGAGCAAATTTTGGAGAACTCAAGAGGTGAGGTTTTAAAGCCGGAAACAATCAACTACAGAACCTATAAACCTGAAAGGGATGGTCTGTTTTGCGAGAGAATTTTTGGCCCAGTTAAAGACTATGAATGCCATTGCGGTAAGTATAAAAGAATCAGATATAAAGGAATTATCTGCGACAGATGTGGAGTTGAAGTAACTGAGAAAAAAGTTAGAAGAGAAAGAATGGGGCACATTGCCTTAGTTGTTCCTGTTGCTCATATTTGGTACTTTAAATCTTTACCAAATAAAATTGGTTACCTATTAGGTTTGCCATCTAAGAAATTAGATACCATTATTTATTACGAACGTTATGTTGTGGTAAATCCTGGAGAAGCTAGAAGACCTGATGGTGAAGAATTATCTGTAGGTGAGTTTTTATCTGAAGAAGAATATTTAGATATTGTTGACGCTCTTCCAAAAGAGAATCAATATTTAGATGATAGTGACCCAAATAAATTCATCTCTAAAATGGGAGCTGAAGCTTTATATGAGTTGCTTAAAAAGCTAGATTTAGATAAATTGTCTTATGAACTAAGACATAAAGCAAATACAGAAACTTCTCAACAAAGAAAAAATGAAGCCTTAAAAAGACTTCAAGTTGTTGAATCTTTCAGGGCTGCCAATAAAAACATCGAGAACCGTCCTGAGTGGATGATTACTAAAGTTGTTCCTGTAATTCCACCAGAATTGAGGCCGCTTGTTCCCCTTGATGGAGGTAGATTTGCTACATCAGATTTAAATGACCTTTACAGAAGAGTTATTATTAGAAATAATCGACTAAAAAGGTTATTAGAAATTAAGGCTCCTGAGGTAATCTTGAGAAACGAAAAGAGGATGCTTCAAGAAGCAGTTGATTCACTTTTTGATAATTCTAGAAAATCAAGTGCTGTAAAAACAGAATCAAATAGAGCTTTAAAATCTTTATCTGATAGCTTAAAAGGAAAACAAGGACGTTTCCGTCAGAACCTTTTAGGAAAAAGGGTAGATTATTCTGCTAGATCTGTAATCGTTGTAGGGCCAAACTTGAAACTACACGAATGTGGTATTCCAAAAGGAATGGCTGCAGAACTTTACAAGCCTTTTATCATCAGAAAAATGATTGAAAGAGGTATTGTAAAAACAGTAAAATCTGCTAAAAAGATTGTTGATAGAAAGGAACCTGTTGTTTGGGATATTTTAGAAAATGTTTTAAAAGGTCACCCTGTTCTATTAAACAGAGCCCCAACTCTTCACAGATTGGGTATTCAAGCTTTTCAACCAAAATTAATTGAAGGAAAAGCTATTCAATTACACCCATTAGTTTGTACCGCATTCAACGCGGATTTTGATGGGGATCAAATGGCGGTTCATTTACCATTAGGTAGTGCAGCGATTTTAGAAGCTCAAATGTTAATGTTGGCTTCTCACAATATTTTGAACCCAGCAAACGGAGCACCGATTACTGTACCATCACAAGACATGGTTCTTGGGCTATATTACATTACTAAAGAAAGAAGGTCTGACGAAACCCGAATTATGAAGGGCGAAGGAATGACTTTTTATTCTGCAGAAGAAGTAATAATTGCTTTTAACGAAGGTGTAATTGAATTACATACTTGTATTAAACTAAGAACTACTGTAATTGAAAATGGAGCAGAAGTTGTTAAAATTATTGAGACCTCAACCGGTAAGGTATTGTTTAACAAAGTTGTTCCAAGAGAATTAGGTTACATAAATTCACTTTTGACCAAAAGAGCTTTAAGAGATATTATTGGTGAAGTTTTAAAAATTACCAATTTCAAAAGAGCTGCCGATTTCTTAGATGATATCAAAGAACTTGGCTTCTATTGGGCTTTTAAAGGTGGATTGTCTTTTAATATTGGAGATGTAATTATTCCTGTTGAAAAAGAAAAACTTCTAGCCGAAGCTGCAACTGAAGTTGAAGGCGTTATGGCTAATTACAACATGGGATTAATTACCAATAATGAGCGTTACAACCAAATTATTGATATTTGGACACATACCAACTCAAAGCTTACTCATTCGTTAATGACTAAATTAAAGAATGATAATCAAGGATTTAACTCAATTTACATGATGTTTGATTCTGGCGCAAGGGGTTCTAAAGAACAAATTCGTCAGTTATCAGGTATGAGGGGATTGATGGCGAAACCTAGAAAATCTGGAGCTTCAACTGGTGGAGAAATCATCGAAAATCCTATTCTTTCTAACTTTAAAGAAGGTTTATCAATTCTTGAGTACTTTATTTCTACTCACGGTGCTCGTAAAGGTTTGGCAGATACAGCATTGAAAACGGCTGATGCTGGTTACTTAACAAGAAGACTTGTTGATGTTTCTCAAGATGTTGTTGTAACTAGTGAAGACTGCGGAACTTTAAGAGGTTTAACCGCTTCTGCTCTTAAGAAAAATGAAGAAATTGTAGAGTCTTTATACGATAGAATTTTAGGTAGAACTTCATTAAATGATGTTTACCATCCTGAAACCAATGAATTATTAATTGAGGAAGGAAAAGAAATTTCTGAAGAAGTTGCAATTGCTATCGAAGAAGCAGGTATCGAAGAAGTTGAAGTAAGATCTGTATTAACTTGTGAAACGGTTAGAGGAATTTGTGCCAAATGTTATGGTAGAAGCCTTTCTACAGGTAAAAGTGTTCAAAGAGGAGAAGCAGTTGGTGTTATCGCTGCTCAATCAATAGGAGAACCAGGTACACAGTTAACCTTACGTACATTCCACGTGGGGGGTACAGCTTCTAACATTGCAGCAGAATCTAAAATAGAATCTAAATACAGTGGTAGAATAGAAATTGATGAGTTAAAAACAGTTGAAAAAACCAATGACCAAGGTGAAAAAATCAATGTGGTTATTGGAAGATCTGCTGAAATGAGATTAATCAATACCGAAACAAATGCTATTATAGCTACTAATAATATTCCTTATGGATCTGAGCTTTATGTTAAGTCTGGAGACACACTTAAAAAAGGTGATTTAATCTGTAAATGGGATCCATACAACGCGGTAATTCTAGCTGAGTTTGGTGGTAAAATTTCTTTTGAAAATATTGAAAAAGGTGTTACCTATAAAGAAGAGTCTGATGAACAAACAGGCTTTAAAGAAAAGGTAATTATTGAGAATAGAGATAAAAAGAAAAATCCAACAATCAATATCGTAGATAAAACTGGGGAGGTTATTAATTTCTATAACATTCCTGTTGGTGCTCATGTTATTGTTGATGAAGGAGATAAAATAAACACAGGTACAATCTTGGTGAAAATTCCTAGAAGCCTTGGTAAAACGGGTGATATCACAGGAGGTTTACCAAGGGTAACTGAGTTATTTGAAGCAAGAAACCCTTCTAACCCAGCTATCGTTTCTGAAATTGATGGTATTGTTTCATTTGGTAAAATAAAAAGAGGTAACAGAGAAATTATTGTTGAATCTAGAACAGGTGAGATCAAAAAATATTTGGTTTCATTATCAAAACATATTTTAGTTCAAGAAAATGATTTCACCAAAGCTGGTTTACCTTTATCAGATGGCGCAATTACACCTAGAGATATTTTAAATATCAAAGGCCCAACTGCAGTTCAAGAATATATCGTTAACGAAATTCAAGAAGTTTACCGATTACAAGGCGTAAAAATTAACGATAAGCATTTTGAAGTAATCGTTCGCCAAATGATGAGAAAGGTAGAAATTAATGATTCTGGTGATACCAAATTCTTAGAAAAGCAATTGGTAAACAAATCAGAATTTATTGATGAAAACGATTCTATTTTTGGTAAAAAAGTAGTTACCGAAAAAGGTGATTCTGATGCTTTTAGAGAAGGTCAAATTGTTTCAAGAAGACAATTAAGAGATGAAAACTCAATTCTTGAAAGAAAAGGATTGAAAATGGTTGAGTTTAGAGATGCAATTCCGGCAACAGGTAGAACAATGTTACAAGGAATTACCAAAGCTTCTCTTCAAACAGATAGTTTCATTTCTGCTGCATCATTCCAAGAAACTACAAAAGTGTTAAACGAAGCTGCTGTAAGTGGTAAAGTTGATCACTTATTAGGTCTTAAAGAAAATGTAATTGTAGGTCATAAAATACCTGCAGGAACAGGCTTGAGAGATTATGAAGATATTATTGTAGGTTCAAAAGAAGAGTATGAAAGTTTAATGGCTAGAACTGATGAAACAGTAGGAGACATTGAATTTGGAGAATAATTAATCAATTTTTTTTACTGCCCCAAAATTTTATTTTGGGGCAGTTTTATTTTAAACTTATGGCAGATCAAAATACAAATCCAAAAGGGCAATTAAACATTGAAATTAGCGAAGAAGTTGCAGATGGTAATTATGCTAATTTGGCTGTAATTACGCACTCGCACTCTGAGTTTATTGTAGATTTTATTAATGCGATGCCAGGAGTTCCTAAAGCAAAGGTAAAATCCAGAATTATTTTAACCCCGCAGCACGCAAAAAGATTAATGAAAGCCCTACAAGATAACTTGAATAAGTTTGAAAGTATGCATGGCCAAATTTCAGATATCGATCCAGGAATGAATGTTCCTTTAAATTTTGGAGGACCAACTGGTCAAGCTTAATCTAAGGCCTTTTTATTAAAAATTAAGTAACCGAAGTTAAAAACTAAATTAATTGGTTCTTTATCTTCCCTTGCTACTTCAGGAATATTTAAAAAATAGTTTAATCCTAAACTTATTGGCCCGAAAGGACTGTGGTAAACAGCTGTTGCAGTAGCCACTGTATACCTTTTTTCCCAGCTTTCAATCTCTACAAAAGAATTATCAGAGTACCTAGCTATGCTTTTATAAGGTTGATATAAATAACCTTCAATTCTTAAATCGAATATTTCAGTAGGGCTAATAATAAACTTATGCCCAACCGCTAAATATTGCAAAGCCCTAAAAGTTTCCAGAAATAAAGCTTGTGAATATGGAATTGGAGAAAAAACAGGAGCCCTAATTATACTGCTAGTATAATTAGCAAATAAACTTTGATCTGAATATTGGCCTTCTAAAAAAATACCTAATCTAACTATTCCTTTTTGCTTGTAGTAATTATCATAAGTTACCTTTATTTGACTCCACTGATGTAGTTTGTCTATTTCATCCTTATTTAAAGAAGTTGATCCGGGTGTTGTTTTTTCTTTTCCAGAAATAAACCTCGTTTTTATTCCAAAATAAGAACCGCTGTTTGCAAATTGCTTTTTATTTAAGCTTGATCTTTCAAACTTTAAAAAGGCTGAAGAAAAGTCAAATCTTGTAACATCGGAAGTATCTGAGTTTGAAAATTGACGTGTTTGGTAATATTCATCTCTTGTTGCACCTATTGTTGCCCCTGCTAAAACTCTTATTTTATTGGCTAGAGGAAAACCAAAAGTAAAATCTGCATATTGTTCGTTTAGAATCAAATATGATGGCTCTGAATCTTCAAAAAATGTAGCTCTACTTCTAAAATAATTCCAACGGTTTAGGGTCATTGTTGGCGAAAAATAAACAGACCTTTTTATCGGAACCCCGATTTTAGCGCCTGCTCTAACCGAGCCATAAAACTTTCCGAAATATGAGTTGGCAAAAAGGTTAATCGAGTTATTCCCTAAAAAATTATATTGAAGACCGAAGTAGCCTGTATTTATAGCTTTTGATGAAAAGTTTCCTCCAAAGTCAGAAAAAAAGTCTTTTTCTTTTTTTATTTTCAAATTCAGTTTATAAAAACCTGCTCTTGAATCAAACTCAGCACTTGGATAAATACTGCTTATTTCCTCGTCTTCAAATAATCTAAAATACCTGTTTTCAATATCATTAATTCCTATAGGGGTATTTTTTGCTTTACCAAAAAACTTGTTTGCCTCTAACACATTTAAAAAATAGTTTGATTGTTTTTTATTGATACCTTCCACTTCAATTTTATGAATTTTTAAGCTTGGAATTTTTTTCTCAAAAGAGGTACGTTTATCTTTTATCTCTTGTTCAGTAACTCTTCGAGATATTAGGCTTTCAATATTTATCATCTTTTCAAATGTGGCCTTGTAACCTTCTTCAACAAGTTCTTTTGTAATTGAAAAATCAAAAATATTTACGTCTGCATTTGGTGTAATAAGAACCCCTTTTTCAGAATCAATAGAAAAGTCTTGCTTTCTAATTATCATATTTTGAAGTTGTGAAATAATATCATCCTCCTCAGGTGATTCTAGTTTAGATGCAACTAAACTCCCAATAATAATATCTGGTTTAAAACTTTCCTCCATTACATCAACAGGGAAGTTATCGTATAAACCTCCATCAAACAACAACCTTCCATCCCACTTTAATGGTTTTAAATAAAAAGGATAAGCAAATGATGCCCTTACAGCTTGCGTTAAATCACCACCATCAAAAACATATTTTTCCTTTGCCTCAATATCTGCTGCAACACATCTAAAAGGAATCATTAAAGAATCAAAGTTGTAACCTGCAGCAGCAGAAGGCCCTGCTAATACTTTTAATAAATCGAAATCTAAAGCTACAGGAGAAATAATGTTGGTAGGTATTGTGGATTTTAAAATATCGTTTTTTGTAAACTTTACCGTTATCCAAGTTGCATTGTTGTCATTTCTTTTGAAACTTGTGGTATACATTTCATCAATATTTCCAGAAATTTTGTTTTGGTAGTTGTCAGATGAGAAATATGCAATCATTTCTTCTGGGGTAACTCCCGATGCGTATAAGCTTCCAATTAATGCTCCAGCAGATGTACCTGTAATGTAATCAATGGGTATTCCCTTTTCTTCTAAGGCCATAATTACACCAATGTGAGCCATGCCACTAGCGCCTCCACCACTTAATACTAAGCCTACTTTTTGAGAAAATCCTAATAAGGTGATTAGTAGTAAAAAAACTGAAACTAATAGCTTTTTAAATAAGTGATGGTAAAGGAATTTCATTAATCCGCAAAGCTAAAAATTAAGGCCTCGATTGATGAACTAAATTAAACTTTAATTATTTATTTTTCGTATCCGGAGTAATTCATTTTCTAATTTTAGAATCCTTGGCCCATACCACGAAAAAACTTCGCCATCAACAATAAAACATTTTGATTTTGGATAAATTTTTTCAAATTCTTTTACATGTTTTTCAGCAAAAGGATATGGTTCAGATGATAAAAAAATATAATCAGGATTGATTTCATTTTCAAGAAGTTCTGGATACCTGCCATTTAAATTTTTAGCTGAGTTTGTAAAACCAATAAATTCAAGAATATAATTGATGTAAGTATTATTACCTGCAAGCATATATGGTTTTTTCCAGATAAAATAGGCGACTTCTAATCTTTTGCCATCAAGAAAATAGCCTTTTATTTTATGCTTAACTTCTAATATTTCTGATATTAATTGATTGCCTTTTTGAGAATTATTTGTGATTTTAGAAATATCATTTGTAAACGCAATAAAGTCCTCGAAAGATTTTATATCACTTACATAAACTGGAAAGTGCTTGGCTAACTCTTCAATATCTTCTTTAGAGTTTTCTTCTTTGTTAGCAATTATTAAATCTGGATTAAGCTCCATAACCTTATTGATTTTAACTGTTTTAGTTCCACCAACAATGGCTTTTGATTTTTTCCAGCTTATTGGGTGAACACAAAACTTGGTTATTCCAACTACGCTATCTTCTAATCCAAGATAATGAAGAGTTTCAGTTATAGAAGGCACCAACGAAATAATTCTTTCGGGCACTTTTTTTAAAGTAATACTTCTGTTGAGCTGGTCAACAATTTTCATTTAACTAATGGCTTTAATAATATCATATTTGGTAATTATGTGAAAATCACCAGCATAAGTTTTTACCAAAACAGCATTATTTTCCTTTTTAATTAAAGGTGAAATTTCATCTAATTTAGCATTAGGTTCTACAACAGGAAACGGATTTTGCATGATGTTTTTTACCAATTCTTCTTTTAATTTAGGGTTTTCTAAAATTTTGGTAAATAGATAGTTATCGTTAATTGAACCTGTAAATTTCTCTCCATTTGAAATTGGAATTTGAGAAATATTGTATTTGGTCATTTTTGAAGCAACGGTTTCTATAGTATCTTCTTCGTTTACAATTACCATACTTTGTTGCATGTGGTCTTTAATTAAATCCATAGCAATAGGTTTTCTGTCTAAAAAACCTCGTTCCATCATCCAATCGTCATTAAACATTTTGCCAACATATCGGCTACCTGAATCGTGGAATAATACCACAACAACATCATCCTCTTTTAGGTGATCTTTCATTTGAAGTAAGCCTTTTATAGCCGAACCAGCAGAGTTTCCTACAAACAAGCCTTCTTTTCTTGCTAATTCGCGAGTATAAATTGCGCCATCTTTATCAGTTACTTTTTCGAAATGATCAATAACTGAAAAATCTACATTTTTAGGTAAAATATCTTCTCCAATACCTTCGGTAATGTATGGGTAAATTTCATTTTCATCAAATTCTCCAGTTTCGTGGTATTTTTTAAAAACAGATCCGTAAGTATCAATTCCCCAAATTTTAATGTTAGGATTTTTTTCTTTTAAATATTTCCCAACACCAGAAATGGTTCCTCCGGTTCCAACACCTACAACAAAGTGAGTGATTTTACCTTCGGTTTGTTCCCATATTTCAGGTCCTGTGCTTAAGTAGTGGGCTAAAGTGTTACTTGGGTTATCATATTGGTTAACATACCAAGAGTTTGGAATTTCTTTCGATAATCTTTGCGAAACAGAGTAATAAGACCTTGGGTCTTCTGGCTCAACGTTGGTTGGGCAAACAATTACTTCAGCTCCTACAGCTCGTAAAATATCAATCTTTTCTTTAGACTGTTTATCTGCCATGGTAAAAATTGCTTTGTAACCTTTAATTATTGCTGCTAAAGCAAGTCCCATTCCTGTGTTTCCCGATGTGCCTTCAATTATGGTTCCTCCAGGTTTTAGAATGCCACTTTTTTCAGCATCCTCAATCATTTGCACAGCCATTCTATCTTTTACAGAATTACCAGGGTTAAAAGTTTCAACCTTTGCTAAAACAGTAGCCTTAATATCTTTAGTAAGGTGGTTTATTTTTACCATAGGAGTATTTCCAATGGTTTCTAAAATGTTGTTGTAAATCTTCAAAACAATAAATTTTTGCAAATGTACCACTTGGGGTGGGAGGGCAATAATTTATCTGAATTTTATTGCTTTTACAGGAGAAATGCTCCCCACCACAATCGAAGGAATTATCAGTGCTAAAGTACATAGCGCCAAAGTACCAACGTTTAAAGCCAAAAAGTAACCCCACTCGAGGTTTATAGGAACGTAAGGAATGTAATATGAATCTTGAGGAAGCTTTAGAATATGAAAATATTTTTGGATAACGCAAAACCCAATTCCAAAAATATTTCCCCAAAATAACCCAACTCCAATTAGGTATGAAGCATTAAGCAAAAACACTTTTCTAATTGTCCAATTTGATGCTCCCATCGATTTTAAAATGCCAATAAATCCTGTTTTTTCTAAAATCATAATTAAAAGTGCAGAAGACATATTGATGGCAGAAACCAAAATAATAAGAAGAATTATGATGATGACATTAATATCTTGAAGTTCAAGCCAACTAAATATATCTCGGTTTAAATCGGTAATTTTTATGGTTGTTAGGTTATGGTCGATGTAATTGTAAATAAAATCATCTAGCATGTCTAAATCTTCATACTCTTTTAAAACAACCTCAAAACCTGATACCAAGTTTGGCGACCAATCATTAATTTTTTGGATGTGTTTGATGTCTGCAATTACATGAGTTTCGTCAAATTTTTCTAGACCTGTATTGTATATTCCTCCAATGTAAAGTCTTCTTGGGCGAGCCTTTTCATTCTGTATGAAATAGATAAGCAACTTATCATGCAAACTCAATCTTAACTTATCGGCTATTTTTTTTGAAATTAATATTGAATCAGATGGATTTCCATCCTTTATTTTCAAAGCTTTTCCTTCAATAATACTTTTAGAAAAAAAACTCCAATCAAAATCTTGGTCAACCCCTTTTACTACAATGCCATGTAAATCATTTTCAGTTTTTAAAATACCTTCTTTATTGGCAAAAACCTGAATGTTTTTTACGCTTTCGTTTTGACTTAGTGGTGCAACAAAGTTTTGATTTCTATCAATTGGTCTTGAGTAATCTGTTACCAAAGGATTGAAAGCAGTAACTGTTAGGTGTGAACCAAACCCGACAACTTTGACACGAATTTCTGTTTGAAAGCCGGTAACAATGGCTACAGAAACTAACATGACCATAATACCTAACGCAATTCCGGCAATGGCAATTAAAATAATTGGTCTAATTCCCTTTCCACCCTCAGATGTTGAAACATTCTTTCTACTTAAAAGTCTTTTCGCAATGAAATATTCTACTTTCATCAAAAATACTGGGATGTTTAAAAATCAGGGTTCAATATTACTACTTTGTACAATACTAATAGGATTTTATTCAAAAGCGCAGGTATCTCCTGAAATAAGAAACTTGCCAAATTTACTTCCGTTAACCATAAAAACCGACGCAGAAATTCTCACAGGAGCCGAGCAAATTCATTTGTTAAAAGAAGATTTGGCTAACAAAAGGATAGGAGTAATCGCCAACCAAACTTCATTAATTGGCAATAAACACCTTGTAGATAGCATTTTAAGCTTGGGTTATAATGTCACCAAAATTTTTTCTCCCGAACATGGTTTTAGAGGAACTGCAGATGCGGGCGAAATGGTAAACTCTAAAAAAGACAAAAAAACCGGGCTTCCAATTATTTCGCTTTATGGCCCAAATAAAAAGCCTAAGCTTAAAGATTTAATTGAAATCGATATTTTGGTTTATGATCTTCAAGATGTTGGAGTAAGATTTTATACTTACGTTTCTACGCTTTTTTATGCAATTGAAGCTTGCGCTGAAGCTGATATTCCTCTTATTGTTTTAGATAGACCAAACCCAAATGGCTTTTATGTTGATGGACCAGTTTTAAAAGATGGTTTTGAGT
The DNA here is from genome assembly GCA_018609045.1 of Flavobacteriales bacterium. Classification (GTDB taxonomy): domain Bacteria; phylum Bacteroidota; class Bacteroidia; order Flavobacteriales_G; family Salibacteraceae; genus JAAZVO01. The sequence continues at coordinate 19,680 of JABAYK010000005.1, forward strand.
CTTTTGTAGGAGTAAACAAAATTCCTGTGGTTTACGGATTAACCCCAGGCGAGTTTTCTAATATGGCAAATAACGAAGGATGGCTTCATGGTGACTTGAAATGTAATTTGAAAGTAATTCCCTTAAAAAATTATTCTCATTCAGATTTATACCAACTGCCTGTAAAGCCTTCTCCAAATTTGCCCAATATGACTTCAGTTTACTTATACCCAAGCCTTTGTTTTTTTGAAGGCACTGTTGTAAGTGAAGGTAGGGGAACAGAAATTCCATTTCAAATTTTTGGTCATCCACAAATGAGTGGCGATTTTACCTTTACCCCAAAAAGCACTTTGGGAGCTTCTGCGCCAAAACTTGAAAACCAATTTTGCAGGGGAAAAAGTTTAACCTCATTTGATATAATGCGAGCAGAGCCTCCATATTTTACCTTAAATTTTTTAAAACAAGGTTTTGAAGATCTAGATTTAGGAGAAACCTTTTTTCTTGAGAACAATTTTATTAATCTACTGGCAGGAACAGACGAATTGAAAAACCAAATTTTACAGGGTTCGTCTGATGAACAAATACGAGCTAGTTGGGAACCAGAGTTGAGTGAATATAAAACTATGAGAAAAAAGTATTTGCTTTACACTGAATAACTCTCAACAAAAACTAAAGATTGAAGTCAGAACCTGCTGTAAATTGGTTTGCATCTAAGGGTTGGAAACCCCAAAAATTTCAAATTGAAACTTGGAAAGCTTACCAAATTAATTTTCAAGGCATTGTTAATGCCCCAACGGGTTCTGGCAAAACATTTAGCCTAGCTGTTCCACCACTTTTAAAAGCCTTAGAAACTAATCAAATTTCTACTCCAAACCTAAAAGTAATTTGGATTACACCGATTAGGGCATTGGCCAAAGAAATAGCTTCATCCTTCGAAATGGCTATTGAAGGGCTAAAACTAAACTGGACCGTTGGAATTAGAACCGGAGATACAAATACAGCAGAAAGAGCAAAGCAAAAAAAGCAAATGCCCAACATTCTTATTACAACTCCAGAGAGTTTGCATGTAATGTTGGCAACCAAAAATTTTTCTGAAAAGTTTAAATTTCTCGAACTTTTTGTAGCCGATGAATGGCATGAGTTACTTGGAAGCAAAAGAGCAGTGCAAGTTGAATTGGCTTTAAGCCGATTGAGGTCAATATCACCTGAGCTTAAAACTTGGGGAATTTCGGCCACAATTGGAAATTTAGAGTTGGCCTTAGATGTGCTTTTAGGGGTTAACCATCCAACAAAAACAATACTAATTCGGGCTAACCTCAAAAAAAAGATAGAAGTAATATCTGTTTTACCTGATGAAATAGAAAAGTATCCTTGGGCAGGGCATTTGGGATTAAAACTTTTAGAAAAAGCATTACCCATTATTGACAATAGCGAAAGCACATTAATTTTTACCAATACAAGAGGACAAGCCGAAATTTGGTATCAAAGATTATTAGAAGTTGCGCCAGAATTATCAGGAATATTAGCTATGCATCATGGCAGTATTTCAAAAGATTTACGCAATTGGGTTGAAGAAGCTTTACATGAAAGTAGATTAAAGGCGGTAGTTTGTACTTCGAGTTTAGATTTAGGAGTAGATTTTCGACCGGTAGAAACCATTATTCAAGTTGGAAGCCCGAAAGGTGTTGCAAGATTTATGCAGCGTGCAGGAAGAAGTGGCCATCAACCAGGAGCGATTAGTAAAATTTACTTTTTACCTACAAACGCGTTAGAGCTTTTGGAGGGTGCTGCGCTCCGAGAAGCTATTAATAATCAAATAATTGAAGATAGAGTTCCTTTTATTCGCTCATTCGATGTGTTGATTCAATATCTTGTTACTTTGGCTGTAGCAGATGGTTTTGACCAAAAAGAAACTTTTAACCAGATAAAAAACACCATCTCATTCAGCAGTATTTCTAAAGATGAATGGAATTGGCTTTTGCGGTTTATTACCTCAGGAGGAGATAGCCTAAAAGCTTATGATGAGTACAATAGGGTAGAGGTGATTGATGGTCTTTTTAAAGTTGTAGATAGAAGAATTGCAAGAAGACATCGTCTTTCGATAGGTACTATTGTATCTGATATGATTATGAAAATTAAATATTCGTCGGGTGGGTTTATTGGTACCGTGGAAGAGTATTTTATTTCGATTTTAAAAATTGGAGATATTTTTTGGTTTTCGGGTAGATGTCTTGAATTAGTTCGAATAAAAGACCAAGTTGTGGAGGTGAAAAACGCTCCTCCGCAAAAGGGTAAAATACCAAGTTGGCAAGGAGGAAGAATGCCTCTTTCATCTCAAATGAGCGAAGTTTTAAGAAAAAAGCTTACCGAGGCTTCTGAAAATAATTCTCAAGACATTGAACTAAAAACGATATTTCCCATTTTAACTACGCAGGCAAAAACAAGTTTAATTCCTAATGAAAATGAGTTTTTGATCGAAAAATTTAACACCGAAGAAGGTTGTCATGTGTATTTATATCCTTTTGAAGGAAGAGCAGTTCACGAAGGAATGGCAAGTATTATTTCTTATAGAATAGCTTTGCTGAAACCTATGAGTTTTTCATTGGCTTTTAACGATTACGGCATTGAACTTCTATCTGACCAAGATATTCCCATTGAAGATGCCATAGACTCAGAAATTTTTTCGCCGCAACATTTAAGAGATGATATTGTGGCATCTGTAAATGCATCTGAAATGGCAAGAAGACGCTTTAGGGATATTGCAGCAATTTCAGGGTTAATTTTTAAGGGTTTTCCACATGCAGAGAAAAAAGAAAGGCATTTGCAAGCATCATCAAGTTTGCTGTTTAATGTGTTTACTGATTATGATAAAAACAATTTGCTCTACAGGCAAGCATTTGAAGAGGTAATGGAGTTTCAGTTAGAAGAGGGCCGAATGAGAAATGCTTTTTCTAGAATAATAAATCAAGAAGTTAAGTTGGTTTATCCTAAAAATTACACACCTTTTTCTTTCCCATTGATGGTTGACAGATTGAGAGAGAAGTTGAGCACCGAAAAAATTGAAGATAAAATAAAGAAAATGAAATTAGTGTTAGATTAATGAAGGAAGAAACTTTCAATTTTTTAAACCAAACCTTAAAATTACATCCATTAAAAGGTCTTTTTTGGGAAGAGCAAAACCTTTTGGTTATTGGCGATTTACACTTTGGTAAAATTCTACACTTTAGAAAAAGCGGAGTTGGTTTGCCTGAAAAAGCAATTGCTGAAAACCTCAATAACCTCAAATCTATTATCAACTATTTTGACCCTAAACAAGTTTTATTCTTAGGTGATTTGTTTCATAGCAAATACAATAAAGAGTGGGAGGCCTTTTGCAAATTAATTGGGGATTTCAAGCAAGTTGAGTTTACCCTTTTAATAGGAAACCACGATACTTTATCAATTGAAAAATATAATCAAGCCAATTTAAAAGTAGTATATGAAAGTTTGGTTGCAACCCCTTTCATTTTTACCCACGAACCTGTTGAGAACGAAACTGAATTTTTTCAAATATCGGGTCATATTCATCCAGGTATAAAATTGAGTGGAAAGGGAGTAGGCTCCATTACAATTCCTTGTTTTTATTTCAAAAAAAAGCAGGCTATAATGCCTGCTTTCGGATATTTTACGGGTTTACATCGTGTAAAACCCAAAAAAGGTGAAGTGGTTTTTGGTATAGTAAATAATGCAGTTTTAAACTTTAAAATTTAAAAGAAACACCTAAACCAAATACTTCTTTAAATTGAGCTCTTGGGCCTACGGCATCGGTAATACCATCATCATTATTATCTACTGCAATATCAATATCATCATCGTAAATTAAATGAGTATTAAGGTTTGCAGATAAAAACTTGTTAATTTTCATGGTAACTATAGTTTCCCAGTTAATATCAATATTTTGAGGGTTATTTAGGTAGTTTGAAAATAAGTCTAACTTGGTTTGAAAGTTTACGTTTTCAACAATATCTTTTTTGTACATCATTTTTAAAAATGCACCCACTTCATTTCTAATCATTTTACCAGCAGTAGTTCTGTTTCCTAAAGCATCATAAACAGCACCTTCAACACCAAATGCACCTGCATCTGCCAATGTTTGGTTGTTTACTATAGTAGTTTTAGATGTAACAGGCGAAAGCATTAACGTAAAGTTATCGCTTGGTTTATAATCAACACCAATAGCCAATAAAATGTAGCCAGGAGCCAAGAAATCTGAAATTAAAACACTATCGTTTGGGATGTTGTAACCGGGAGCAAATTGAGTTCTGAAGTTTAACAACCCAGAGTAGTACCAATCTTCGTTAATATTTCTGCCGTATTTAGAATTTAACTCAATTCTATCATCACTTTTTACAAATGGCTGACTGTTGTTTCTAATTAAACCGTAACCTAAATCTAAAGTATTGTCCCAAGTTTGTTTTTCATCTTTATAGTTGGCAAATAAATTGAAAAATACATTTCCAGAAATTGAGCTTTGTCCTCCTGCTGCCCAATTGGTAAGAGAAACTTGGTTAAAAGTTAATGAGGCCATTCCACCTTTTGTCCATTTAGACTCTGGCGCAGTTTCTTCTTCTTGAGAAAAAGAAATAAAAGTTGTAAATACTAATAAAATAGTAACTAATTTTTTCATGTTTAAGATTAATTTAAGGAGTTTACTATGGCTAAAGCTTCTTTTGTAGTTGAAATAATTGAATTTAGTGAGGCGTTTAACTCAGCATTTTCTAATGAGATATTTTTTGAATTTTCGGCAATAAAATTAAACTCTTTTTCTAATTGAAAAATCCCAAACAAATTAATTGGAGATTTTAATTTATGTATTAAAAAAACGACTTTTTCTAAATCTTTTTCCGTAATTGATTTTTCAATTTCTCTTAAGTAGTTGGGTATTTCAATTCCCAAAAAAGGAGTTTGCCTTAGAAGCTTTTGAGCTAGATGTTACCGATTATATTTTAAAGCAAATTGAGTATGCCCGTTTTCTTAAAGCTGCTCAAAAAGCGTTAAATATTCATAATACGTTAGAACATAATCAACAAGCCAACAATGAGTTTTTTGTGAAAATTAACCAAGAAATGGTTAAAATCCTTCTTGATGAAATTCTGTTTATAGAGGCTTATGGAGATTATGAAAAAATACATAGTAAGGCAGGTAAATATATGTTTTGTCAACTATGAAATCTTTAGAAACTAAATTACCCGAAAACGATTTTTTAAGAGTTCACAAGTCGTTTATAGCTAGATTAGATAAAATAAGCAAAGCAGATAATGCTAATATTTTTATCAACGACACCAAAATTCCGGTTAGTCGATCCTATAAAGATAGTTTAAAGGAAAGATTAAACTCTATGCAGTTCTAATTTTTCTGTACAAGGAATATTTTTTCCATGCTATTGCTTCCATCCATTGCGGCAGAAACAATTCCACCTGCGTAACCCGCCCCTTCGCCTACTGGATATAATCCTTCAGTATCAATATGGCAATAGGTTTCTTTATTTCTTGGAATCCTAATGGGTGATGAAGTTCTACTTTCTGTAGCAACAATTACAGCTTCATTCGAAAGGTAACCTTTCATTTTTTTTCCAACTTGTTTAAATGCTTTTTGTAGTCTTTTAACCAAGAATGGAGGTAAGACTTCGTACAAGGGTGAAGATGTTATTCCTGCTAAATATGAGCATTTTGGCAAGCTTGTAGATTTTTTGTTATTCAAAAAGTCTAGCAATCTTTGGGCAGGGGCACTTTGTGTTTTTCCACCTGCTATCCACATTTTTTTTTCGACAAACTTTTGGAATTCTAATCCTGAAAAAGGACCAAATTCTTGAAACTCCTTCAATTCATCGTTACCTATTTCGGTTACAATTCCAGAGGTAGCCCAAGGGTTATTTCGTTTAGATGGAGACCAACCATTGGTTACAATTTCTCCTTCGCTAGTGGCGCATGGTGCAATTATTCCACCCGGACACATACAAAAAGAATATACCCCTTTTCCGTCTACTTGCTCAACCCAACTATAGGCTGCGGGTGGCAAAAACTGCATGGTTTCAGGCAATTCTTCTGTTGTGCAGTGATATTGAATTTGATTAATTAATTCTTGTGGATGCTCAACCCTAACACCTAAAGCAAAGGGCTTAAATTCTATGGTAATTTCTCTTTTGTGTAAAAGCTCAAAAACATCTCTAGCAGAGTGACCTGTTGCCAACATAAACTGATTACATGGTACAGTATAGGACTCGTTAGTTTCTAAATTTTGAATTTCTAATTCTTTTACTTTATTATTTTCAATTTTAATATCTGTAAGCTTATGCTGAAAAAGAAATAAGCCACCTTTTTTTAGAATTAAGTTTCTAATATTTTCAATAATTTGCGGAAGTTTATTGGTACCTATGTGAGGATGAGCTTTTACCAAAATATCTGGGCTGGCTCCAAATTCAACAAGCTTTTCTAATATTTCTTGCTGATTTCCTCTTTTTTTAGATCGAGTATATAATTTCCCATCAGAGTATGTTCCTGCACCACCTTCACCAAAGCAATAATTAGAGTTATTATTTACAATGTGTTGTTTGTTGAGTTTAGCCAAGTCGCGCCTTCGTTCTTTAATCGGTCTACCACGCTCAACAATAATTGGCTTTAAACCAAGCTCAATAGCCTTTAATGCCGCAAATAGTCCTGCAGGGCCTGCTCCAACAATGTAAATTGGCTTTCCATTTTCAACATATAAATAGTTTCTCTCGGCCTTTTTTGTGTTTTCAGATTTTGAAGTGTCACCAACAAAAACTTCATAGGTTAGAACATATTTAACTGTTTTTTTTCGGGCATCAATATTTTCTCTTACCAATTCAAAATAGAAATCAGTATCCTTTTTGATATTGAGGTTTCCTGCAATTAAGTTTTTGATATATTCTTTATCCTCTTTTTGGTGAGGTAGAACAGAGATTTGAACTTTTTGGCTCATTTAGGTTTTCTGCTTTTTCTTTTTGGCAGCAGGAAATAATACATTGTTTAATATTAACCTGTATCCTGGAGAGTTAGGGTGCAAATTTAAATCGGTTGGAGGATCACCAACATAATGCTGATAGTCTTCAGGATCGTGGCCTCCATAAAATGTAAATTGACCTTCGCCAAATTTACCGTGTATGTATTTTGCAGAATTTAAAGATTTGCTTTCGCCTAAAATTAATACTTCGGGCTTGATGTAGTTTTTGGTGTATGCAGTAGTTTGCCCCATAAAGCCTTTAATTATTTGGGTGTGATTTTGACATAACATGGTTGGAACAGGATCCCACTTGGCAGAAAATTCGAATAAGGTGAAGTAATCAATATTTTCTGGAGTGCGTGCATGAATTTTTGTTGCATCTATTGATGAAAATTCATATTCCATAGGATTTTTAGACAAAACAAAATCTTTAAAAGCAAAAGTTTTTGAGAAGTCAATTTTACTTTGAGCATTTGGATCTGCAGCATCACCGTCAAACATTACTTCGCAAATGTCAACTTCAGCTGCAGAAAGGGCAATATCATAAGAGTCTGTTCCCGAACACATTGAGAACATAAAACCACCACCTGCCGTGTACTCTTTGATTTTTGTTGCAACACCTAGTTTTAACTCCGATACTTTGTTAAATCCTAAATCTGTAGCATCTTTTTCGCTTTCGGCAACCTGATTTTGATACCAAGCCGCATTTCTATACATACCATAAAACCTACCATATTGACCTGTAAAATCTTCGTGATGCAAATGCAACCAATCGTATTTAGGCAATTCTCCTTGAATTATTTCTCTATCGTAAATTACATCGTAAGGAATTTCGGCGTAGGTTAAAACCATGGTTACAGCATCATCCCAAGGCTGTTTCGATTTTGGGGAATAAACTGCAATTTTTGGAGCAACTTCAAGTTTTACAACATCCATGTTGGCTTCAGGGTTCATAATTTGGGCTTCAATTGCTGAGCCTTGTGCATCAGCAATAACTTCATAGCTAACACCTCTAATTATGCATTCTGTTTCAATTTCTTTGGCATAAGGCACCATAAAACTACCACCTCTATAATTAAGTAGCCATTTAATTTCAACTTCATTTTTTAAGACCCAAAATGCAATTCCGTATGATTTTAGATGATTACTTTGGTTTTCATCCATGTGGATTAGCAGTTTCGAAGCGAAGCCATTAAAACTAAAAAAAGCTAAAAGGCAAAATAAAATTATGTTTTTCATGTCTATCGACCTTTCAAATTTTATTCCTAAAATGGAGGATTATTGTCATCGTTGCCATCATTGTAATCATAGGCGTCATCATTAAATTTCGAACCTAAAATTACACTGTTTGTAGCTTCATCAAACGAGTCGTTTGGTTGCATTGCATTTCCTTCTCCTCTTCCAAAATCATCAGAGAAGTTTTCGAATTTTGCAAACTGACCAATAAATTTAAGTTTTACATTTTCTAATGCCCCATTTCTGTGTTTGGCAATAATAATTTCTGCCATACCATTTGTAGCATTTCCCTCTTCATCTTCTGTTAAACCGTAATATTCAGGGCGGTATATGAACATTACCATATCGGCGTCTTGCTCAATGGCACCAGACTCCCGTAAATCTGAAAGTTGTGGCCTTTTTTCACCACCTCTTGTTTCTACAGCTCTACTTAACTGAGAAAGCGCAATTATTGGGATATTTAACTCCTTGGCAATTCCTTTAATAGATCTAGAAATCGTACTAATTTCTTGCTCTCTATTTCCTTTTCCATCTCCACCTGCGGTCATCAATTGCAAGTAATCAATAATTACCATGCTAATATCAAACTGACTTTTTAACCTTCGGCATTTCGCACGAAGTTCAAAAATTGAAAGGCCTGGAGTGTCATCAATGTATAATTTGGCTTTAGAAAGTTGGTTAATTTTTGAGTTTAATTGTTCCCACTCAAAACTTTCTAGCTGTCCTTTTTTGAGCTTTTCTGAAGCTAATTGGGTTTCAGAAGCAATAAGTCTGTTAACCAATTGCAATGAAGACATTTCCAGTGAAAATACGGCTACCGGCTTGTCAAAATCCACAGCTGAGTTTCTTGCCAATGATAAAACAAATGCTGTTTTACCCATACCTGGTCTTGCAGCCAAAATAATCATATCAGAGTTTTGAAACCCAGATGTTACTTTGTCTAAATCATGAAACCCTGTTGGAACACCACTCAAGCCATCACTTTTTTGACTTAGTTCTTCAATTTTTTTAATGGCTTCGTGCATCAGGTCTTCCATTTTGGTGTAGTCTTTCCTGATGTTTCCTTCGGTAACTTTGTAAAGACGTTGTTCTGTTTTATCTAATAAATCAAAAACATCTGTGGTATCATCGTAACAGTCTTTTATGGTTTCTGATGAGATTTTTATTAATTCTCTTAAAATGTATTTCTGAGAAATAATTCTTGCATGAAACTCAATATTTGCTGCTGAAGCAACCTTACTTGTCAATTGAGAAATAAAGAAGGGGCCACCAACAAAATCTAACTCACCTGTATTTTTTAATTTTTCGGTTACAGTTAAAATATCAATAGGCTGTGATTCATGAAAAAGGCTTTGAATAACTGAGTAAATTCTTTGGTGTTCTTCTCGATAAAAACTTTCGGGCATTAAAATGTCAATTACCTCATTTACAGCCTCTTTTTCGAGCATTAATGCACCCAAAACAGCTTCTTCTAGATCTACAGCTTGAGGAGGAACTCTACCAAAATCAATACTTTCAAAAGTATTTCCAACATTACGGGGTTTTCTTCTTGAAGCTGTATTGGTTGATTTTCCTTGTTCCATTTTACGAAAGTAGGGATAAAAAAAGGGCTTCAGAAGTTAGAAGCCAATTAAAGTTTTTAACGAATATTTAGAATAATTATCTGCCCTTAAAAACACCCATTGCGGTGAATTTATTGATGCGATCTTCAATTCTTTTTTCTGGAGATATTTTTTCTAATTCGGCAGTTAGCTTAATTATTTCAGTTTTCACATTTTGAAAAACTCCATCAGGGTCAGAATGAGCTCCACCTGCTGGTTCTTTAATTATTCCATCGATAAGCTTGTTCTCAAGCATATCATCTGCTGTAAGTTTAAGTGCTTCAGAGGCTCTTTCTTTCTGATCCCAAGTGCGCCATAAAATAGATGAGCAAGACTCAGGAGAAATAACACTATACCAAGTGTTTTCAAGCATCATTACTTTGTCTCCCACACCAATTCCAATAGCCCCACCAGATGCACCTTCGCCAATTACAATGCAAATTACAGGTACTTTTAATCCAAACATTTCGAAAATGTTTCTTGCAATAGCTTCGGCTTGGCCTCTTTCTTCTGCTTCTAATCCTGGAAATGCTCCTGGAGTATCAATAAAGGTGATAATTGGTTTGTTGAATTTTTCGGCCAACCTCATTAATCGTAAGGCTTTTCTGTATCCTTCAGGGTTTGCCATCCCAAAATTTCGGTATTGTCGCATTTTGGTATTGATGCCTTTTTGTTGACCAATTAACATGTAAGTTTTGCCATCTATTGAACCAAAACCTCCAATCATGGCTTTGTCATCTTTTACGTTTCTATCACCATGGAGTTCAATAAAATCGCCATTGGTTAAGTTTTGGATATAGCTTAATGTGTACGGTCTATCTGGATGACGAGAAATTTGTACCCTTTGCCAAGGAGTTAAATTTGAAAATATTTTCTTTCTGGTATCAGCAATCTTCTTTTCTAACTCTTTTACAGTTTGATTTACATTAACATTGCTTTTGATGCTAATTGTTTTAGCCTGATCCAATTGTTCAATTAAATCTGCAATGGGTTGTTCAAAATCTAAATATGTAGCCATAAAATTTAGGTTTAGTCGGCAAATTTAAATTCTTTTGCCAATCGAAAATTTTTAGTGTTAATAATTAACTCCCTTTTTTGGTTATGATTGATTTTCCAAACGGAAAAATAAATTTAGGCTTACATGTTACTTCAAAGAGGCAGGATGGTTTTCATAATTTAGAAAGTATTTTTTATCCTGTTAAAGTTAATGATGCACTTGAAATTATTGTAAAACCTGGTTCTGGAAAAGTTAACTTTCAAACTGAAGGGTTGCCAATTGAAGGGGATGTTGAGAATAACTTAATTGTTAAAGCGGTTAAAAATTTTGGTGTAAAAACTTTTGATTACGAAATTTTCCTGCTCAAAAAAATTCCTATGGGTGGAGGTTTGGGAGGTGGAAGTTCAAATGGAACTTTTACCTTAAAGTTGTTGCAAAAATTAAATGCCTTGCAAACTAATGTTAATTTATTTGAGGCCTCTATGAGCTTGGGGAGCGATTGTGGTTTTTTTGTTTCAAATAAACCAAGCTTGGTAAAAGGTAGAGGTGAAATTGTTTCTGAGATTCCTTTGGATTTAAAAGGATATTACTTAAAACTGGTTTTTCCTAAAGTTCATGTTTCTACAAAAGTGGCCTTTGGTAAAATTAAACCTGTTAATAGGTCTATCGACTTTAAAAAAGTAGTTTCCCAGCCCCCAATACAATGGTCTGAATTTTTAATTAATGATTTTGAAAAGGGAGTTGTAAATGAATTTCCCCAACTAAAAAATATTCAAAGTAATCTGATTAATCATGGGGCAGATTATGCAGCTATGAGTGGCAGCGGAAGTTCATTTTATGGAATATACAACTCAGAAAAAGTTTTTGAGCAAGCCACTGAATTTGAGGAATTTAATATGCCATTGTAATTATTTATGGGCCTTTTGGATGAGGTAAATCGCAACAAAAGAGAACATAATATTTGGAAACCAAGTAGCAATAAATGGGTCTAAACCGGCATTGGTGGCGTAAACTGAACTTACCTTCATAAACAAAATATAACTTACTGCCAATAAAAGGCCTAAAGCTAAATGGGCTCCAATTCCACCTCTTACTTTTCTACTAGAGATAGAAACCCCAATTATGGTTAGAATATAAGTAGCAAATGGTAACGAGCTTCTCGTGTATTTTTCAATTTCGAAAAGGGGAACATCTTCATTGCCTTTTAGTTTTTCTTCTTCAATAAACTCGTTTAATTTTCCATAATCCATCATTTGAATGGATATGGTTTTTCTAGAAGAAAAGTCATCTGGGGTTATGTTTAATGTTGTATCAATTCGAGCACCTTTTCTCAAAGTTTCTTTGCCATTTTTTATTTCTCTAATCTGGTAATTCTGCACAATCCATTTGTTTGTAGTACTATCCCATCGAGCGGTATTACCCATTAACTTTTGTATCATTTCTCCATTTTCCCATTTTTCGAAAGAAATTTTAAAGCCTGTTTGTCTATCAGTATTAAAACTTTCGAAGTACAAAAACTCATCTGGGGCAATTTGCTTGTGTATATTTTTATTATGATTTCTGAATTTGTAGCGCAAATAGGTATCTTCAAAAGCAATTCTAGATTCGTTTGCTTTAGGCAATAACCAATGATTTAAGTACAAAGAAATTGAAGCCAATAATGTTGCCGCAATCAAGTATGGAACAAGTACTCTTTTAAACGAAATACCTGCACTTAAAATGGCAACAATTTCAGAGTTACTAGCCATTTTTGAGGTGAAGAATATTACGGCAATAAATATTAAAAGTGGAGAGAATAGGTTACCATAAAACAAGATGAAGTTAAGGTAATAATCAACAAGAATTCCTTTTAAAGGTGCTTCTCTTTTTATGAAATCATCAATTTGTTCGCTAACATCAAAAATGATAGCAATAAGCATAATTACTCCTAAAATAAAAAAGAAGGTGGTTAAAAACTTCTTGATGATATATAAATCGAGTTTTTTCAATTTATAGCTTTCTACTTGTTTTAATTATCATATCTTTTTTCCAAGATACAAATGTACCATCTGCTATTTTTTTTCTAGCTTCATCAACCAACCATAAATAAAAACTAAGGTTGTGCAAGCTTGCAATCATAGGACCTAAAATTTCACCAGAAACTACTAAATGGCGCAAATAGGCTTTAGAATATTGAGAATCTACAAAGGCAACACCATTTGGGTCAATTGGAGAAAAGTCATTTTCCCACTTTTTATTTTTTATGTTTATTACCCCTTCTGAAGTAAAAAGTTGGCCATTTCTTCCGTTTCTTGTTGGCATAACACAATCGAACATATCAACCCCTAACGCAATGCATTCTAAAATATTCCATGGTGTTCCAACTCCCATCAAATATCTTGGTTTGTCTTTAGGTAATATATTGCAAACTAGTTCGGTATTCTTGTACATATCTTCGGCCGGCTCTCCAACAGAAAGTCCTCCAATAGCATTGCCAATGCAGTTTTTAGAGGCAACAAACTCAGCCGATTGTTTTCTTAAATCATCATAAGTACTGCCTTGAACTATTGGAAACAACATTTGGTTAAATCCATAAAGGGGATCGTTTTGATTTAAAAAATCGATACATCGGTTTAACCACCTGTGGGTAATTTCCATAGAGTTTTTGGCATAGTGGAAATCACTAGGGTAGGGAGGACACTCATCGAAAGCCATGATAATATCTGCTCCAATATTTCGTTGAATTTCCATTGATTTTTCAGGACTAAAAAGATGCTTTGAGCCATCAATATGTGATGAAAACTTAACACCTTCTTCAGTAATTTTTCGGTTTTCTGCTAAACTAAAAACCTGGTAGCCTCCACTATCGGTTAAAATTGGCAAATCCCAATTCATAAATTTATGGAGCCCTCCAGCTTGATTTAAAATATTTGTGCCGGGTCTCAAATACAAATGGTAGGTGTTTCCTAAAATAATTTGGGCTTTTACCTCATTAATAAGGTCACGATGGTAAACTGCTTTTACACTTCCAACCGTACCAACTGGCATAAAAATGGGTGTTTTTATTTCGCCATGTGGAGTTTGCAAAGAGCCTAGCCTAGCTGCCGATTGATCATCAGTTTTAAGTAAAGAAAACATACCTTAAATTTTGGGCAAAGGTGCATTTAAAATTTAAAAAATAATTGTGTGAAAAAAGTTGAAAAGTAGTTTCATTAAGATTTGTTTTTGCAAACAATACCGCTAATATTGAAACCACAAATGTTGATAGATATAAACCCGTTTTTTTTATTTTTTGTTTGCTATTCGGGCTTTTATCTTCTATTCTTAACTATTTGGTTTTTTAGGCTTCATCAAAAAAACTACAAGGAGAAAAAGGCTCCAAAGGTTGAAGTAAAATTTGATGGAATTTCAATTGTAGTTGCCGCTAGAAATGAAGCCCAAAATTTACTTGAACTAGTTCCACAGCTTTTTAACCAAGATTATCCTTCTTTCGAAGTTATTGTAATTGACGATTGTTCTTATGATAATACAACTGATGTTTTACTGGCATTAAAAGCAAAGTACAATAACTTTAAAACTATTAAGGTTGTAGAAAGTAATAAGTTTAATGGTGGAAAAAAGTTTGCTTTAACTCTAGGAATTAAAGGGGCCATTTTTGAAAATTTGGTTTTTATTGATGCAGATTGCAGGCCTTCATCAACTCAATGGTTAAAAAGTTTTGGTCGAAAATTTAGCGAAGGCTATGATTTTGTAATTGGTTATGGTGGATATACCAAACAAAAATCAGTTTTAAATTTTTTAATACGAACCGATACAGATTTAATTGCCTCAGATTATTTTGCTGCAGCGTCGTGGAAAATGCCTTACATGGCAGTTGGCAGAAATTTGGGTTACAAAAAAGATTTGTTTTTTAAACACAAAGGGTTTGCAAAGCATATGCATCTAAAATCTGGTGATGATGATTTGTTTTTAAATCAGGTTGCCCCAAAAGCAAAGGTGGGTTATTTGTTAAATTCAGATGCAAACACTTTTTCTTTTCCCAAAGAAACATTTGTTGAGTGGTTTAGCCAAAAACAAAGACATGTAAGCACCTTCAAGTATTATCCAATTTCAAAAAAGATTTTGTTAGCCTCTTTATGGTGGATTAAGTTATTGATTTATATTGCTTTTGGGTTAGCCCTTTTTACCAACCCAGATAAACTGATAATGGTCATAGGAATATTTTTCGGTTTACAATTAATTCGCATATTGGTTTTGTACCAGATTATGATGCGATTTGAAAATACTAAGTTAGTTTGGGGATTGGTAATTTTTGAGCCAATACTAATTTTATTTCAAATTTTGTTTCCATTAATAAATTTGGTGAAAAAAGAAATTGAATGGAAGAGCAATATTTAAACTTAAGTGATAAGGTCCGAATCGATTTAGGGATTATCCAAAAGGCTCTTTCTGTTAATCAGCATGCTTATGCAGATTTATTGGCACATTATAAAGAAGCTGTTTATTTCATGATTTTAAAAATGGTTTCTGACCCAATTGAAGCAGAAGATTTAACTATTGAATCATTTGGAAAAGCATTTAAAAAACTTCATTTATACGAACCAAAATTTGCCTTTAGTACATGGCTTTTTAAAATAGCCACAAACAATACAATAGATTTTTTAAGAAAGAAAAGGGCTTCTACAGTTTCTATTGATACAGGCTTTACTGATGAGTATGGCGAAAATTACCTTTATGATTTGCCATCGAAAGGTTTGTCTCCCGAAGCAGATTTTATTCGCGAACAAAAGCATGATATTTTACACAAGGTGGTAGATCATTTGAAGCCTCGATATAAAAAATTGGTGATACTGAGATACTTTGATGAGCTAAGTTATGAGGAAATTTCTCAAGAATTGAATATTCCAATTGGCACTGTAAAAGCTCAGTTGTTTAGAGCTAAGGCTTTGTTAAATAATATTTTAAACCCAACAAAAGATAATTTTTAAGTTTGGAAACTGAACTAATAGTAAAGTACTTTCCTGAAATTGAAGAGGAAAAAATTGAACAATTTAAAGAGCTGAAAAGTCTTTTTGGGTTTTGGAATGAGAAAATAAATCTAATCTCCAGAAAAGATTTTGATTCGTTTTATGAAAAGCATGTTCTTCACTCTTTGGCAATAGCTAAAGCTTATCCTTTTTTGCCAAACCAAAAAATTATGGACATTGGCACAGGTGGGGGTTTTCCGGGTTTGCCTTTGGCGATTTTCTACCCCGAAACGCATTTTACTTTGGTAGATTCTATTGGGAAAAAAATAATGGTGATTGATGAAATAGCACAATCGTTAAACCTTGAAAATATTATTACCATTAATGATAGAGCCGAAAACGTAAATGACAAATTTCATTATGTTACCAATAGGGCAGTTGCACCATTAATTAAACTTTGGAGTTGGACCAAAGGAAAATACCTAGATTCTTCTAAATTTAAGGGAGGCTTAATATCGCTTAAAGGAGGAGATTTAAATGAAGAAATAATAAATGCAAAAAAACAGGTTGAGCAAACCGAAATAAAAACATTCTTTGATGAGCCATTTTTTGAAACCAAAAAAGTGCTTTTTATTCGCGTTTAATTAGTGTTCTGAAGTTCAACCAATCGTTTGAATATTCCCGAATCTTTACTTACCAAGTTATTGTAAGAGCCTGTTTCAGATATTTTTCCGTTTTCGATAACATAAATGGTATCCACATTTTTTATGGTACTTAAACGGTGAGCTATAATTATTGAAGTTCGGCCAATCATTAATTTTTCTAATGCCTCTTGCACCAAACTTTCAGATTCTGAGTCTAAAGAACTTGTGGCTTCATCTAAAATTAAAATTTTCGGATTTCTCAGTACCGCTCTAGCAATGGCAATTCTTTGTTTTTGTCCACCAGATAGTTGAATTCCACGCTCGCCAACTAACGTTTTGTAGCCTTCTGGAAAACTGGAAATAAAATCATGAGCATTCGCTTTTTTGGCAGCTTCTTCCACATCAACATCAGTTGAATTTGGTTTTCCATATAAAATATTCTCTTTTATTGTTCCTCCAAATAACATCACCTCTTGGGGCACAATGGCAATGTTCTCTCTGAGGTTAGTGAGGTTGTATTCGTTAATGTTTACGTTGTTGATTGAAATTTCTCCTTTTGTAACCTCATAAAATCTTAGTAATAAAGAAACCAAAGTTGATTTGCCTGCACCACTTTGGCCGACAAAAGCAATTTTTTCTCCTTGGTTAATTTTTAAGCTAATACTTTTAATAACTTCATTTTTAGCTCTATTTGGATAAGAAAAAGCAATTTCTTTAAATTCAATATTTCCAACCAAATCAAATTTCTCGTGAGTTGAGGTAGTATTGATTTCTTCAGGTGTTTCCTCAATAATATCTAATAAATTTTCTGTTGCACCAGTAGCTTTAACTAATTGAGCATAAACATCAGCAATACCTCCAAATGATGCTCCAACAAAAACTGTATAAATCACAAATGATAATAAATCACCTTGGGTAATTTCACCACTTTCTTTTAAGAGTAAACCATACCAAATAACACCAATAATAGCCCCAAACAAACCGAAAATAATAAATGAAACAAAAGCCCCTCTGAACCTCGCATTTGCAAGAGATATTTTTACAATTTTATTGATAGATAATTTGTATCTGTTTATTTCAAAAACTTCGTTTGCAAAAGCTTTTACCACATTAATACCCTGTAATGTTTCTTCTACAACAGTATTTGATTCAGCAATAATGTCTTGTGTTTGCTTTGATAATTTGCCAATAAATCTCCCGAAGAAGTAGGCTATTAAAGCAATTATTGGAACTACAGCCAACATAAAAATTGTAAGCTTTCCAGATATGGTAGATAACATAATAATGCCACCCAAAATGGTTAAAATTTGCCTTAAGAACTCAGCAATAGAAGTGGTAAAAGTTGTTTGTAATAGCGAAATATCTGCTGAAATTCTTGAATTTAACTCACCAACACGCCTAGTGTTAAAAAATTGAATGGGCAGCTTTATTAAGTTGGTGTAAGTTTTTTCTCTTAGTAAGGCCAAACCCTTTTGGGTAACAATTTCGAATAGATAAATTCTTAAAAACGAAAAAATGGCATTGGCTAAAAAAATTAATAGCAGCACAATGGCTAAGTTATTTATTTCTTGGGTGGTATTTTTATCAAGTAAACCGCCTAATAAATAAGGAAATGTTAACGTAGCTGCGCTCGAAAGAAATAAAAATAATAATCCAACAAAAAAGTAAATTTTATATGGAGAGAAATATTTAAAAAGCCTAAAACTTTTTTTAATTGCCGATTTTTTTAATTTTTCTCTTTTTGCCATAATCAACCACAAAATTAACTTTTAACATTTTTAAAATATTTTATTTGCAGTTGAAAAAAAGAAAACTATTTTTGCAGGCTCAATTACGAACATAGTCAATACATATAAAGATGAAAAGAACATTTCAACCTTCTAACAGAAAAAGAAGAAACAAACATGGTTTTAAAGCTAGAATGGCTACTAAAGCTGGAAGAAAAGTTTTAGCCGCTAGAAGGGCGAAAGGAAGAAAAAAACTTTCTGTTTCTGACGAAATGAATAGAAAAGGTAACGCTTAATTCTATTAATAATATTTAAATTAAGCCTTCTTGCTTTTAGCTTGAAGGCTTTTTTTATGTCAAAAATTTAAA
This sequence comes from Flavobacteriales bacterium, assembly GCA_018609045.1. Taxonomy (GTDB): domain Bacteria; phylum Bacteroidota; class Bacteroidia; order Flavobacteriales_G; family Salibacteraceae; genus JAAZVO01. The sequence goes on from JABAYK010000005.1 coordinate 38,180, forward strand.
GATAACAGGTTTTACTTCCGTTCTAAAAAGGTTGTGGCCTAAATTTAGAATCTCCACTTTTACCAAATCTCCATAAATTTTATATAAAACGTTAGCATAATTTGCCTTAATAGCAACATCTTTTTTTCCAAGCACTACAAATAATTTCCCTTTTGAAATTTTACTTTTAATCACATTATGGTTTGGTTTTATAAGTTTAAAACTTTGCCAAACTTTGTAGATTAATTCTCGCTTTTCGAGGGTTGAAACATTAAATTCTACAAACTTTTTGAGGTTTGGGTTGGTTAAATTTAATTTGGTTGAGTAATTAAAGAATCGAGAGATTAAAAAATCATTAGTAACAAATTTTTTAGAAACCCTTTTGCCAATGCTGGTTTGAGTTACAAACTTATACCACGGATTTTCAACAACTCCATCAGGAGCAAGAAATACAACTTTTTTTACACAGTTAAAATATTCTTCAAGCAAACAAAAAGCGAATTTTCCGCCCATGCTGTAACTAATTAACGAAAAAGACAAAACATTTTCTTTTTCAATAATTAATTTAAATAAGCTCTGCCATTCACTTTTTGTAAATGGAGACTTGGTTGTTCTTTCTTCGGGAAATTTAGAAGCGCCGTGAAAAAATAGGTTTATTCCAATTACAGTATAGTTTTTTGTGAGATCTTCAAAAAACATAAAATCTTTATAATCTCTTCCAAAACCGTGTAATGTAACAAGATGGTTTTTACCACTTCCGTATACAAAATACTGAAGAGAAATATTATTATAAGTTACAAATTCTTCTTTAATAATTTTATTTAAATTTTTGATTTTACCGGGCAAAGGTCATTCAATTAATTAAATCTTAAAAACCTTCATAAAATGTTGAAAAAAACTCTCAATTATTTAAGTTTTTGGGGGTTTTAATCGCCCCTTTTCGGTTACTTTCGTACCCCAAAATCGTTCAGTATCATGCCAAAAGACTCATCAATAAAGTCAATACTCATTATAGGCAGTGGTCCAATTGTAATAGGTCAAGCTTGTGAGTTTGATTATGCAGGTTCACAAGCATCAAGATCTTTAAGAGAAGAAGGAATAGAAGTTTCTTTAATAAACTCGAACCCTGCAACCATTATGACAGATAAGGTTACTGCAGACCATGTTTATTTATTACCTCTTGAGCCTGAGTCGATCATTAAAATTTTACAAGAACAAAAAATAGATGCTGTATTACCAACCATGGGAGGTCAAACAGCTTTAAATCTTTGTATTGAATGCCAAAACCAAGGTATTTGGGAAGAATATGGTGTTAAAATGGTTGGTGTTGATATTGACGCTATTGAAATAACTGAAAATCGTGAAGCATTTAGGGCTTTGATGGATGAAATAGGTGTAGGAAGTGCACCATCAGATACAGCAAAATCTTTTCTTGAAGGAAAAGAAATAGCCCAAGAATTAGGTTTTCCATTGTGTGTAAGGCCATCTTATACCCTTGGCGGTTCAGGTGCTTCATTTGTGCATGAGGCAAAAGATTTTGAAGCTGCTTTAACAAGAGGCTTACATGCTTCTCCTATTCATGAAGTAATGTTAGATAAAGCATTGCTTGGTTGGAAAGAATATGAATTAGAACTCCTTAGAGATTCAAACGATAACGTAATAATTATCTGCTCGATAGAGAACTTTGACCCAATGGGAGTTCACACTGGAGATTCAATTACGGTTGCTCCGGCTATGACTTTAAGTGATAAAACATATCAGCGTATGCGAGATATGGCTATCAAAATGATGAGATCTATTGGAGATTTTGCAGGAGGTTGTAATGTTCAGTTTGCTGTTAGTCCAGATGAGGATGAAGATATTGTGGCCATTGAAATTAACCCTAGAGTTTCTAGGTCATCAGCCTTGGCTTCAAAAGCAACCGGTTATCCAATTGCTAAAATTGCCGCAAAGCTTGCCATAGGCTATACCTTAGATGATTTAACCAATCAAATCACCAAGTCAACTTCAGCCTATTTTGAACCAACTTTAGATTATGTAATTGTAAAAATTCCTCGTTGGGATTTTAGCAAGTTTAAAGGTGCAGAAGAAGAACTTGGTCTACAAATGAAGTCTGTTGGTGAAGTTATGGGAATTGGAAGAAGCTTTCAAGAAGCCCTTCAAAAAGCTTGTCAATCTTTAGAAATTAGAAGAAACGGATTGGGTGCTGATGGCAAAGAATTAACCGATCAAGATACTATTCTTTACAAATTGGAACATCCTTCTTGGGATAGATTGTTTAGAATTTACGATGCCATAAAACTTGGTATTCCTTTCAAAACAATTAAAGAAAAAACTAGAATAGACGATTGGTTTTTGCGTCAAATTGAAGATTTAATTAAACTCGAAAGAGTTATTGAAAAAGAATCAATTCAAAGTATTTCTAAAGATCTTTTGTTTGAAGCTAAACAAAAAGGTTATGCTGATAGACAAATTGCTCACTTACTAAGATGCTTAGAAAGTGAAGTTTACGATAAAAGAAGTAAAGAAGGAATTAAACGAGTTTACAAATTAGTTGATACTTGTGCTGCTGAATTTCCTGCAGAAACTCCCTATTACTACTCAACATTTGAATTGGAAAACGAAAGTGTTGTCACCGATAAGAAGAAAATTGTTGTTTTAGGTTCTGGTCCGAACAGAATAGGTCAAGGTATTGAATTTGATTATTGTTGCGTTCATGGTGTATTAGCCGCTAAAGAATGTGGTTACGAAACCATCATGATTAATTGTAATCCTGAAACTGTATCAACAGATTTTGATACAGCTGACAAATTGTATTTTGAACCTGTTTTTTGGGAACACATTTATGACATCATTCAGCATGAAAAACCAGAAGGTGTTATTGTTCAACTTGGCGGACAAACAGCTTTAAAACTAGCCGAAAAACTAAGTAGATACGGGGTTAAAATAATTGGTACTTCTTATGAGGCTTTAGATTTAGCTGAAGATAGAGGAAGCTTTTCAACCTTGTTAAAAAATAACGATGTTCCTTATCCAAGATTTGGCGTTGTAGAAAGTGCTGAGCAAGCCTTAGATTTATCTAAAGAATTAGGTTTCCCATTACTAGTTCGTCCTTCTTATGTTTTGGGCGGACAACGCATGAAAATTGTAATCAACGAAGATGAATTAGAGCATCATGTGGTAGAAATATTGCGCGAAATGCCTGAAAATAAAATCCTTTTAGATCACTTTTTAGGAGGTGCAATTGAGGCTGAAGCAGATGCAATTTGCGATGGAGAGAATGTTTACATCATTGGAATTATGCAACATATTGAGCCTGCAGGAATTCACTCTGGCGACTCATACGCTGTTTTACCCCCTTACAACTTAGGAGATTTGGTAATTCACCAAATTGAAGATATAACCAATAAAATTGCAATTGCATTAAAAACAGTTGGTTTATTGAATATTCAGTTTGCTATTAAAGATGAAAAAGTGTTTGTAATTGAAGCCAACCCAAGGGCTTCTCGAACTGTGCCTTTTATTGCAAAAGCTTATGATGAACCATATGTAAACTACGCCACCAAAGTAATGTTGGGAGAAAATAAAGTAACCGACTTCGATTTTAATCCAAGAAAAGAAGGTTATGCTATTAAAATTCCAGTTTTCTCTTTCGAGAAATTTCCAAATGTTAACAAGGAATTAGGCCCAGAGATGAAATCTACTGGTGAGGCAATAAGGTTTATTAAGGATTTAAGGGATCCATTTTTTAGAAAAGTTTACTCTGAAAGAAACTTCTATTTAAGCAGATAATTTTGGTTTACCAGGCAGATTTAGTTGGGTTCTTTAGAACCATTTTAATCATTATTCTGATTTATTATGCATTCAGAATATTGTTTAGGGTGGCATTGCCTTTTATTTTGAAGTTTTTCGCCAAAAAGGTTCAAAAAAACTTCGAGAATCAGTATAAACAGCAGCAAGGCTTTCAAGAAGAAAATATAAAATCAGACGAAGGCGAAATAAAGGTTACAATTCCCAAAAAGCCCAGCAAACCCAAACACGATGGCTCAACAGGTGATGAATACATAGACTTTGAAGAAGTTGAATGAAAGAATTTACCCCAATATTTTTGTTTGGAGTTGGTAGGTCAGGAACTACTTTATTACAAACCATAATAAATGCCCATTCAAAAATGGGTATGCTACCTGAAAACCATTTTTTATTAAATTTTTACTTGCCAACCATTGGCCCAAACGCTAAATCTTTTGATAGTAAATTACCTTTTCAAGATGAAGAGTTTTGTAGAATTCCATTAGAAATTAGGAATTTATTAAAAGAGAAGAATTTTAATTCATCCATTGATTTTTACAGTGATGTTTTAGAAAAGTTTGCCCTATTAAATGACTTTCAATTAGTTGGCGATAAAGATCCTGAACATATTAACTATTTACCTCACTTATTAAGGGAGTTTCCAAGAGCAAAGTTCATTCATATTGTTAGAGACCCTAGAGATGTAATTTTATCTCGCAAGAAATCTGATTGGGGTAAAAAGTATCCTATATTATGGCATATTGTAGAGTATAAGCATCAGTTTTTAAAGGCTCAAAATTTCTCCACAAACAACAAACAGTTTTTTCAAATTAAATACGAAGATTTATTGGTTTATCCTGAGGAAACTTTAAAGACCTTGTGTAATTTCTTGCAAGTTGATTTTGATCCATCAATGTTAAATCACCACCAACATAAGAATAACTTATTCTCAGAAAAAGAAACCACTTGGAAACAAAACGTAAAGAAGCCAATTCTTCAAGATAACTTTAACAAGTGGAAAAAAACTATTGAACCTTCCACCTTAAAATTAATTGAGAATGTTTTGTGGGGATTAGATATCTTTAAAATCTATAAACCAAGTTTTACTCATCAACCATCGTTGGGTATAATAGATAAAATGTTTTTGAGTTTTTACCTTTGGTACATCAATAGAAAAGACCGTAAAAAGTATAAACTTTAAAATTTGGCTACATTTAAACTTATTATTTCTGCCGATCATGAAATTTTTGGCAATGGTTCAGGTGATGTAATGCATTGCATGGTAAACCCAACCAATAAGTTAAAAGTAATTGCAGATAAGTTCGGAGCTAAAATTACACTATTTACTGATGTTTGTGAGTATTGGGTGTTTGAAAAAAAACAACCTGAATTAGCCAAATCCATAAAAAATCAATGGATAGATTTTATTAAGTCAAATCACGATGTTCAGTTGCATTTGCATCCACAATGGTTAAATTATTCATTTAATAATAATAACTACGAATTAGATTATAATTTATGGAGATTGCCTTCTGTAAAGAGCGATAACAATGATTTTGGTTATGGTGTAAAGGAGCTAATTTTTAATGGTAAGCAAACTTTAGAATCTGTATTACAAAAAGAGAATAAAAGTTACAAATCCTATGCATTTAGAGCAGGAGGTTGGTGCATTCAACCCGAGGAAAAAGTTTTAGAAACTTTAATAAGTTTAGATTTTAAAATTGACTCTACGGTTGCGCCTGAAGCAAGTTATTCCAATGAAAAAAGCTGGTTTAACTTTAAGAATTCACCTCAATTTCCATTTTGGAAAGTGAATAAATCAATACTTCAACCAACAAATACGGGGTTAACCGAAGTACCAATTGTAACCATAAAACCCGGTATTTTCCAAAACTTCTTTCTATTAGTAGATAAGGTTCTGAAAAAACATCCACAGAAACCAATAAATTGCGTTGGAAGGGCAGGTTTGGGAAAAAAATCGAAATTGAATAAATTAAAAGATGCCCTTACTCCATCTTATAAAATGCTTAATTTTTCTGATGGTACAACAGCTAAAGAGATGATTTATATTGCGTCTAAATACATGAAGCGCTTTGAAAATGAAACTGGTGAAATTCCAATGGTAATGATAGGGCATCCTAAAACCTTTGGTAACCATGAAGCTTTTGAAAATTTCCTTGAATGGGCTGCATCAAATCCTAAAATCGAGTTTTCTTTGTACTCAGATTTAAAGCTAGAAAATTAAACAGTAAATGAAGCAAGAAATAATTGATAAAGTAATTTCAAACCTCACTGGAAGAGAGTCAAGTTTTTTTGAAAACGATTTGGCTTCAAACAGCAAAAAACTTTTTGAAGAAATAAGTGGAAAGTCTGTTTTGGTAATTGGAGGAGCAGGAACAATAGGTTCAAATTACATAAAATCTCTTCTTCATTTTAATCCAAAAAAGTTAGTAATAGTTGATACCAGCGAAAATGGATTGGCAGAAATTATTAGAGATATTAGAAGTAGTAGTTATACCCAATTACCAGAGATAATTACCTACCCATTAAACTTTGGAAACCCTATTTTCGAAAGGCTTTTTTTGGCTCATAAGCCTTTTGATATTGTAGCAAATTTTGCCGCTCACAAGCATGTAAGAAGCGAAAAGGATCCATTTTCAATACAAGCCATGTTTGAGAATAACTTCATTATGGCACAAAAGCTTTTAGAGTTGCTCAAGAAAAACCCACCAGCTCATTTCTTTTGTGTTTCAACTGATAAGGCAACCAATCCTGTAAACGTTATGGGCGCCACTAAAAAGTTGATGGAAGATGTAATTTTTTCTTACCAAAACGATTTCAAAATTTCAACCGCAAGATTTGCGAATGTGGCTTTTTCAAATGGTAGTTTATTAGAAAGCTTTGTAAATCGTTTTGCAAAACACCAACCTTTGGTAAGCCCCAAAGATGTTAAACGGTTTTTTGTTTCGCCAACTGAGGCAGGGCAACTTTGTTTATTAGCTTGTATTTTAGGTAACTCAGGTGAAATTTTTATTCCAAAATTATCACCAGAAAAAGACCTAAAACCTATTTCAAATGCGTTGAAGTTTTACTTAGAAGAATTAGGTTATGCACTAGAAGAATGTGAAACTGAAGAAGAAGCACTAAACAAAATTTCAAATCATAATTATTCAGAGAAAACTTATCCTGTTTTGCTTTTACCATCAGATACATCAGGCGAAAAGTTATTTGAAGAGTTTTACACAACTGATGATATTGTTGACGAAAATAGACTTTCGGCATTAGCTATAATTCAAACATTTGTAGGTAAAACAAAAGATATTTCTGCTATGATGGAGGAGGCAGAAGAGTTGGGAAAAACAAATTTATCTAAAGCTGATTTAGTAGCCTTTTTAGGCAAATATATTGATGGATTTAGCCATATAGAAACAGGTAAAAACCTTGACCAAAAAATGTAGTTTATGACCACAAACGAAAAGATTGTATCATTTATTAAACAAACCTTTAATCAGCAAGATAGCTTTATTCCGCTGCATGAACCTAGGTTTTATGGCAACGAGCGCAAATATGTTTTAGATGCAATTGACTCAACATTTGTGTCTTCTGTGGGTGAGTATGTAAATAGGTTTGAGAAAATGATGGCAGAAACTGCAGGAACAAAATATGCTGTTGCTACCGTAAATGGCACCGCTGCTTTGCATATAGCATTGCTGATGGCCGGAGCTGAAAAAGACACGGAGGTTTTAACCCAAAATTTCACCTTTGTTGCCACCACAAACGCAATTAGCTACATTGGCGCTACCCCACATATTATTGATATTGAAGAAAGTGCCTTAGGCATGTCGCCCAAAAAACTAAAAGAAAGATTGGAGGAAGTTGTTGAAATGAGAGGAGGCTTGCCTTTCAACAAGCAAACTAGTAAAAGGATTTCGGCTTGCGTTCCTATGCATACTTTCGGGTTCGTTTCTTTAATTGAAGAAATTATTGAAATATGTAATCATTACAATATTAAAGTTGTAGAAGATGCTGCTGAATGTATTGGCTCAACATTAAATGGCAAGCCTGCTGGTAGTTTTGGCCTTTTAGGGACTTTTAGTTTTAATGGTAATAAAACGATAACCTGCGGTGGAGGTGGTGCTATTGTAACCAATGATGAAGCTTTAGCCAAAAGAGCAAAACATATAACAACTACCTCAAAGGTTCCTCATAAATACAAGTACAATCATGATGAGGTGGCATACAATTACCGAATGCCTAATCTAAATGCTGCTATGGCTTGTGGTCAATTAGAAATGTTGCCGGATTTTATCCAAAACAAAAGAGAATTGGCAAACCTTTATGCTAATTTTTTTAAGGAGCTAAATATTACATTTATCACAGAGCGCGACGGAACAGAAGCTAATTATTGGCTAAATGCCATATTGCTAAATAACCTAGAACAAAGGGATGAGTTTTTAGAATTCACCAACAGCAACAATGTAATGACAAGGCCAGGGTGGGAGCTTATGCATACTTTAGAAATGTATAAAAATTCACCCAGTGGAGATTTAGCCAATTCTATTGATATTTATAATAGATTGGTTAATATTCCAAGTAGTGTTAGGGTAAATAATTAAGTTTTTTTAATTGAGATTTCATCAAGTTTGAAGCTTTTAATTGGTCTTCGTTAGATAAATCTTTTTTCCATTTACCAATAGATTCAGAATTTATTGGGTTTTTTACATTGGCATGATGTTCTAAAACTGTATCACCCATTTTTGATGTTTCTCGATTTTCATTTATTCCTGAAAAATCTAGGTTTAAAAAATTAAAAATTGCCTTTGATGTTTCTTCGGGTTTGGTAACTAAATCTTCATAATGGACATTCAAAAATGAACTTTTTGATTTTTTACTTTTCGCAAATGTTTCTGCTTTGATAGTTGCGGTATTCCAGCGCCATGCAATTTGCTCTAAATTGTCTATCAAGCCAGATTTAAGATATGAACTGGCTACATCTCTTCCATCTCTAATTAAATTTATGTATTTAGCATTCGGAAAAAGCCTGTGAATCCATTCTAGCCTCAAAGTATTGAAAGTGGTTTTGTCTCCCCAAATTTTGGCTCCTTCAGAAAATTTATTCATATGCATGTTGTAAATTTCCATGATAATGAAGGCAAGAGATTGTTCTTTTTTAGGGGTAGCGTATAATTTTTCTCGTAACTCAAATACGTCAATTTGCCAATATTTATATGCACCAAATGAACTAAATTCACCTAAAATAATATTAACAAGATCCTTCCAATCGCTACCATTATAGCGGTAATATTTTTTAATAATACTAGGCAAAGCAGCAGATTCTGGCGGAATGTGTAATGACTTATGCTGTAATAAAATTGACCTTAGTAAGGTAGACCCACACCTTCCAGAGCCGATGATAAAAAACGGCTGAAAATCATCTTTTTGCTTTGGGGTAATAACAGGTTTAGATTTAACAACATTAAAAAGTAATTGAATAAGCCTTAAAGTTAGTGGGGATAAATACTTTTGTTGCTTTTCTACCTTGTTATTCATTTCAATTATTTGAAACAAATTTATAGGTAAACATTAATGAAGCCCTAACCCTGCAAAATAATTGTGCCTTTAGTTTAATAATTATATGATAAATATTTTAATGTACGGTCCGCCAAAGGGACACAACATAAAACTTTACTTAGATTTTTTTCAGCACAATTCCAATACATATAAGTTAACCTATGTATTTACAGGTAAGCAACGTTATCCATTAAACGAGTTTAGCAATATTACCTTTATTGATTACAAAAAAGATTTTTTTCAATTTTTGAAATTAATAATTTCAGGTTTTAGGGGATTTGAGTTAATTTGGATACACAATTGGGTTAAATTTTACATTGTATTGATAAACCTTTGGTTTAAAAATAAATCAGTGAAATTAAACTTTAGTGTTTGGAGCGAGCCTTTGCCAAGAGAGCTCTATAAAAGTACGATTAAAGGATTTATTTACCGCTATATTTTTAAAAAATCAGATTCTGTACAAAATCTTTGGTATGGAACTTATAATTTGATTAACAGAAGGTTAAAAGGGGTAAACCTTCAAGTTATTCCTTGGGGGTTATCTAAAATTTATTACAACCATAAAGATGAATGTATAACTCAAGAAGCCGCAAGTTTTATCAAGGAATTACCTAAAGATAAAGTAAAGTTTTTTTGGCCAAAATCAATTTCATATGCAAGTCGACACGATTTAATTATTGAGGCAGCGGAATTATTAAAAAATGAAGGAATTTCAAATTTTGTAGTTTATTTCTGGTTAGGAAATGCCATTAATCCCCAAATTTTTAAAGATTTAGTTCAATTAATAAAAGATAAAGAAGTTGAAGAATACATCAAGATTGTAGAACATGAATTTCTTCCTTTTGAAGATATTATCCAAATTTGGAAAGCAATGGATGTTGGTTTGCAGATTGCTTCACATGATGCATTATCTACCTCATTACTCGAGCCTCTATTCTTTAAAAAAGAAGTAATTGTTACTAATATTGAGCCTTATGAAATTTTGAAAGAAAAATTTGATTTTGAAATAGACCTAATCAATCAAGATAAAAATGAATTAAAAAAGGCAATGAGTAGTTTAATTACGGGAAATAAAACTTCTGGAATTGAGCTTGAAAAAAGACAAAATGCCGTTTCTC